>CAZEZV010000034.1:0-21927 GCA_964516725.1 uncultured Phycisphaeraceae bacterium
CATCGCGAAGCCGCCGAAGATGGCACCTGCGACGAAGTAGGGCGGGAAAATCGTCGTGTGCCAGCCCGGCACGATCGACGTTGCGAAGTCAAACGACACGATGCTGTGTACGCTCAACACCAGCGGCGTCGAAATGCCCGCGAGGATCAGGTACGCCGCTTCGTAGCGATGCCAGTGCCGGCTGCTCATGCGCCAGCCCATCGCGAGGAAGCCATAGATGTACGCTCGAATCTTGTCTGTGCGAATCGGCACAAACGGCAGCAGCACCGCACCATCCTTATTCGCACGAAGGCGACGATCCGCGCGATCTCGCAGCGTTGCGAAGTCGGGAATCATGCCCATGTACCAGAAGAGAAAGCTCACCGTGCCGTATGTGCTCACCGCGAACACGTCCCACAGCAACGGGCTCTTGAAGTTTGGCCAGATCGCGTTGGCGTTGGGAATCGGGGGCAGGAACCACGCCATCCATTGACGACCAATGTGAATGCCCGGGAAGGTCGCGGCGCAGATAACCGCGAAAATCGTCATCGCTTCCGCCGCGCGATTCACCGCCGTGCGCCACTTCTGCTTCAGCAAACACAGAATCGCGCTGATGAGCGTTCCGGCGTGACCGATACCGATCCAGAACACGAAGTTGGTGATGTCCCACGCCCAGTCGACCTGATTCGTCAGACCCCACGTGCCGATGCCCGTGATAACCAAGTACAAAATCAGCACGCCGCCGAGTTGTGCAAGTCCGAACGTGGTCAAGAACGCCGGCAACCACCACTTGGGTGGCTTGTTTTCCGTATATCCGCAGACGATGTCCGTGATCTCGCCAAAGCTGCGGTTGTTCAACACCAACGGCGGCCGCACGCCCGGCGTATCAATGAGCGTGCCGTCTCCGGTATTCGGGTCCAGCACGGGAGGCGGCGTCGCGCCCCTCACGATCCCAGCCAATCGCTGAGCAGTAATCTGGTCAGGGTGAATTGACGTCATGCCCGGACACCTCCAGCGTTATTCGTAGAAAGCACTCGCAGACTCATCGCATACCCGGAGTCCTCGCGCCGCTTGCGTGTATCAAAGAACGAATGCCCCCCACCTGAGCCAGCCTTCTCGGAGCCGTGATCGTGGCCGTGATCGTGATCATCATGACCGCCATGATGGAACGGCTCCGCCAAGTTCTTGAACCGATCGGGATCGCGCTGCCTCAGAATCTCGGGATTTGGATTCATCACGCGGATCATGTGGCTCGTGCGCGGCCGCGTGTTCAAGTATCCAAGCAACGCGTAGCTGCGAGCATTATGCCGCGTCGCATGCACTTTGCTCGTCTTATCCAGTTCATCACCAAACGTGATCGCGTTGCTCGGGCACGCCTGCTGGCACGCCGACTGGAAGAAACCATCCGGGATCACGTGCTTGCCCTCGCTGTCGCGAATATCCGCAAGTTTGCACTCGATCTTCGCGAAGTTGATGCGCTGAATGCAGTACGAGCACTTCTCCATGACGCCGCGGCTGCGCACCGTGACGTCCGGGTTCTTCTGCATCTTGCTGATCTCGTCCAGCTTCTGACGCAAGCGAGGTGGAATCAAGTTCGGGTTGATCGAGTTGTGCTTCTGGCTACCCGTGATGCCTTCCTGGCCCGGGATATGCTCACCGATCGGATCAACCAGGTCCTTGAAGTAGTACCCGCCGTTGAACTTTGTGACGCCGTAGTCAAACCAGTTGTAGCGGCGAACCTTATAAGGACAGTTGTTCGCACAATACCGCGTGCCGATGCAGCGGTTGTACGTCATGTAGTTGATGCCCTCAGGGCCGTGGACCGTTGCAGACACCGGGCACACCACTTCGCACGGCGCGTTTTCGCAGTGAACGCACGCGACAGGCTGCTGGTGCATCGCCGACGGATTGTTGAAGTCGTTGCCCGTGAAGTAGCGATCAACGCGAATCCAAGCGAGTTCGCGGCCCTTTGCGGTTTCTTTCTTGCCCACGACCGGGATGTTGTTTTCCGATTGGCATGCAATCGTGCACGCGCCGCAGCCCGTGCAGGTCTGCTGGTCAATCGTCATTGCCCACTGCGGACGCGACGCGTACGCCGGGCCGACGTTCTGTTGATACTTAGGACCATTCGGATCGCCGGGCTCGACTTGATCCTGCGCAGGCTCTGCGTTCGACTTGTTGTACGGATTCTTATAGATCGAAAGGTTGGGCGGGACGTGCGTCAGTTCGCCGAGTTTTTCAGCAAAGTTGAGATCGCGCGGCCCGACTGTTCCATAGAACGAGTCAACGACCTTCTGCACATCGTCGCCATACTTCTTCCACGCGGGCAGATCAACCGCGCGGATGATGCTGTCCTTGCCGTCGAGCGTCCAGTGATTCTGCGTCGAGCAGATCATGTGCGTGTCACCCGTGTCCTTAAGCGACAGTCCAGAAGCGCTCATCCCCCCACCAACGCCACCACTGTTCATCAGCGGATACACATTGACACCAACTTCATCACCCACGACACCGGCATTGGTGCGGCCGTAGCCCACCATCATGACCGCTGTGTTGTCAGGCGTGCCGGGGCAGATCCACACCGGGCACTTGATCGTGCGCCCGCCCAAAGTCAGTTCCGCGACCTTTGCCGTCGGATACTTGGGCTTGGTGTACATGCCGTTCATTTTGTTGGTGTCGTCATCCATGGCTCCCATCTCGAAGCCTTCGGGCGACAGCCCCAGCTCTTCCGCCGTCTTGGGCGAGAGCACCACAGGATTGTCCCACACGACACGCGTCGCCGCGTGTGGCAGTTCCTGCAGCCAGCCAACGTTCGCGAAACGACCATCGGCCATGTTGCCAACAGTGAACACGACGTCAAGCGAAGTGCTCGACGGAGCCGCCGCCAACTTCAGACCGGCGATCGCGTCAGCAACAGCCTTGCCATTGAACTTTGCCTCGTCAGACTTCTTCGCGGTGTTCTCCACGACGCCATTGTGCAACGCACGACGCCACTTGGTCTCAAACTCACCCGCCCCAAACCACGCCGCGGCATTGCTCTTCCACGTTTCGCGAACGAGTTCGTATCCATCAACCTTCGCGCCGAAGTCCTTCGCCGCGAGCAGGGCGAGGAATTCGATTTCGCTCATTGAGGTTTCGTAGAGCGGTGCGATCATGGGCTGCACGGGCGAGAGCGTGCCGTCGATGCTGCGGACGTCGCCCCAGCTCTCAAGATAGTGTGCACCGGACACGGCCCAGGTGCTTGCGGCCGCTGTTTCGCTCTGACCAACGGTGAGCGTGATCGTCGCGCCGACTTTCTTCCATCCATCAACAAACTTGAGGTCGCCCGGTGCGTCGTACGCAGGATTCACGTTCACGCAGACGAGCGTGCTGATCTTGCCGTCGTTCATGTGCTTGGCAAGTTCCGCGAGCGAAACCTGCTGGCCGCCTGCAACTGACTCTTCATCAACCGCGAGATACGACACGCTCTTGCCGACGTTGTCCAGCCCCGCGTTGAGTGCCGCAACGATCGCATGCACGATTGCGGGCTGGCTTGGGCCTGCCATGACGAGGCTCTTCCCGCGATTCGCGGAGTCAAGCAAGTCCTTCGCGCACTCATCAAGGAACACGGGATCTATATCCGCGCCCATCGCATTGCCCGCGCCCGCCGCCAACCCATCAACCGCCGACTTCACTTCCGCGAAGTCTGCACCAGCGAGATTCTTCATCACGCGCTGCGCCAGCAGTACAGCAAACGCCGTGACGCGCGACGGAGCAAGGCGCAGGCGGTGATCCGCTTGGCCGCCCGTGTTCGTCATCGAACTCTCAACAACATACAAACGGCTCATCGCGTCAGCGGCTTTCGACAGCATGCGTGTCGAAGCAAACTGGCGAGCGTTCAAGAGCGACGCCGACTCGCCTTCGACGAAGTCACGATCCAGCGACACAATCACATTCGTGTTCGCCTTGCTCATCGAGAACATGGGCTTCATCGCCTTGCCAAACGCGAGTTTCGTCCCTTCGCTTTCGCCCGAAGCCTGTGCCGCGTTGTACACGCACCACTTCGCCTTCGGATACTTCTTCAAAAGCTTGTCGCGGACCGCCGCACGCGTCGGGCTTGTGCTCTTCTCGGCGATGATCGCGAGGCCCTCGCCCGAACCTTCATACTTCTTGAAGTGATCGCTGCCCCACGCGCGGAAATCATCAAACGACGCGGCCGTCTTGCCGCGAGCCGGGTTGTCAAACACGCAGTCGCGAACGCGATCAGGGTCATACAAACTCATGATCGATGCCATGGCCCACTTCGACGCTTTGCCCTGATTCACCGGGTGCAGCGGATTGCCCTCGATCTTTGTGGGCCGACCTTCGTGCGTCTCAACCATCAAGCCTTCTGCGCCACCATCCCAGCGAGGCATCGCCGTGACGTAGTACAAGGGCTTGCCCGGAATGATCTCTTCCGGCACAACTTTCGAGTACGTGTAAATCTTGTGGTCAGGCCGTCGGCAGCCCGGCACAGTGGCTGCGACGCCCGCAAGCGCCATGCTCGCGCCCATCAACTTCAAAAACTCACGGCGTGAATCGTGCTTCTTCGCCGGCTCAGCAAGTGCAATCTGCTCAGCCGCCTGCAAGTCCACCGCTTCGCGCGTCACCAGTTCCGCCATCGCAGCCGGGAACTCACGCTCCAAGTGCTCGCGAAACTCCGGCGCATCCACCAACTCATCCATGCTGCGCCACGCAGCCTGGCCATTGATGCGCTGCAATTTCCGCGGCGTCGCCGCAAGATGCCGCTTGCTCGGCTGCTGCTTCTCGCCTTTGACTGTCGTTGGGCATTGATCGTGTGACATAAGTAAGGGGCACTAGGCACTAGGGATTGGGCACTGGCAAAGACGCACGAACTCTTCAATCAACTTCGCAATCGCATCGCTACTTCAAGACACATTGGACCAAGCACGACACTCTGCGAGTGCCTAGTGCCCAGCCCCCAGTGCCTTCCTAGTAGTGACACGCTCCGCAGTTCTCCGGCGGCTGCTGCTGAATCGCATCCACCTGCTGATTGGACTCGAGGCTCATCGCCTTGCCGCTCTTGCGGTCTGCGAGTTCCTTCTGAACCCAATCAAGGCTCGTCACCTTGTCCTTGGGCACGATGTTGTTTTCAGGAGCGCGATGGCAATCGAGACACCAGCTCATGCTGAGCGGCTGGTCGTGCGTCACAACCGGCATCGCATCGATGCGCCCGTGACAGCTATAGCAGCTCACGCCCGCGTTGATGTGAACATGGTGCGGAAAGTTGTGCACGTAATCAGGAAGTTTGTGCACACGCCGCCACGGAATGCTCGCGTCCTGCGTATACGCGGCGCGAATAAATTCTGTTCTCTGCTTATGCGTCGCGTTGAATTGATCGGTGCCCTCAACGAGCAAGTTCAGTTTGCCATCGCTGTGACAGCCATAGCACGTTGCGACATTGGGAATGTTCGCTTCGTAGCTCTTCTCAACTTTCGTATGACAATACCGGCAATCAAGCCCGAGTTTGCCCGCGTGCAGCTGGTGATTGAACCCACCGCCAGGTTGAGTTGGCATGTATCCCACGCGCCAAAACTTCGGCGTCGCGTAATACCAAAACCCACTGACCGCAGCGACTGCGCCCGTCAATCCGGCGATCGCCGCGACTGTCGGGAACACGTTAAATGACTTTGGAAACAGCACTGACACGCGCACGTCTCCTCACAAATTCTGGTCGCTTGGCAGACAACTCCCCGCGTGCATCTGCCAAGAAACTCAGAACGCAACCAACAAATCATGAACACCTTATTGACACCGGCACGACAACAAGCGCCAGCACCCAATAACACGCACGGGCTTCCTGCCTGCACATGGGGCACAGGTTAGCACCTTTTGGCGAACTTTGCTGTGAAACGGGAAAATTTCCTTGTTGTGCCTACGCTGGGGCGTATGGCTTCTTGTCTGACGGTAATGGACAAGCATGTCCAATTAGAAGTAGTTGCCCCTTGAATAGGGAGGATCAATGCCCTCCGCGAGTGATCCCCAAGTCCGGGTTACATCCCAACATTCAGTCCTCACCCAAGCCCTACCCGCCGGGTTCGTCAGCACATTAGTGCTTTGGGCGACATGGTTTGGCACGCACTTGCCGTGGATTGGACTTCCTGAACAACAATCGATGCCGGTCATTCTTGTTCTTTGGGTGTTTTCGTTGGTCTGGGTTGGCTGGCGAGCAAATGACAAGTTTTCCAGAGTCGTCGTGATCGGCGCATCTGCCGGCGCGATTGCCGCGGTGGTCGGGTTGTTGTTGCTGGGAAGCAAACTGACACAAACTTCCGACGCCACGGCGATGAACAGCGTCGTTGCGAAGCCAAGCGCGCCGGTCATTGCGATCGCGTTTGTTGCGTTTGGCGCGGTACTCGGCGCGATCTGCTCCGCAGTTGGATCAAAACTCCCCGGCGCGGGTTCTCGCCGCGCGATGGGGCTTGACACATTTGCGATTGTCACGATTATCGCCGGTGCTCCACTGTTGTTTGTTGGTGGGCTTGTCACGAGCACGAACTCGGGGATGGCTGTGCCAGACTGGCCCAACACATATGGCACGAACATGTTTTTGTATCCGCTGGGGCCGCGCGTGCCGGCGGATATTTTTCTTGAACACAGTCACAGACTTTTTGGAACGTTGTTCGGCGTTACTGCTCTGGTGTGCTTTGTATGGGTTTGGAAAGCCTCAAAGCATAACACGGCAGCGAAGTCAGTACGTGTTCTCGTGACAATCGCATTTGTAGGCACTTGCGCACAAGGATTGCTTGGATGGCAGCGAGAACTTCATGGCAGCAAGGAAGTTGCTGAAGACAACCGCTGGCTCAGCATGTTCCACGGCGTGTTTGCGCAGCTTGTTTTTGCGTTGGTTGTCGCGGTTGCCGTGAAGTTGCTGCCTCGATATCGCGCGGCCCTCGAAGAAAACTTCGCCGCGACTGCAACCACCAGGAAGCTGCGCTTCCTGGCAACTGCCGCGTTCCACAGCACGATGCTGCAATTGATGCTCGGGGCAATGTACCGCCACCTGAGATCGCCGCACGTGCTTTGGACGCATGCGGGGTTCGCTCTGATTGTCGCGGGCTTTGCGCTGCTTGCGGGATTTGTCGCAAGGAACATCAACGCCGACGACAACTCTGAGAACCAACCAGCACAATCATCGCTCTTCCCGACTTGCCAATGCCTGGGCTTGTGGCTGGTGATCTGCGTCTCGCTGCAATTCACACTTGGCTGGGCCACGTTCCTCTTTGGGGGGCAGAAACTGCAAGCAGAGACGACGCTTCAAGCACTGCTGCGCACAGCGCACCAAGCCAACGGCGCGGCGATGGTCGCGCTGCTCACGGCGACGTTTGTCGTTGCCCGGGTGATTGCGCCGAAGCGCGTCTGATCAAGCATACTTGTTTTCCGGTCCGCGGTGTCAACGCGCTGAAATCGCTCGCTTGGCCTCGTTGTTTACGTGTCACGTGTGGCTGCCGACGTTTGCAGCGTTGTTCGACTTTGATTCGAGGAACCACTCACAGACTTCTCTGACTGCTCCGTGGCCGCCGGGGCGGGTTGTGGTGCGTTTGGCGTGGGTGTGAACCGTGGGCCAAGAGTCGGCGACTGAGATGGGAAAGCCCACGTGCTGCATGCAGGGAATGTCGTTGACGTCGTTGCCGACGTAGGCGACGGTTTTGGGGTCGAGGTTGCGTTGCTTCAAGATGCGTTTCAGGGCGGCAAGTTTGTCGGCTTCGCCTTGGACGCAGTCGAGGTTGAGTTTCTTGCAGCGGGCGGCAACGACAGGATTCACTTCAGCGGAGAGGACGAGCATGGGAACGCCGGCTTTTTTGAGCATGCCGATGCCGAGGCCGTCGCTGCGGTTGCAGAGGACGCCTTCCGAGCCGTCTTGCATGACAAGGACTTGGTTTGTCGTGAAGACGCCGTCGAAGTCGAAGATAAGGAGGGAGATAGGGGGCATGGGTTGAGACGGTGAGACGGTGAGACGGTGAGACTGTGAGACTGTGAGACTGTGAGACTGTGAGCGTATTTTATGCGGAGTTGGGGAACGTCAATGTCCTTCGCCCGCTTCGAGGGCTCTGGGTAGTATTGAGGTTTGACCACCGCCTTCGCCGGTGGCAACCGACCTGCGCCTGCTTCGCAGGCTGAGGGAGGCGGAGTGTGAGAGCGATGGCTCGTTGATGGGCTGGAGCAGCTGCTATTGACATTCGGTTATTGAACAACGGGCGAAGTCGCAAGCCACTCCCCACGCGGAGCGTGGGGGTACCCGGAGGAGCACACAAGGTGTACGCATCGTTACATCAAGCCTGACTTCATCGCGTACTGCACAAGCTCGGCGCGTTCTGTGGCTCCGAGTTTTTTCATGACACGGGCACGGTAGGACTCGACGGTTTTGACGCTGAGGCCCAGAGTGTCGGCAACTTGCTGGTTGGTATGGCCGCGTGCGACCATCTTGAGCACTTCGCGTTCGCGGGCGCTGAGGGCATCGTGGGATTCGGGGCTTGCAGGATCGCGTGGATGGAGCGACGTGCCTTGTGCAGCGGCAGCGTCGATGAAGGTGCGGCCTTGGGCGACGGCGCGGATCGCAGAAATAAGTTCGGTGTCTGCCGCTGCTTTGTTGACGTAGCCTGCGGCACCAAGTTCCATGGCGCTGCGGATGTAGACGGGATCATCGTGCATGGTGAGAACGAGGATGCGGGCGCTTGGAATTGCTTCGCGCATGCGGCGGACTGAAGTGACGCCGGTGGAATCGGGCATGGTGAGATCGAGGGTGATGACCTGCGGATTCACTTTGGCTGCGAGGTCGATGGCGGATTGGACGGTGCCTGCTTCGCTGACCACGAGGAGGTCGGGCTGAGCGTCGATGAGGGCGCGGAGGCCTTTGCGGACCATAGCGTGATCGTCGACGATGAGGACGGTGATTTTGTTCATATTGAGTGATGCTCCAGCGGAACATGGGCGGTGATGGTCGTGCCTTCGCCTGGAATGGAACTGATGCTAAACGATCCGTTGAGCAGGTTGATGCGTTCGCGCATGCCAGCGATGCCGAGACCGGCTCGCATTGATCCGGTCGCGGCGTCCATGGATTTGATGCCCTGACCATTGTCAGAGATGGTGAGTGTGAGACATGTTGGCGTGCATTGCAGCGTCACGGTTGCGGACTGCGCTTCGGAGTGCTTGGCGGCGTTGGTGAGGGCTTCTTGCAAGACACGGTACAGGGCGACTTCGATGGCGGGAGTCAAGCGTTCGCCCGATTGATCGAAGTGGCGCGTGACGGTCATGCCGGTGGCCCTTTCGACGTCTTCGCAGAGGCGCTCGGCGGCTGGCGCGAGACCGAAGTCGGTGAGAACGCTGGTTGAGAGACCTCGCGCCAGGCGGCGGGTTGCGTCGACAGCGCTGGCGGCGACGTCGTGGAGCGAGTGTGCGCGGTCGACTGCCTGCTCGAGTGATGTTGATTGCATGATGTTGCTCAGACCAAGGAGCACAGCAGTCTGCGCTTGACCGACGTCGTCGTGGAGGTCGCCGGCAATGCGTGCGCGTTCGCGTTCCTGAATCGAGAGCGCTCTGGACAGGAGCTCGCCTCGCTCTGCGACAAGTTTTCGCAACGGGCGCACGACCAGCAGCCACACCGCCGGGCAGAGAATGACGACGAGGACTGTGGCGTCGACAAGCGGGGCGATGTAGTCAGAGCGGAGTGCCTCGGGCAGCGCTGGCAGCACGAGCATGAAACCAAACTCCGCGGCAAAGGCGACTGCGATGATGATGAGAAAGACGCGCACCGGGGAAACAAGGCCGTGCGTGGATGGAGGCAGTTGTGAAGTGTGATCGCCCGCCATGAACATGATCGTAGAGAGAGTCGCTGAGTGTTTCCGCTGCTGAAACGAGTTTTGCCTTGCTTTTTGCGAGAAGCGAAAGGGTTTTCCCTGACACATTCCCGGAAACTGTGCGCTGCGAACGAGTTCTTGCTTTGAAATTGGTGCTCGCGAGCTTGATGATGTCGCATGGACTTGCGGCTTGCTGGTTTGTCGTCGTTGTGATGGATGGGCAGTGAGCAAGGAAATCGTGCTGATTGCACGTATAAGAAGGAAACGAACATGAAACTCAAGACACTGCTTCCGGCGATGCTTGTCGCGCTCGCGGCATCGTTTGCGAATGCGCAGACTGGCTACAACATCACGGGTGGCCTCAGCAACTTTGACTGCCGCAACGAGTGTGATGATCCGTGCGACGAAATGGAAATCGAGATCGAAGACATCGAGCCGCACGATGTGGTGCATACGTATCGGAATGGAAACTACGGCTCTCCCACGGTCACGCGCGATCCGAACCAAACGTTCACCCTGATCAGCTATCGCAGCCCGCAACACCCGACGCCAGTTGGCGTCATCGAACACTTTGGCGTTTCGCTGCGGCAGCTCGGACCGACGAACGCGATTCGCGTGCGGTGGTATCGCAATGGCCAGCCCGCAACGGTGAATGGCGTGGTGCCCAATCCCAATGGGTCGGGTGTGGTGCCCGCGACGCAACCCCTCATGCCAACGATCATTTCAGAAATGGACATGAGCGGAGGGAACGGCTCGATCGGTGTGACGGTGACGAACAACGATCCGACGCAATCGATCTGGATCAAACGCCGCGCTGCGGTGTACGCGGGGAGCGTGACGCTTGAAGCGCTGATGACGGACAATCCGGTTGTCGAATCGACGCTGACGATCGACACGAATTCCGTCCGGTTGCTCCCCCTCCAAACCGTGTCATACTCCAACGATCTGCTTGAAATTGAGGATTTTCAGCAGTCCGTCGTGTTCACGGCGGAATACGCACAAAACCTTCACGTGGGCGGGCCGTTCGGCGATATGAATGTGCCCGGCCCGATCCTGGGCCACGTGATGACATCGTCCACGGCGCAGCAGGAAGGTATGTGCGAGTTGTTCAGGCCTGTGATCATTGAGCAGCCAATCAGCGTTGAGCAATCACAGGGCACGCCCGTTGATCTTCGCGTGAACGCGGAAGGCAACGACATGGACCTGACGTACCAGTGGTACAAGGAAGGTCAGCCCATCAGTGACAATCAGTACTTTAGCGGAACCGACACGGACAATATCTCGATCGAGCCGCTCATCCCGGCGACAGAAGGGTTCTACCAAGTGGAAGTGGTCAACAACTGCGGACGTGTGATGTCACAGTCGGCGCTGGTATTCATCACGGGCCACAACACCGCGCCACCCCGCGGTCAAGCATGCGACTCGATTGACTTCAACAATGACGACAGCTTCTTTGATCCCCAGGACATCGACGCGTTCCTAAGCGTCTATTCAGAAGGTCCGTGCGTGCCCGAGGGCGATCCATGCAACGATATCGACTTCAACAACGACGGCTCGCTCTACGACCCGTGCGACATCGACGCGTTCCTGCTCGTGTTCAGCGAAGGACCTTGCACCGATTGCGGTCTGTAAGCCGGTACAAGTTTCGTGATCTTGTTCGCAGCACGCAGAGGCTATCCGGTCGTGTATCTGTTGAGCCCCGTGTCGAGCGGCTCGGCATCGATCGGATAGCCTCTCGTCGGTTGCGGCGACATTGGATGTCGGAGCGTGAGTTCCGGAATGGAGCATGAGAAATGAAAATGCAGTTCTTTTCGCTTTGTGCAATAATGGTGTTGTTCGTGGCTCCGGACCCGTGCGGGGCGCAAGTGTCTCTGGTCCAGCAGCAGCCAACTGTTGGTGGGGGAACGAGGCGAAACTCGTGCTTATGGGTTGACCCGAGCGGCCAGAATGATCTGGACTCGGACGCGATTGCGTGGGAAGACTTTCAACTGATCCAACAGGCATCGGTCGTGCAATTGAGTTGGTGGGGCGATGCGCTTCCGCCGCTTGGATTTCGAATCCGCTTCTACAACCAGGATCCCGGCACGATCGCCGTGCAGCCGGACATCTTTCGAGTCGGAGCACAACCGATCGCCAGCTTTGTGATCGCCGCGCCAGTCGTTGAGTCTGCGGGCGGCTCGCTCTGGAAGTTCAGCGCACCGCTGCCTCAACCGGTGGTGTTTGGTGCTGACACACGGTACTTTGTGTCGGTTGTCGCGCTGACACCTGTGCCGTTCGCCGGATGGGGATGGGCGCAAAGCCCGACGGGAACCAACGGTACATTCTGGTGGCAGCGCGGCGCGCACATGTACTTTCATACACGCGACAATCGCGCGGTTGAGTTGTTTGAGGCCGGGGTGTCATGTGACTCCATCGACTTCAACAACGACACGAGCGTCTTCGATCCCGCTGATATCGACGCGTTCCTTTCGGTCTACGGCGAAGGCCCTTGCGTTCCAGACTCAGCATCGTGCAACGACATCGACTTCAACAACGACGGGTCGCTGTATGACCCGTGCGATATCGACGCGTTCCTGCAGGTATTCAGTGAAGGGCCTTGCACGGAGTGCGGGGTGTGAACGTTCACCACGGAGAGCCACGGAGGGGGTGGTGTGAGATTCGGTTGGATTCCCTTCGAGCAAGCCGCACCGGTCATTTGGCCGGGCGGCTTGTGTCATTGAATATGATGATGACAGGCATGGCTCCACCGATTTCGATTGTGCAGACAGGTCTTGGG
Source organism: uncultured Phycisphaeraceae bacterium (assembly GCA_964516725.1). GTDB lineage: Bacteria > Planctomycetota > Phycisphaerae > Phycisphaerales > UBA1924 > BJHL01. The sequence goes on from CAZEZV010000034.1 coordinate 12,589, forward strand.
TACGTCGTCGTGGAGAAGGCGTCGGGTTTTTTGTCGGTGCCGGGAAAAGGAGAGCACAAGCAGGATTGCGTGATTTCGCGGGTGAGGGACGCGTTCACCGATGCGAGGGGGCCCATGATGGTGCATCGGCTTGATATGGATACGTCAGGGTTGATGGTGGTGGCGCTGGATGAGGAATCGCAGCGCGAATTGTCGCGTCAGTTTGAGCAGCGCGAGGTGGAGAAGGCGTATGTGGCGCTCGTCTGCGGAGTTCCGGCGATGGACTCAGGGCTGATTGACGTACCGATGCGTTCGGATATTGAGAACCGTCCTCGTCAGATTGTGGACTTCATTCACGGCAAGGCGAGCCAGACTCGCTTCAGCGTGCTGTCGCACGAAGTCGATCGGGCTCGAGTGCGATTTGAGCCTGTGACCGGAAGAAGTCATCAGATTCGCGTGCATGCGGCGACGCCCGTGCGAGTTCGACGGAATGATGTTGAAGGTGAGGTGAACGTGGCGGGCGGGCTTGGGTGTCCGATTGTTGGAGATCCGTTGTATGGGAATGGAGATTCCGCGCCGCGGCTGATGCTGCACGCGGTGGAGTTGGCGTTTTGGGAGCCGGGAACTGGGAAGCGGGTGCGGTTTGAGAGTGGGGTACCGTTTTAGGCAGAGGGGAAGTAGATTGGACGGTGAGACGGTGAACAATTCTGTTTCCTTTCACCGGGTCATCGTTTCAAGAACAGAAGGCCTCCCGAACGGTCAGGCTGCATGCTGACACCGAATCACGCGGCGTTTTGGTTGCTCTGGCCCGTTGTGGCACGAAGCATGGCGTCGTACTTGGCGCGTTTGGCGGGATCTTTGAGGACCAGGTACGTCTTGGCGATGAGTCGGAACTTTTCCTCAGCGCCTTCGTCCTTGCATTGATCGGGGTGGTACTTCATCGCCATCGCGTGGTAGGCCTTTCGGATCTGCTCGTCGGTTGCGTCGATGGTGAGGCCCAGGTGTTGATAGATGTCGTCGACGGCGACGGAGATGTTGAAAGGCGATGGAGTGGCACCGGGCTTGTCCGAGCTTGCCGCAGACTGATTGGACTGTCCTGATGACTTCGCGGAACTCTGTGCGGATTGCCCGGCCTTTGACTTCTCTGGTTCGTTGTACGTCGCCGCGACGGCGGCGGAGTTTGCGAAGAAGTTGACGCCGTTGCTCGTGTTGGTGATGCAGCCGAAGTGCGCGAACTGGTCGATGGCTTTTTGAACGCCCGGGCGCATGTCGATGAAGCGGAAACCGACATGGGTTTCTGCGCCCGTGAGAGACGCTTTGCGGATCCACACGACCTGGGCACTGACTTTGATGCACTGGCCGTCGTTGCAGATTTGCAGCGGCAGGACTTGCTTGACCTCGAAGTTTGGCTTCTTGGCACACTTGAGACGCATGCCTGTTGAGGAGAGGTCCACGAGTTGGCCGAGCTGAGGCACGGACAGATTGGCCGCGTCGTGGCGTTCGGCCACGCGGTTTCTGTGGGACTTTTTCTGGCCTGTGACCCAGTTCCAAGGCATTTGCTCAATATCGAGTCAAAACCGCTTCGGATGGCGAGTAATGCGTGAGCGAGGCGTCCGTGTAACTTGGAGTGTGACGGTTGTACGGGCTGGGAGGGTTGACGGAGGGTGGCAGAGGCTAAGACTGAACGGCAACCACCAGAATTCCGTTTCAGCACAGAGACGCAGAGATCAGGAGGGGGAAAGGGAGATGATGGGATGAGGGCATAATGCGAACGATTTGCCATCATCCCATCATCTCGTCAACTCGTCGCCCTCTCAACCCCTCGTGATCTCAGCGTTCTGTGCTGAAAGGGAATATCTGCTGTGCGTACCAACAAAAGAAGTGAAAGTGTCGATCACTTGGGCTGCTGAGCGTTGGGATCGGTTGCTTGCTCGCGCGTACGCCAGTTGGCTTCGAGGTCGGGCTTGTTCATCGCCTTAAGGCTATCAGCGATTGCTTTCGCGGCTGACTTGGCGTTTGGAGTGTGAGCGCCTTTTTCGGCGAGCTTGTTGTACGCAGGCTCAGCAACGGCGAGGCCTTCGTCCACTTTGCTATTGGCGATGAGCGACGCGGCGTACGCGATGGTGGATCGGATTCGTAGGGAGTGTTCTTCGGGCATCGTCTTTGCCGCGATGTCCAAGGCTTGCTTGGCGAGGTCCTCGGAGAGTTGGTATTGCTTTAACGTTCGGACAACACGGGCACGGTTGCCCAGCGTGATGACGGTGCGCATGCTCTCGGGTTCTTTGACGACCATCACGGCGGCGAGGGCTTCAAGCGTTTCACTCGCTTTGTCGAGTTGGCCCGCTCGCTCGTAGGCGAGGGAGAGGTTGTTCATGAGGTTGAGCGTGTTGGCGTGCTCTGTGCCGAAGGTCTCTCGCATGGCCAGCAGTGTGGGCTCAAAGACCTTGATCGCATCATTGTTGCGTTTGCTGTCGATGAGAACAGTGCCCAGTGCGAGGGCGACCTGAAGTGTGTCGGGGTGTTTTTCGCCCCAGATGCGCTTGGCACGCTCGAGTGTCTGCTCGGCGAGCGCGATGGCTTCGTCGTCCTTCCCGGTCGCGTCGAGCAGTCCCACGAGGTTTGCGCTCGCGGCGATGGAATCAGGATGGTCTTCGCCGAAGTTCTTGACTGTTGTATCGCGGTTGCGACGGGCCAGCTGCGTTGATTCCTCGAACTTGCCCATGTACTTGAGCAGCAGTGACAGATCGTTGAGAACGACCATGGTTCTCCGATCCTCGGGGCCGAACGACTTTTCACGATGCGCGAGCGAAGCGCGGAGGAGCGGCTCGGCCTCGTCGAATCGTTCCAAGTGGCGAAGCGCCACGCCAAGGTGCATGCGGAGTTCAGCAACCAACTCGTGGTCCTCGCCGCCCTTGGCGAGAACGAGCGGGAGGGCTTCGCTGACGAGCGACTGGGCTTCTTCGTTGCGGTCAAGGTTGACGAGGACGTTGGCGAGGTCGCCGACATAGCCGCCCCACGCAAGCGGGTCGTTTGCAAAGAGTTGCTTCGAGAGTTCCACGCCCTTTCGCGCGTATCCCTCGGCCTTCTGCGTTTCGCCAAGTGCCATGTGCGTTTGACGGATCACGTCGTAGAGGTGCAGACGGACCTTGGGCCTGTCTTCGAACTTCTTCTCGACATCGATGGTGGCGTTCGCGAGCGCATCGCGGACGGTGAGTTCCTTGCCTTTGGTGTGCTCCGGCGCCGCCTGCCCAAGCAGCGTCACAAGATACGACAGCGCGGCGTTCGAGTTGTCGGCTTCAGTTTCTGCGTCGGCGCGGGCGGCGGATTCGGCAGCGGAGAGGCGTTTGACTTCTTTGAGTTGTTCCGCGAGGTCGGTGTTGGCCTTCTCGGCGTCCGCGCGAGCGGCCGTTTCGGCTGCTGAAAGGCGTGTGACTTCTTTGAGTTGGTCGGCAAGGTTCGCGTTGGCTTTCTCGGCGCGATTTGCTTGATACAGCGCGGCGATGAGACCGACGGTGAGTGCAGTGAACACAGCAGCGGCGGCCATCACGAGCGTGCGGTGGCGCTGGACAAACTTCTTGGTCTGGTACCAGGCGGTTTGCTTGTGGGCGAGGACGGGTTCGTTGTGGAGGTAGCGACGGAGGTCTTCGGCGAACGCGGCGGCGGTCTGGTAGCGGCGCGACGGGTCTTTTTCGAGAGCCATCGCAGTCATGTCGTCGACTTCGCCCCTGAAGGTGTGCATGGTGCGCGAGAGGCGGCGGGGGTCGGTAGAGCGCACGGTGTCGATAGCGCTAAAGAGGTCTTTGCCCGAGAGGTTGATGGGGACGTCGCCGCTCAGGAGTTCGTAGAGGATCACGCCAAGCGCGTAAACATCGCTGCGCGGATCGACCTTGTTTGGGTCACCCGCCAGTTGCTCGGGGCTCATGTATTCGAGCGTGCCGAGCAGTTGGCCTGCGCGTGTGTGCATGGTTTGTGCCTGCATGTCGTCGGTGGCGAGGCGCGCGACGCCAAAGTCCAGGACCTTCGGGCGACTTGTGGTATCGTCGATGATGATGTTGCCGGGCTTGAGGTCGCGATGGATGACGCCTCTGCGGTGAGCGTGATCGACGGCGTCAGCGACATACGCGACGAGTTCGATTTTCTGTTGCGTCGTAAGGTTGGCTTGCTTCGCATGCTTCGCGAGCGTTGCGCCCCGCAGGAGTTCCATCGCGATGAACATGCGCTCGGAGCCCCCAACCATCGCTCGCCCTGCTTCGTAGATTTGGGCGATGCCCGGGTGTTGCAGTTTGCCGAGGGCTTCAGCCTCGGCCTCGAAGCGGCGCGCGACCGAGTGCGACGAGACGTCGGGGCGGAGCAGTTTGAGCGCGACGCTGCGGCGCGGGGTTTCTTGCTGCGCTTCGTAGACAACGCCCATGCCGCCGTAGCCAAGGCGTTTGATGATTTTGTACGCGCCGACTTGGCTCAGGCCTTCGTCGTTGTTGACGGTGCGGGCGAGATCGGGGGAGAGGACGTTGCCTAGGTTCAGCACACCGCTGTCGAAGAAGTCGTGGGTGTTGTCGTGGCTCTCCAGGAGCGACTTGACTTCGGCGTAGACACTTGGATTGGAATCTTGCAGGCGCTGGAGCGCGGACTCACGCTCCGCGGCGTTGCGCGGCAGAGGCGAGAGTTTGTCGAAGATTTCGCGTGCGAGGTCTTCAGTGTTTTGGCCGATCACGCAAACCTCCGAATGTGTGTGTGGAACAAACTGACGAGGCGGGGCGCATGGATACCGCCGGGATTTGTCCGGTGATGCTAGAACAGCGTTTGTGTGGAAGGACTTGGGCGGACAAATCGGACATTTCTGCAAAGATGCCTTTCGGATTGCCTTCTTGCCGGGATGGGGTCATAAGTCGTTGAGTCGCGACCGAAAAGCATGGGTTTCATGAAACGCCTCCGCGAATCTACGGAATCCTGAAGTGTCACGCTTGCAACCGCTGAAATCTGTGGTACCTTACAGCGTGCTACCTGCGGGGCTTGCCAATTCGCAAACGCAGACGCACGCCACACTTCTCGCGAGGTTGGCGGATGGTGGCAGCGCGGGCTCGTCGGGCGAGGCGTGGCGCGAGTTTGTGGACCGTTACGGGGAACTTATTCGGGCGGTGTGCAGACGGCATGGCCTGCAGGCGAGCGACACGGATGATGTGTTGCAAGACGTACTTTTGTCGCTATCCAAGTCGATGCCGGGGTTTACGTATGACCCGAGTGTGGGACGGTTCAGGTCGTACTTGAAAACTGTGGTGCTTCACGCGATTTACAAGAAATCGCGTCAGAAGCCCCCGGCGGTGAACCTAGGGAGTATGTCGGGAGGGTCTCACGGGCTGGCACCGGGAGTTGGAGCGACGGCGTCAGATGATCCGGCGGAAGACGCGCAGTGGGAGCAGGAGTGGCGTCAGCATCATCTGCGGCATGCGATGCGGGTCATTGATGCGGAGTTTTCGGCCAGGGATCGCGCGGCGTTTGAGCGGTACGCGGTGATGGGCGAGAGCGCAGAGGGCGTGGCGAAGGATGCGGGGGTGTCGATCGAGGCACTGTATCAAATCAAGTCGAGGATCACGAAGAGGTTGGGACAATTGGTGGAGATGCAGGTGAGGGATGAAGGGTAGATTGGCGGTCCCCGCCAATTTGTCTTTACCGACGGTCTCCGCCGGTGAGACGGTGAGACAGTAACATCATACATAATCTGTGGAACACGCATCGATTGATCACAGCATCCGATCATCTTCTCTCCCCCCTGTTGATCACTGCGTCTCTGCACTGAAAGCGAAGTCGCGTTTGTGTTCGGATCATTGCTTGACACACCAAGTCCTCCGTGACGGTCGGGCGGCATGTTGTGTAGGCTGCTTGTAAGTTGAACCATGTCTTCAACACCGACTCAACCTGATAGTTATGCGGCGAAGTCGAGTACTTCGCAGTCTTGGTTTCAGGATGAGGACTTATTGCTTGGGGAGCTCAAGCGGTCGCGCGAGGCTGGGCGTCAAGTGGTGATTCCGGGGTACGAAGACCTGCGCGAGCTCAAGCGCGGTGGGCAGGGGATTGTGTATCGGGCCGTGCAGCGGTTCACGAAGCGCGAAGTCGCGATCAAGTTGCTGCTGGACTCGGCGTATTACTCGCAAACGGGACAGCGTCGATTCGAGCGCGAGGTCGATCTCGCGGCGAGTCTGCGACATCCGGGGGTTGTCCGCGTGTATGACAGCGGGCGCACGGCGGACGGGCGGGCGTACCTAGTCATGGAGTTTGCGGAGGGGGTGCCGCTGGATGAGTTCGTCAAGCAGAATGCCGGGGATGTGCAGCGGACGTTGAATGTCTTTTTGAGGGTATGCGATGCGTTGCAATATGCGCATAATCGCGGCGTCATCCATAGAGACATTAAGCCGAGCAACGTGCGAGTTGACAGCGAGGGCACGGCGAGGATTTTGGACTTCGGGTTGGCGAAGTTCGGGGATGACGAGGCGGCGAGCAAGTCAGGGATTCTCGGGGTTGGAGTCAATGGGGGCGCGTCGCGTGAGGTCACGATCACGACGACGGGGCAATTTTTGGGAAGTTTGCCGTGGGCGAGTCCGGAGCAGGCTCGCGGGGAGCAGGATCAGGTTGATACTCGCAGCGATGTGTACTCGATGGGCGTGATGCTCTATCAGTTGCTGACGGGGAAGTTTCCGTATGACATCTCCGGGGCGCTGCATACGGCGCTCAACAACATCGTGACGACCCAACCGAACCCGGCGCGGCAGGTGAATAGCGCGTTGGATGAGCAGTTGGAAGTCATACTGAGCAAGGCGCTCGCCAAGAACCCGGCGGAGCGGTACCAAAGCGTGGGCGACTTGGCGGAAGACATTCGACATCACTTGGCGGGCGAGCCGATTAGGGCGCGCCGGGAGAGTGCATGGCGCGGGTTGCAGCGCACGGCCAAGCGGTATCGGGTCGCGGCGATTGCGGGGGCAATTGCGCTGGCGGCGGTGTCTGTCGGGACGATCGTGTCGGTGCAGTCTGCGCGCAAGGCGGAAAGACAGCGCATCATTGCAGAGACAGAAGCGACGCGCGCGAACGATGAATCAAAGCGGGCAACGGCGGAGAGCGAGAAGGCAAAGGGCACCGTAGAGTTCCTCAAGAACCTCCTGACCAACGCGAATCCTGCTTCGGGCGGCGCGGCGGACACGAAGTTGATCGACGCGGTGAACAAGGCCGCGAGTGATGTGGACAAGTCGTACGAAAAGCAGCCGGAAACGCTCGCGCAGCTGCATTCGACACTGGGCAACATCTACCTGGGACTTGACGACATCGCAAAGGCGCGCACGCATCATCAGCGTTCGTTGGATATTTACAACGGACTCCCGACGACGCCGGAACTCAAGCAAAGTATCCTGACAGCCCAAGGTAGCATCGCAACGTTGTTCGCGTACGAAGGCGACTTTGCGAAGGCGGTGGAGTCGCTTGAGAAAGTGATTGAACGGTACAAAGCGGAGGGTATCTCGACATCGAAAGAGCTCGCGATCACGTATTCAGCGCTGGGTGTCTCCTACCGCAGGATCGACAGAAGCGACGACGCGCTCAACGCCTACAAGTCTGCGCTTGGAGCCCTTGAGGGCGACAGCGCGGACGTTCTGCTCAGCAAGGCCAACATCGAGAACAACATCGCGAGCGCCCTGCACGGCAAAGGGAACCTTGAAGAGGCCGAGAAGGGCTACAAGCGTGCGATCGAACAATACATCGCCGCGAAGGGAATGGATTATTCAGAAGTTATCGTCTCAACGGGCAACCTCGCGGTGCTGTACCTGGATCAGAACAGCCCTCAGCGTGCGCTTGAGACGCTGCTGCCGATGAAGGATGCATCTGCGCGGACCTTTGGGGCAACGCACCGCACACATCTCATCTTTCTCAATAACATCGCAAACTGCTACGAGCAGCTTGAGCAGTGGGACAAGGCACTGGAGATTTACGAGGATGTGATTGCTCGCTATCGCAGCGCGGGCAAGGAAGGCACGCCGGAGATGGTTACGCCGCTGGCGAATATTTCCGGGGTGTACTCCAAGGCAAAGCGATTTGACGACGCTGTGCGTGCGGCGCGCGAGTCTGTGGACATGGCGACGAAGGTGTATGGCGCGGACAACGCGTCGACGCTCTCGTCGCAGCAGACGCTGGGCGTGATGCTGTCGCGGGCGGGAAAGATTGAAGAGTCGGTCGCGACGCTGAAGCCGGTGTATGACCTTACTTGGAAAGAGAATGGGCCATTCCCAGAGCCGTGGCGGCGGGCGCTGATGGCGACGACCTATGCGTATTCACTGGCGCAGGCGAAGCAGTTTGAAGAGGCGATTCGCGTGCAGAGCCTGGCGAATGAAGTGTGCTTGTCGCAGGTTGGGGTGGAGCATTGGGCGACCAAGCGCGTGCTGGAGCAGGGGGCGAAAGTCTTTGAGCTGGCGGGAAAGGTGTCGGAGGCTGAAGAGCTGCGGGCGAAGCTGGGGGTAAAGAAGTGATGACGAGTAGATCGGCGGAGGACGGTGGGAGTTGTATTTGCTGTTTCACCGTTTCACCGTTTCAAACCAAGCCCCCCTTCACTTTCGAGCTGCATGCAAGGAACCAGCAGGCCTTGGCATGAAAGTGAGAACTCCCCACGCGGAGCGTGAGGGTGCCCGGGGGTACCATGTCGGCAATGTTTACCATTCGTGTCGAACACACAATCGCCGCGGCTCATGCAATCTCCATCGCGGGTGCGATGGAACCGCTTCACGGTCACAACTGGCGTGTGCAAGTGACAGTGGAATCGTCGCGTTTGGACTCCGACGGCCTGGTCTGCGATTTTCACACGGTGCATGAGAGCCTGCTCGAGGTCTTGCAGCCGTTTGACAATCGAAACTTCAATGATGTGCGGCCGTTCGGCAACGGCACAAACGGGACGATCAACCCGACAGCCGAGCGAATCGCGGAGCATGTCGGGAAAGAACTTGTCGAGCGCCTGGGCGACTCGCTGGCACCTGACGCTCGAATCGCGGCGGTGAGCGTGACGGAGGCACCGGGGTGTGTTGCGACGTATGTTCCGGGGCGGTGAATTCGTCCATCGTCACAAACAGCAATGTCGCGACATACCGATGCCTGCTCTCCGGCGTGAGGCATCGTACATTTGGCCTCAGTTTTGAGAGGTATGGAGGATTTCAGGCGTGTCAAAGTCGAGGTTCGGCGGCCTGATGACCCGCCGCGAATGAGTCGATAGCAGTGAGAATCAATGTCAGAAGTGACTTCAACATTTTCAGTCTCCGATGAGCTGCCCGGCGGGCAGGCGGCAAAGTACTTCCATCGCGACCTGTCGTGGTTGTCGTTCAATCATCGCGTGCT
>CAZEZV010000035.1:0-21737 GCA_964516725.1 uncultured Phycisphaeraceae bacterium
TAGTGACGATTCTTGGTCTCGTACTCGGTGTGCGAGGACGCGATCGTGACTGTCTTGTTTGCGTCGCGAACCGTGCCGCCCTTGGTGATTTCTGCGTAAGTCTTGGGCTTCTGACCGTTCTTGACGGCAGAGCGCGCCGAGAGAGCCGCGGTGAGCGTGCTCTTACCATGGTCGATGTGACCGATGGTGCCAACGTTGACGTGGGGTTTTGTACGTGCGAATGTACCAATAGCCATAAGAAAACTCCTAAACCAGATTCCACGGGACACCCAGTCTAGAAGACCTGGGGCGGGGCTCCCAAACGCGCCTCCACCAGGCCAGCACCGGAACAATTCCATCCTGAGCACAGTGCTGTAGTTGCCAAAGCCACAGCAGACAGTGCCCGTCGATCATTCAGACCTGGTACTCACGCACGCCGGCACACGCACGAGAGCACATTCCAAGTCATTGTTCCGCCTGCCCGTAAGAGCAGACAAATCTCGAATCACCGAAAGCCGCCCAAGGGACTTGAACCCTCGACCTCTCCCTTACCAAGGGAGTGCTCTACCACTGAGCTAGGGCGGCGACATAGCAGTCGAAAAAACACCCTTCGGCGTGGGTCTTCCGAAGGGGGACCATGGTAGCGCGGGGGGGAAGTTGGTTCAACACAGCAGGGAAGCGGAAATACCAAGTATTTTCCGAACGCGGTGATGATGAGTGTGAAGATCTGATTGCTACACGATTGTGGTTGGCGTGCGACAAACTGCTTTGTCGCGGTGAAGCGCATCGGGCTTGGCGTTCGTTGCGATTCCCTGTACACTGTGAGTAGTAGTAGCGCCGAGGGGCTTGGGCAGGGCTCGCTCGCGGGAAGACTGCCAGCCGCATCAATGTGTTGCACAGCGGCACGAACGAGAGCTGCACGTGTATCAACCGAGTGTGCGAAGTTGTTGGCCTGAACGTTCGTCGAGCCGTACTGCGGTTTGACGCCTGTGTCACACATCGAAAGGGGAAATCATGTTCTCATCTTTACTCGTTTCAAACACCCGCCTTCATCGCGTGCTGCATCGCGCACGCTCGTTTCTGGTTGCGGAGCTTGCGGGGTCTGCGGAGTCGAGGATCGAGCGGTTGGAGTCAAGGGAGTTGTTGGATGGGACGGGGTGGGGGTTGGAGCCGCGCACGTTGCCGATAGACACGGAGCGTCAGACCCAATCAGTGGATATCGACGGTGATGGCGACACCGATCTGTTTGAGAATGTCACAGTCAGTTCCGATTCGAGCGTGCGAGTGTCTCTCAACGATGGTCGGGGCAACTTCACGCGGCTCGCTGCGCAGTCGCTCAATGCGTATTCGCCCTACCAGTCACTCTTGTTAGACATCAACCTTGACGGCAAGCGAGATGTGGTGTTCCTGAACGAGAATCGGACTAGCGAGACAGGTCTGGTTGTCTGGCGTTTTGCGGCGGGCAATGGCGATGGCACTTTCGCCGCACCACAGGAAGCGATCATTCCCGTGGTCGCGGGTGAACATGCCTGGATGCCTTGGGACTACGACGGGGATGGTCGAGACGATGTGGTGTTGACATCTGGGCTTGGAGTGAGTCCGGCTGGGACGCGAGTGTTGCGGCATTCGGGCGACAATCAATTTACCGAGGTGTACCGCGCGGGCAACATCGTGATCAACATGTCGGTCAAGGGCAAGATCGATGAGGGCAACACCGACGACGTTCAAGTTGTGACGGCGGCAAACAACCGCTCATACTTGCGTTGGAACGACGCGTCGTTTGATGTCGTGTCGTTTGGCTCATTTGCGGACTTCACGAACATCGGATTGCTTGATTACAACGCGGATGGTCGGCTGGATCTGTTGGTGCAGCCAAACGGCCTGCCTGCGACTGTGCGATTGAATGACGGGTCCGGGGACTTTGGGCCATCGATTTCGATTTTCGCGCCGACCCAGTCGACGTCCACATCGCTGGTGGGTGTCGGCGACTTTACAGGGGACGGGCAGCAGGACCTGTTGTTCCGGACCATTCTGAGCTACAACACGCCGTATCCATATAATGATCGGGAGTACGAGTTCCAGCTGTATCGCGGAGACTCGAGCGGCGCTTGGAACAACAACGACTTTGTCACACTCGCAAAGCGAGTAGTTGGATACAACGGTCCTGTTCCGGAATTCTTCAAGGTCAGACTCAACGGAGACGGCATCGACGATCTGATTGCGATTGATTCTTCCGTCGGCACGGGCGTTTCAAAGGTGTATCTGAGCACTGAGAATGTGCTTGCGAGCGGGACAAGCACCACGACGCTGGCGCCGGTGGTTGCGGCGAATCCGCAGGTCATTTCGCTGACGGGTCTCGATGCGAGAAGCGACGCACCTGTAGCCATTGCCGCTTTCTATGACGTCAACGCGAACGGGATTGTCGATGCGAGCGAGGTTCAGATCGGCAGCGTTACGGCGAGTGCTGCGAATGCTTCGCTGACGATTACGCCGCCTGAAGGCATGGTGCCAGGTGCGGCAAAGATACTCGTTGTCGCGAGGCGTGAAGGCCAAGTGTCGGACGTGCTGGCGATCGAGGCCACCGCGTGGACGCGCTCCTTCTTCCCCGAAGGCTTCCGCGGCACGCGGAACATCAATGAATATGTGCCCATCACCAATGACAACCCGTTCCCGGTTGAGTATCGCGTGGTGCTGCGGTACGAGACGGGCGATCGCGACCAGGTGGTGGCGAGCGGGACGATCCCGGCGTTCACGCGGGGTGCGCCCAACAACCAATGGGCGGTGACGACCAGCGAGCGAAACAACTTCAACCTGCCCGGGCGCGTGGGCGTGCCGTATGCGATTGAACTGCAGAGCAGTGCGCCACTGGCGGCGATGCTGGTGCGGTATGACAGGAACTTTGCGGTCAACGGGCAGTCGCCTGGCGTTGGCGAAAGTCTGACAACAACAACTTCAACGCGCTGGGCGCTGGCCGACGTGCGCCGCGGCTCGTTCGCGTTTGTCAGCGACTTTCCGCAGGACATTGAAACCAGCACCAGTTACATCCTCTTGTACAACGCGTCGCCCAGCCAGACGTTCGTGCAAGTCGCTTTCTTCCGCAATGGGCAGCAGGTGGCGACAGCGACACGCACGATTGATGCGTTGCGCCGCGCTGGCGTCAACCTTGACGACGTGCCGGAACTCGCAGGCATCACGGGGCCATTCTCTGCCGTGATCGAGGCGAACCAGCCGATCACAGTTTCGCTCACCAGCTACACGAGGCGCTTCACGTCCTTTGCCGGTTTCAGCAGCCAAGCGTCGATGACTCTGGCGTCTCCATATTCCGAAACAACCTCCGCCGCGTCGATCGTGACGCCTGGTTTGCCCGCCAGAGGCATCGGGGTTGTGCCGGACGAGGCAAACACGCTCGTCACGGGCAGCATTCGTCTCTTCAATCCGACCGGAACCGAACGCACGATCACGGTCACGTCGCGCGTGGACGACGGTTTCCGAAGTGGCTTGCTCAGCGATGACGTGCAAGTGGAGACCATCGTGCTGCCGGCGTTCGCACGGCGCGAATATAGCGTGTCGCTTCGCGGCAACGGGTCCTTTGGCGCCAATGGAACGCCGCCAGTCAATTTTCGGGTTGAGTCAACCGGACCGATCATCGCGTCGTCGCAGGAAACCAGAGGCCCTTCCGCGCTTTCACCAACGGAAGCCAACGTCTCGCTGTCGTCATCGATCGCCGCGACGCGCTGGGCGTTCGGCGATGGGTTCAGGCATTCAGGGCAGTTCCGCAGCAGGAGCGAAGAGACGCTGTACATCACCAACGTGGCTTCAGTCTCACAAGACATCACGCTGCGCTTCTATTCGCCCTCGGAAGGAACGATCACAACGGCCATCAACATTTCCGCAGGTGGCATGCGAGCGGTGAACGTGTTCGCGCTGCCCGAACTCGCTGCGAAGCCCAACTTGCTGTGGTTTGGAACCAGCGTGGAAGCGCAGCAGCCGATCATCGCGGGCCTGAGTCACTACGACGGCCTGCAACCAGGCGGGTGGAGCAGTTTGGGGACACCGATGGCGGGGGTGGTGCTGCTCTAACTTGTGCCATCGAAGTCCTCGGCCTTCGCGAGAATGCCATTCAGATAAGCAATTGGCGACCCGGTCTTTGTTGACCGGGTTGCTTTTCGTTCGCATGAACGGGATGCGAAAGTGGAGAATGTTGATGAAAATTCATGCAAACCGCTTGTCGAGTCGATGTTTTCATTGTATACTGAAAGTACAGAAAACATAAAAAGGAGGTTCCGATGGCTGTCACCCGGTCCGATCCTCGTCTGCGGCTAGTCGCCTGGAAAGACCTTGTGAGGCTGTCGCGATGGGAGCAGGTGTGGGAGTTGACGCTGTCGGTGCCGTGGCTCGTGGGATCGGTCGTTGCGTATGGATGCGGGATGCTGTGGCTGGGAGCGATCGCTTCGTTCTTCTTCTTTCTGACCGGGCTTCGCCAGTCACACAACGCGCAGCACTCGTGTCTGGGCATCGGGCGTCGGGCGCACGATGTGATGTTGTTCGTTCTGAGCGTGCTGATGCTGGCAAGCATGCACGCCGTGCGTGTGACGCACCTGCATCACCATCGGCATTGCCTGGATGAGCATGACATTGAAGCCGCGCACACGAAGCTGACGTGGTGGCGGGTGCTGCTGACAGGACCGCTGATCATCGTCAGACTGCACGAGAGCGCGTGGCAGATGGCAAACAAGCGCGATCGCCGGTGGATTGCTTCGGAACTGGCGGCGATCTGCGTCATCGCCGCCCTTGCGACGCTGCCGATGACGTCCAACGCGATCCGCCTGCATGTGCTTGCGATGCTGACGGGCGAACTGCTCACGGGCTTCTTCGCGGTATGGACGGTGCATCACGGCTGCGAAGCAGATGGACAGATTGCTCGCACGCAGCGCGGTTGGATGAAGACGATCGTGAGCTACAGCATGTTTTTCCACCTTGAGCACCATCTGTTCCCAGCGGTGCCGACGTGCAAGCTGGATGAACTCGCGGCGCGCCTGGATCGGGCGTGCCCGGAGGCGAGTGCGATGAGGGTGTTCTGAGGCACTGCGTTGAAACAAACGCCTCAATGGTTCAACGCATGCATCATCTGCCGTGCGGTCCTGTCGCGCGTGTCCGGGCCTGCGATGGGATAATCAGGCAGCGCTTCCGCGAGCGGCTCAAGCGCGAAGCGGCGCTCGTGCAGGCGCGGGTGTGGAAGTGTCAATTCGGGTTGGCTCAGGACGACATCGCCGTAGAAGAGAATGTCAAGGTCGAGCGTCCTTGGCGTGTTTCGCTGCGAAGTGCGAGCGCGACCAAAGCAGCGTTCGATTTTCAGGAGTTCTCTGAGCAGTTCGTGGGGCGTGAGACTGGTTTCGATGCTCGCGGCCGCATTGATGTAGTTGGGCTGGGGGATGTCGCTGACGGGTTTGGTTTCGTAGAGCGAAGACGCGTTGAGGAGAGTGGTGTCTGGCAATTCGCGCAATGCGATGATTGCGGCGAGGATGGTGTCGCGCGGGGGGCCAGCGGGGGAGGGTTGGTTGCTGCCTAGGGCAATGGCGGCGATGGTTGGGGTGCGGGGCGATGACACTGATGACTGTAGGAAAAGTTGTTCGTCGCAAAAAGAAAGCACCGACCGCTCACAGCAGCAGTCGGTGGCACGATCCAAGTATGTGGTGCACTTTACTCGACGGGTTCGAGTTCGCGTTCGCGGTGTTGCATCTGGGCTTTGAGTCTTGCCAGGATACTGCTGTGCATCTGGCTGACGCGACTTTCGGAGAGGTCGAGGGTTGCGCCGATTTCCTTCATCGTCATGGCTTCGTAGTAATAGAGGATGATGATGAGGCGTTCGGCGCGAGAGAGACCCTTGGTCATCAGGTCCTTGATGTCGTTGCGCTGGATGTCGCTGAGCGGGTTGCTCTGGCTTTCGTCGCGGATGACATCGATCTCGCGGACTTCACGGCCTGAGCTGCTGTCGCTGGCGAAGGTGCGCTGGCTGAGGCTGCGGGTCATGACTGCTTTGCTGTCGCGCGTGATTTTTTCGAGTTCGTCGGCGTCGACGTTCAGAACTTTGGCGACTTCTTCTTCGTTGGCGGGGCGGCCTTCGCGCTTCTCGATTTCCTGGCGAATCTGATCGACGCGGCCCGAGCGGTGACGCACGAGACGGGGGACCCAGTCCATGCTGCGGAGCTCGTCAAGAATCGCGCCGCGGATGCGCGGGGCGCAGTAGGTTTCGAACTTGACCTTGCGAGCGAGATCGAAGGCGTCGATGGCGTCCATCAGGCCAAAGACGCCGGCGGACATGAGGTCTTCGACGTCGACTTCATCGGGGAGGCGCGTGTGGATGCGCTCTGCGTTATAGCGGACGAGGGGGAGGTACTTTTCCATGAGGAAGTTGCGGAGCTCTTCGGTCTGAGTCTTCGCGTACAGCTTCCACAGGTCATTGACCTGCATCTTCATGAACTTTTTCTTGGCGACGGAATCTTCCGTCGCTTTGCCCGCACACCACGTTGCGCGAGCGTTTCGCATCCCTGCCTTCATCAGCGCCATGGGTCCACTCCTTGACCACTAGCCGGGACTTTGGTTCGTTGTGAACCAACGTCCATGATTCGAATGTCAGAGTCGCACGCGATGGTCCATCGCGAGCACACCCTACTCCTCACACCCAATACGCCCGTTCGTCTTGAACGTTTGCACTGGGCCTTTGCCGTCCGCATCATCCTTGACCGACGACTGCAACAGTCTACCGATCTTCGCGCAATTCTGCAAGCGGCACCGCAAAGTTCTTCAAGATTTTTTTATGATTCTGCCGCGCTTGTGTTGGGATGTGAATCGTTTGTGGTAGATGTGTTGAAAGCCAGCGGCGGGATTGCCTTCTGCTCTGAGTACTGCGTGTTGTGTTGTTCAACGACATGACGGATCACCATTGATGCGAAGACGCCGACGACGAAGCCGATCGCCATCGCGATCAGCGCGTCCAGCAACGCTGGCGCTGCGGACGTGCCAGAAATCAGGGCACGCGCGACTACGACTGCGAAACTCGCGAGTGCGATGATGGGAGCGATTGCGCGGAGTGGGTCCATGTGTGGTGACGAAATCTTGAACCTCACGAGTTATGGTTGCATCGTGTATGACGGGCAACAACTTTTGTGTCAGGTGGAAGATTTTCTAAAGTTTGAAGTGAGCAAATCGCGGGCCGCGCAGTGGATAGTGCGAGGGGTCCGTGAGTGCGAGGATTCGAAAGTAATGGAGGCTTGGCACTGCGCGTTGTGTATCAGTCGCGCGAGAAGAGCCGGGACCACAATCCCTTGGGTTCTTGCCGACGAACCTCGACGAGTTTGATTCCCGCGAGTTTGGCAACGTGTTCGGAGATGGTTCGCAGGTCTTGAACTGCGGGAGCGTCAGGGTGGAGCAGCGACGCGGGACCTCTGGCGCGGATGCTGGCGGGGATTGCGCTATCCCTGCGCACCCAGCCCAGCAACATTGGCTCGAAGTTCAGGAAACGCGCACTGGTTGCACGCAGGCGTTCATAGGTTGCTTCGGCTTCGGTCTGGTCGAGAGCTTGGTTCACAAGGACGGCGATTGTGGTGCTATGGACCTGAGCCGTGTGGAGTTGGGGTTGCTTTGGTGGGTTCTTGAGGATTTTGATGGTCGCGTAGGCGTCGGCGATTGAGGTTGGTTCTGGCGTGACAACGACGCACGCGATGTCCGCGTATCTGGCAAAGGCGACGACGCTGTCAGAGACGCCAGCACCGGTGTCGATCACGATGAGGTCGTTGGTGTCTTCGAGATCGAGGAGTGCATCAAGGAGAGCGGCGCGCTCGGGCGCGTTGAGGTTGGCCATGCGGGCCTGGCCTGCGGCACCGGGGATGAGTTTGAAGCCGCCTGGTGCGTCGATGGCGAGTTGCGGCATGCGGCGGTGGGCTTCGCCCAGAGTCAAGACGGCATCGAGGCGTCGAGTTGGCGAAAGGCCGCAGAGGACGTCGGCGTTGGCGAGGCCTAGGTCGGCGTCGAGCAGTGTGACGCTGAGGTGGCGGCGTGCGAGCAGTGATGCTATGTTGACGGCGATGCTGGTTTTGCCGACGCCGCCCTTGCCCGAGGTGATGGCGAGGATTGGAGTCTTGCGGAGGCGAACGGGAGTGGGGAAGTTGTCAGCGCTTGCGGCGAGAACGCTGGGGGCATAGAGGACTGGTGTTGTCGTGCGTTTGATGGTTGGAACGCGCACGACGTTTTCGTTGGGATCAGGCGCGCCGAAGGACGAGACCATGCCTTGTTGGAAGTTCGAGACGAGTTGGCGAAGGCGCGCGGCTTGGTCGGCGCTTGCGGCGATGGTTGTGGTTTGCTGACCTGTAGCTTGGCGCGGCTGATTCGGCGCAACATTCGCCGAAGTTGTGGCTGCCCCTGCCGCAGATGCGGCAGGGTGCGGCTGGTTTGGAGACGCGGAAGGCCCGTTCCCCAATCCTGAGTTACCAGAACGGGGTGGCCCTGAATTGGGCGACGCAACTGCACTCATTGTCTAGGACTGTCCTCCCCTCGTTGAGATGTAGACTGTGTAGGTTGTGTCTGCGCGTTCATGATGAGGCGCGCGAGGCGATCGGGGTGGGCGAGTTCGATCTGCGCGGGGACTTCCTGGCCTGTGGTGACGTAACTCACCTTGAGGTTGGATTGGTTGCAAACAGCTTGCACGACATTCGCGATCACGCCAAATCGTACGGCTTCATCAAGCTTGGAGAGGAGCAGATGGGTGGGCTTGAGCAGGCTGAACTTGGCGGCGGCCTGCCCGAGAACGTCTTCGGATTGGCCCACGGAGAGCACGAGATGCGTTTCGTCCGGGGCAAGTTCGGTGAGGAACTCGGCGAGTTCGTCGAGACGCGGGGTGTCCTGCGGGGCGCGGCCGGCGGAGTCCACCAATATCACGCCACAGTCGGAGAGTTCGGTGATCGCCTGCTTGGCTTCTTCGGGCGTGAGCGCGACTTTGAGCGGGATGTTGAGGATGCTCGCGTAGGTTCTGAGTTGATCGACGGCGGCGATGCGGTAGGTGTCGCAGGTGATGAACCCAACCTTGGCGTTGTGCTTGAGCGCGTAGGACGCGGCGAGTTTGGCGATGGTGGTGGTCTTGCCGACGCCGGTGGGACCGATGAGGGCGATGATGAGGGGACGGTTGGTGCCCGTGGCATGATGGACGCGCTGGCCGGCGCGGGTCACTTGACCAGTGACTGGCATGAGCGACGCGAGGTGGCGATGCACAGCGGTGGAGACAATGTTGGTGTCTTTGAGTTCGTCGGGTGTGAGTTCGTCGCGAGTTGCGCCGATGACGCGGTCGATGAGTTCGGGGCGGACACCAGAGTCCTGAAGCGCGAGGCTTGCGTCCATGAGCGGCTCGCCAAGACCGGCTTGTGAGGTCGGAAGAATGCCGGCAAGGCTGCCCCATGCGGCGGAGCCTGCGGTGGCGCGGCGGGTTTCGGTCAGGAGTTGACCCACGAGGCGGCGGATGGAGCCGAGTTCATCCTTGAGTTGTGAGAACGCTTGCGGGTCGGCGGGGGCGAAGTCGGCGCGGGTTGAGAGTGCGGCCAGAGCTTCAGACGTCTGAAGAGGTTTAATTTCTGCGATATGCGGCTGTGACTGAGTGTGCGCTTGTGTACTTATTGGTGCGCTGTGGTCTCTATCGTGGGTTGTCGCTTGAAGTTCGGTCGGTGGCGCTTCGCGGTTGACTTCGATGGTGTTGGAGGAAGCACCGATTGTCGAGAAGGTTGCGCGGACGAAGTCTGAGGAGTCGTTGTCTGCGGTATCGCTGACAGGCGCTGGGATTTCAATCGGGGTTGTGAGTTGCTTGCGGCGCTGGGCGTTGGTTGTACCGGCACCTTGTTTGACGGACGGACCGCGGGCATTCGCCGCGGCTGCGGCGGTTGCGTCGGCGGCGGTGATCTCATATTCGTCGTGGCCGCCCATACCCATGACTGCGCCGACGCGGTAGGCGCGGGTATGGAGAATGACAGCGTCCTTGCCGAGTTGTTTTTTGACCTCGGCCAGGGCCTGGGCCATGGACTTTGCGCGAAAAGTTTTGAGGTTCATGTGCGCCATCCTGGCTGGGAACGATTGGGCATCCTGCCCGTGTGAGCATCAATCGGAAGAATGAGGAAGGTAGCACGAGTTTCAGGGGTGGGCAATGGGAGACCGCAGGAATCAAGATTTCCACAGAGGGAGGCATTGGGGATTAGGCACTGGGCATCGGCAAAGAAGACGTTGAAGGAGAAGAAGGCACCGAGGGATGCGGCATCGAGGCATCAAGCGGCCTTGGTCTTCTCAGTTACTGGCGGCATCACTAACGCCGTCGACTCAACATCCACTCCCTGCACCACTTCGTTGTACCCCAGCACCATCACGCCCGGCAAATGGGGCTCAATGATTTGGCGAACCACCGCGCGGACTTGCGGGCTGGAGACGACCACGGGTTGCAAGCCGCGCTGCGTGATCGTGTCCATCGACTTGATGACTTGCTCCGCAACGCCCTGCGCGAGGCGGCTGGGCATGTGGACGCTGGTGCCTGCTGGCCCGCGGTCGATGTAGCCATTAATCATGTCTTCCAGCGTCGGGTCGAGCGTGACGCAGGTGAGGCGGCGGTTGCCCTTGTCGTCGATATGGGACGCGGCGTGACAGATGGCGCGGCGCAGGCTGTTGCGGACGTACTCGGTAAGGACCTCGATGTCCTTTGTCTTAGGGCCCCACTCGGCGATGGTTTCGAGGATGGTTTCGAGGTCACGGATGGGGACGCGCTCGCGGAGCAAGGCTTGAAGAATCTTCTGGAGTTCGATGGGTTTGAGGATGGAGGGGATCGTGTCTTCAACGATCTTCGGTGACTTTTGCTTGAGTTGCTCCAAGAGGTTGTTGACTTCTTCGCGTGTGAGCAGTTCTTCGGCGTGCTTGCGGACGACTTCGGTCAAGTGTGTGCCGATGACGCTGGTTGCATCGACGACGGTGTAGTTCAGGAGTTCGGCGCGGGGCTTGAGCGTTTGGTCGATCCAATATGCATCGAGGCCGAAGGCGGGTTCTTTGACATGCTCGGCGTCGAGCTTCGCGGTTGCGAGGCCACTGTCCATCGCGAGCATCTTGCCGGGGCGGACCATGCCGTTGGAGACGGGGTTGTTGCGGATTTTGATGCGGTATTCGTTGGCGGGGAGCGTCATGTTGTCGCGAATGCGGACAGGGGGCATGACCAAACCGATTTCCACGGCGAGTTGACGGCGGATGCTGGTGATGCGGTCCAGGAGATCGCCGCCCTGCGTGGTGTCGACGAGTTGGACGAGGGCGTAGCCCACTTCGAGTTCGAGGGTGTCGACTTTGAGGAGGTTTTCGATTGGCGGTGGTTCGGGCTTTGGGGCGCTGGCGATCGCTGCTTGTTCTTGTGCGTGAACGACTTGCTTTGCACCTTTCCACATGAAGAAGGAAATTCCTGCCATGCCTGCGGCAATGGCGAGGAGGGGAATCGTGGGCAGGGGCGTGAAGGCGAGCATCACGAGGAACGCGGCGGTGATCATCAGGCCCTTGGGTTGGCTGGTGACCTGGTCGGCGAGTTGGTCGCCGAGTTGTTCCTTGCTGCCCGAGCGCGTGACGATGAGGGCGCTGGCGATTGAGATGACGAAGGCTGGGATTTGGCTGGTGAGGCCGTCGCCGATGGTGAGTTTGGTGAAGACTTTGAGGGTTTGCTGCGCGTCCCAGCCGCGGGAGAGAATGCCGACTGCGAAACCGCCAAGCACGTTGATGGCCGTGATGATCAGGCCCGCGATGGCATCGCCGCGGACGAACTTCGAGGCACCGTCCATCGCGCCGTAGAAGTCGGCTTCGTGCGAAATCTTCTCGCGGCGGCGGCGAGCTTCGCCTTCATCGATGTTGCCAGCGTTGAGGTCGCTGTCTATAGCCATTTGCTTGCCGGGCATGGCGTCCAACGTGAAGCGTGCAGCGACTTCGGAGATGCGCGTGGCACCTTTGGTGATGACGAGGAACTGCACGATGACCAGAATGAGGAAGATGACGACGCCGACGAAGAGATTGTCGCCCGCAACGAAGTCGCCGAAGGCCATGATGACGTGACCCGCAACAGCGGCGGCTTCTTCGGGGGTTGATGCGTCGGCGGTCAGGATCAAACGCGTGCTGGCAACGTTCAAGACAAGGCGGAAGAGTGTTGTGGCAAGCAAGAGGCTCGGAAAGACGCTGAACTCGAGCGGTTCCTTCATGTAAATCGTCGTCAGCAGAATCACCATGCCCAGCGAGATGTTGAGGCTGATGAGCACGTCCATCAGGATGGGCGGCAGCGGCACGAGCAGCACGGCCATCATGAGGATGAAGCCGACGGGGACGATGTAGCCGCGGTATTCTGAGAGGATGGTCATCCAACGGGGCAAGTCAGGCTTGAGGGCAACCGCCGCGGGTGGCGCGGGTTTGGGCTTGCGGGGTTGGGAGACTTTGGGGGGCATGAACGAGTGCAAGTGGTGATTCGATTACCACAGAGGCACAGAGACACAGAGGAGGGAAACAGAAAAGTGTTGATTGGAGGTCATGATGTTTGCGTGTTCGGTTCTTTGTCGTCTCCGTTTTTTTGATTTCCTTCTTTCTTCTTTTTCTTCTCTCTGTGACTCTGTATCTCTGCCGTGAAATGGAACTTCAATGACGCTCGAAGCCCTCTCTGACGGTCAGCCTGCAAGTTTTGGTTGTCATGCGACTTGTTTCTCCAATCGATAGACATACGCCAGTAACTCCGCGACTGCTTGATACAAGTCTGCCGGGATTTCCTGGCCTACTTCGACCTGGTAGTACAACGCTCGCGCGAGGGGTGGGCGTTCGATGATGGGCACTTGGTGGACGGCCGCGACTTGGCGGATGCGCATGGCCATGAAGTCCACGCCTTTTGCGACGACGCGCGGGGCGGCCATTGTCGTGTCGTCATACTCGATGGCGACGGAAAAGTGCGTGGGGTTGGTGACGATGACGTTGGCCTTGGGGACGTTCTGTCCGATCTGCTGCATCGCAATCTGGCGCATCATTCGCATGCGGCGGTTTTTGACGAGCGGATCGCCTTCCATGCTGCGGCGTTCATCTTGCACTTCCTGCTTGGTCATCTTGAGGTCTTCTGTATGCTGCCAGCGCTGGTAGAGGTAGTCGGCGACGCCGAGGCAGAGCAGGAGTGCGAGCAGCCACGCGAGGAGTTTGAGGCACAGGGTTGCGATTGTGGCGAATCCCATGCGGACGTCGAGGACCGGCAGGCTCGCGACCTCGTCCATCGCGCTGGTCATGTATTGAAACCCGACCCAGCAGATGATCACGAGCTTGAAGATGTTCACAAGACTCTTGATGAAGTTGCGGCGGCCAAGCAAGTTACCAAGCCCCTTGATCGGATTCAACCGCTCCAACTTTGGCATGAGGGGCTGGGTCGTCCACAGCACCCCCACTTGCATGACGTGGGCGAGAATCACGATGATCGTGATAATGCACAGTACCGGCACAAACGCGATCGTGGGCGGCAGGAAAAGATCGCGAATCGCGACGCCGAGTTGCTCAGGCGTCAACGTGTTGTCAAAGTCGGTGAGGCCGCGGCGCATGGCTTCGAGGGATGCCTTGCCGATGCCCGAACCCAGCGCAACCAACAGCAGAGCGATGCCGATCAAGTCGACAGCCGCGGCAAGGTCGGTACTTTTGGCGACTTGCCCGCGTTCGCGCGCGTCATCGAGCTTTCGCTGCGATGGGAGTTCGGACTTGTCGCCCATGTCGTCGGCCATAATTCAATTACCACGGAGGAACACGAAGGGGGAGGGGGGTGCAAAAGTGCGAGGGTGCGATAGTGCGAATGTGAACTCTTGGCTGATTCGATTACCACAGAGGCACAGAGACACAGAGTGGGGAAGAGAAGAGAATGGGCTTTGGGGTTGTGTTGGCGGGTGGTTCTTTCATTTCTCTTTTCTCTTTCTGTCTTCCTCTTCTTCTCTCTCTGTCTCTGTGCCTCTGTGGTGAGCGAACCTGAATGGGCGCCCGTTACTGCGGCACAGACCTCGACGATCCAAGCCCGCTCACCCACGATTCAGCGGTGATGAGAGCATCGTGCGTCGCCTCGGCGATTGGTTCACGCAGGGCATACAAGCCCCACGCGAGCATCAGTGTGCCAAGCAGCACTTTGATCGCGAAGCCCACTGACAGCACGTTGAGGGCGGGCATGGTTTTGCCGACGACGCCCATGAGGATGATGATGAGGAACACAATAGCGATGACAGGCGCGCTGATTCGCAGGCCCAGTTCAAAGCCGGATGCGATGATGCCGGTGACGACTTCGCCCGCGCTGGGGGCTGATGCGATCGCCGAGGATGTTGCCCCGATGGGGATGCGTTCGAAGCTTGCGAGCAGGGCGCGGAAGATGGATTCCAAGCCGCCAAGGGCGAGGAACACGCCGGTCGCGATGAAGAAGAAAAACTGCCCCAGCAGGTCAACTTCAGCGTCGCGCTGCGGGTCATAGACGCGCGAAAGGCCCATGCCCATGGTTGTGCCGCTGAGGACGCCAGCGAGTTCCATCATCATCATCGGAACCGCGGCGATGGTGCCGATGGTGAAGCCAATGAGGGTTTCTGCGAGGATCATCGTGCCGAGCGAGAACACGTCCATGTTTGGATCGATCGCGGAAACGTTCGAAACCAGCGGGTACGCCGCGCACGCGAGCGTCAGCGAAATCGCGGCCTTGATCCTCACCGGAACCGCCACTCCGGAAATTAGCGGCGCCATCAGAAAGATGCCGGCGACACGGAACAGCACCAGGCTCCAGCCGAGAGCGAGCGGGGCGAGGTTGGGGAGGGAAACGTCGGGCATCGGGGCTCAGGCATTGGTGAAGGGTCAGGGCGTGAGGCTGAAGAGAGTTGCGGAGTAGTCGAGCAATCGCATCGTGATCCAAGGCAGCAACACGACCAGCGCGAGCACCATCACGAGAATCTTGGGCACAAACGCCAGCGTCTGGTCCTGGATTTGCGTGATGGATTGCAACAGGCTGATGATGAGGCCCACGATGATTCCCGCAAGCAGAATGGGCGCGGCGATCTTCAGGGTGATGATGAGGGCCTCTCGAACGAGTTCGAGCGTGGCTTGGTCGTAGTTCATGCCGCCCCCCATGAGTACATTCCCGCTCCCGCACCCGAGCAGCCCATCGCATTCGGACTAAGGCACGCAAGCACTGTGCTCGGTGAACTCACCATCGTCGCAAGCGACGAACGCGCGGCGTGCAACAGGTCACTCGCGTGATGAAGTTGATGGGCAAGCAGCGTGGGATCAGTCTGCATCAACACGCCTTGCATCAGCATCGCGGTTTCCGGTGTTGGAGTTGGCTGAGCAAAGCTGTTGAGCAAACCGCCGACCACCAGCGTCCAGCCGTCCACGAGAATGAACAGCAGAATCTTGAACGGCAAACTGATAAGCACGGGCGGCAGCATCATCATGCCCATCGCAATCAGCAGCATGCTGATCACCATGTCGATCACCAGGAAAGGCAGGTACACCTTGAAGCCCATGAGGAACGCGACCTTGAGTTCGCTCAACATGTACGCGGGCATGAGCGAGATCATGTCAACATCCGCTCGCGTGAGTTTCTCGGGCCGGCTGATGTCTTTGCCACGATACTCCAGCACCATGTACACGCTGTTCCAGTTGCCGGCCGCGTCGATCTGCGCGAACATGTAGTCGCGCACCGGCTGCTTCGCGCGATTCCACAGGTCGTCGTAATCTTTCACCTGCCCCGCGCGATACGGCTGGATCGCTTCGTTGTTGATGCGATCCAGCGTCGGGCCCATCACCAGCAGCGTCATGAACAGCGCGAGCGCCGTAATCACCTGCGGCGGTGGAATACTGGTTGTTCCGAGCGCCTGTCGCAACAAGCCCAGCACGATCAGTATCCGCATGAAACACGTCGTCATGAGCATGATCGACGGAACGAGTGAGACGACCGTGAGGACGAGAAGAATGTTGATGGCGGTGGACAGACCGCCGGTTTTTGAGCCGGTCTTTGCGTTGCCAGACGTGGGATTCTGCGTGAAGCCGGGCTGGGTTTGATTGGACGAACTGAAACTGTCGCCGAACTGCGAGCCAACGGAATCAAGCACTTCGAGCGGATTGATACCAATGGAAGAGTTGAATGACTTGAGGAGGTCGCGTTGCGCTTCGGCGGGCGACGCCGTGGAAGCGGGCACCGTGCTGGGCTGCGACATCGGCGGATCGCTCGCCGGAGGACCGATGCGAGAACCCTGCGCGAGTGCGTGCGAACTCACCAGCGCGATCGTGAACACCGCGAGAAGTCTCACGATGGGTCCGATGACACCCGGAAGTACACGACCGCGCGCGTTTCGTCCTGAGTTGCGGCCAGTCTCGTGGTCGCGGCTGGTCATGCGAGCAGCCCTCCAGAGCCGTTGGCGTTGAGTACTGATCGGTTGCGAGAGACTTCGCGTGGGGCTTCGCGTTCGCGTTGCGCCGGACTTGCTTGGGTCGCTGGAGCCACTCGCGAACGCGGCGATGTCTCCCTTGCTGCGGCAACCGCCTTCGGTTGCGGCACTGCTCTGCCCATCCTCGCCTGAATCGCCGCGAGGGCTTCGCGGCCCGTGCGGGTTGTCACGATCGACGCGTCGGACGATGACCCGGCCTGCGTGACATCCTGCGGCACGGCGAGCGTCGCTCCGGGTGCACGCGACTTCACGTTGGTGGCGTGCGGCGGTGTGTGCCGGGCTGTGCGCAACGCACGCACTGGTTCAGCATCCGCGTCGCTCAGCGCTTGATCCGTAATCTCTTCTTCGAGTGCCAGAATCGATTCAAACTTCGCCGCGAGACGCGACTGTTCCTCGCCACGGACTTTCATAAGCAGGCTGGCGACGTCGTCAGGCTCGGTGAGTTCACAGAGCGTTGAGAGGGTCGCGCCGGAGCGAAAGCCCTTGTTAGCAGACTGAGAAATCAGCAAGACCCGTCGATCAAGTTTCAACAGCAGCAGACTTGTTCCTGAACCAACGGGAAACTTTGCGAGAACTTCCAGCACGCCCGAGGGTGACGGCGCACTCGCAAAATTGAGAGCGCTGAGCAGCGGCCACTTGCCGGACTGCTGCGCTTTGCGACGAATGACCATCGCGGCGAAGGCGAGCACTGCGATGAGGGCGAGGACGGCTCCCAGAGCCAGCACAGTGCGACCGATTGAACTTGGAGCAACCGGCTTTTCGCCTTTGACGACGGACTGCGTTGTTGGTGCAGGGCGTTTGCCGAGCGGGAGAGTTTCTGTTGACGCTTGCTGAGGTGTCGCTGGCTTTGCGGACGGCTGCGACTTCGGTTGAACTTGAGGTTGACCGTTGGGTTGAACTTGTGATTGGAGTTGTGTGAGCGTTTGCGACTGTGCTTTGGGAGGGACTTGCGGTGTTTTCTGCGTTGTTGTGTGCTGTACCGTCGAGGGCGATGGCTGCTGAATCGCTTGTTGACGTTCGCCGTTGGAAGCTCGCCCGTCTCGGAGAGACGGTGTACCTGAACCGACATCCGCAAACGCCGCGACGCCATACGCCGCGCACGCGACGATGAGCGCGATCGCGACGAGGAGTTTGCGGAGGATGTGGAGGGCAATGTCTCGCACGGTGTGGATTGGTTTGGAGGAATCGAACGTTCTTGGTACAAGCCCTTCCTGACGGTCGGGCGACATGCTGGTGGCACAGGTTTCCTCGCCTGTGCTACCGATCACGCCGCGCCTTTTTCGGGGGCGTCGGTGGCGACGGACAGGACTTCGTTGATGCGAACGCAGAAGTTGTCGTTGAGGACGAGGACCTCGCCCCGCGCGACGTGGCGTTCGTTGACGTAGACGTCGACGGGGTCGCCTGCGAGCTTGTCGAGTTCGACGACGGCTCCCTCGCCCAGTCTCAAGAGGTCTTCGACGAGCATGCGCGTCCGGCCCAACTCAATCTTGACGTTGAGGTGTACGTCAGACAGGAGGTCGAGCGCGTGAATCTGCGACTGCGACAGCTCGCCTGCGAGATTGGGAAGTTCAAAGGGCTTGGCGTTGTCGCTGCCCGGCGGTTTCTTATTCGCGCTCCCCCCACCGCCTCCACCATTACTTGTCGCAGCAGCCGTCTTTTGCGCTTGCTCAGCCGCGATCGCGTTCGCCATTTCCTGCGCGAAGTCGCGCGCACCATTGCCCGACGTCGGTGCCTGCGCGGCCGCCGCATCCACGATGTTGTTCATATCGCCCAGTTGCGAAATGGCTTCCTGCGCGGCTTTGAGCGCAGCATCCTCGGCGGCGTTGGGGGTTGCATTTGTCTGCTTTTCAGGCTCGTTGTGGGCAGAACCTGACTGTGCTTCTTCGTTGGCCATCCTGGCCTCCTTCTTCACGCAAGGCATCATGCCGGTGCGACATCGCCCGTCAGCCCGGTCAAGGGCTGACGAACACCGTGGCGGAAGAATCGGGCGGGCGGCGTGAGCAGGGCGACAAAACGGGCAAGGATGGCGTGAGTGTGCCTATAACTGCGGATTGAGTTGCGCGATCAAGGAAGTTTTTGCGCGAAACCGTGTTTGAAAGGAAGTCGTCATCGTGGCACCCCGCAGAGGCACCAAGGCATCAAGTTTGAAGATACTGACCGGCACTCCCAAGCAGCACGGCTTCACGTTCCCCGCCGAATGGGAACGCCACACCGCGACATGGTTCAGTTGGCCTCGCCCCGAGGGCATTAGTTTTCCTGGGCGGTATCACAAGGTCGTGCAACCGCTCGTCAAACTCATCAGCGAAGTCGCGAAGCGCGAGCCGGTGCATATGAACGTGCCCAACGAGAACTATGAGCGAATCGTGCGAGAGTTGTTCGGCACGATGGCGAAGCGGATCACGTTTCATCACATCATGACGAATGAGAGTTGGTGCCGGGATCATGGGCCGGCGTTTGTTGTGACTGCCGCCTCGGGGATGCGGGTTGCCAAGAACAAGTTCGCCATCGTCGATTGGGGATTCAACGCCTGGGGCGGCAAGTACCTTCCGTATGACAGCGACGACGCCGTGCCGACTCGCATCGCCGAGGAATTCGCGGCAAAGGGCGTGAAGGGCTTTGCGGGAATTTTCTATCCCACGCACCCGGCGAGCAAAGGCGGCCATCCCGTTGTCATGGAAGGCGGAGCCGTCGAGTTCAGCGGCGACGGGGTTGTGATGACCAGCGAGAGCTGCCTGCTCAACACGAATCGGAATCCAAGGCTGAGCAAGCAGGCAGTTGAAAAGTATCTTTGCGACTACTACGGCCAGCGGCACGTGCTGTGGCTGGGCGACGGCATTGTGGGCGACGACACCGATGGGCACATTGATGATCTAGCGCGGTTCATCGGACCTCGCACGATTGTGACCACGGTTGAAAGCGACCCGCGTGATGAGAATTTCAAGATTCTGCAGGACAACTTGCAGCGATTGAAGAGAGCCAAACACCCCGACGGCGGCAACTACGAAATCGTCACCATCCCCATGCCAGGCCACGTCGAAATCGAAGGCCAGCGACTGCCCGCAACCTACGCCAACTTCTACTTCGTCAACGGCGCAGTAATTGTGCCGACCTATGGCAATCGCGTCAACGACAAACGCGCCGTCTCAACCCTCGACGACGCTCTCAAAGCCTGCGGCCACAAGCGCGAAGTTGTCGGTGTGGACTGCCGGGAGATCATCTGGGGCTTGGGAGCAATTCACTGTTTGTCGCAGCAGCAGCCAGCGGTGTGAGATGATTTGATGTGCCACCGACTACGGCTTTGCGTAGCCGGAGGTGGACGTCATCAGTGTGTCGGTCGTATCGAAAAATATCGATACACGATGTCATTCAATGATTTGTCGATGTCAATACATCTTGTGCAACTCTCCACCGAATATGCACAGACGCCCCCGATAGTCGATGGCACGAATTCACTTTTTGCGCAGCATTGCCTGCGGCTTCAAGTACGTACACGTCCGCCACAACCACTCCATGGGCCCAATCCTGAACACTTGCAGCCACAGCGCACTCACGATCAACTGAAACACATACACACCGACAACAACGCCGCATCGCTCGATGCGCGTGAGCGAATCAAAAAGCCCAAGGCCCCAGTAATAGAAGATCGCTGTGCATATGACGGTTTGCAGGAGGTAGTTGGACAACCCCAGCCGCCCGATGTTCGCAAAGGGCTTCGTGAATCGTGCCGTCGCGTCATTCGTCGCAAGCAGCGCGATCGCTGCGAATGTTGCCAGCGCAATCGCCGAACTCGCCGGCACATTCGCAAACCCGGCAAGCACAGCGGCAGGAACGGACCCAGACGACGCGCCAAAGAACGTACACAGCGTGATGATCGGAACACCCAATCCCCAACCAAGCAGCGCCATCTTCGTGAGCCACGGCCGCCGATGCGGCGCGAAGATGTCGAGCTTGAGCAGCGCTGCGCCGATGCAGAACATCGCGAAGATCCAGAAGTAGCCGCCCGAAATTGTCATCGCCACGAGGATCATGATCCACTGCATGGACCGCATCAGTACCGCGTCGATAGTTGGTCCTTCCTTGAAACACTGCACTTCGACTTCACGCCAGAGTGGCGAAGCAGGATCGCGGCCATCGCCCTTCCGCCAGCCACTCAACAGGCGATCGATGGGCCCGTTTGTCCATCGAACTTCGGTCGCTGAATCCGCTGAATCCGTCTCGGAGCCCGTTACGTTCGTTTGCTGACTTGTCGGTTGCGTCGCCGTACCGGCCGACGCTTCCGTGTCTCGGCTTATTGCTTCGATCGCGTTGCCTTGCACCTCTGCTTGATCCGTGCTCATCGAGTCTGGCGCAGTCGTCGAAGCGGCCTTCGCTTCACCTGCCTGCATCCCCACGCGCTGCTTTTCTCGCTCGCCCATCACCATGAACGCACCGAAGCACCCGGACAACGACGACGCCAGAAACATCGACACAGCCGCGATGATCAACAACGTCCGCGCAGTTCGCCGCACGACGAACAAGAACGGCACCGCGACAATCGCGTACATGAACAGAATGTCGCCAGCCCACAACAGTGTCGCATGCAATGCACCGATGATGCCCAATGCGATGATGCGCCTTGCTCCGAGCCATCCAAACGACTCACCCCTCAGCTTCGCTCGCCCGAGCTGCATCGCCAGCCCCATGCCAAACAGCGTTGAAAACAGCGTGAAAAACTTGTACTCACACAGAACTTTGACAAAGTAATACGCGACCCACGCGGGCCATCCCTCTTCCGCCTCCGGCTTCAAACTGATGAAGTCGCTGAACGGCTTACCAAACAACTGAATATTCACCATCAGAATTCCCAGCAACGCAAAGCCGCGCGCCGCGTCGAGCGCGGGCAGCCGCTGAGAATCATCCACGGGGGCGAGTGTCGCTTGCATGGCAAGTTATTGGCGCAAAGGAGCGGCGCGTTTCAGACAAGTCGCACGTCGGCCCGGCGTCTCCCCGGGCACTGAACTCGTTGCACAGGGCAACGACACTTTCCGGTTCCATCCGAGAAACACGGTGCGAACACTTCTGTCACCCCGTCAGAGCTTCTGCATTTCTTGCTTATTTTCCTGGGGTTCGCGTTGCTCACCTCTGGCAACATTCTTGCGACCCTCCGGATCGAAAACGGACAAACTAGTTGCTCTGACCCGTTGCATGTCGCTGCCCGCCCAGACGCCGGGCCTACTACTCTTCATCCATGGGTGCTTCAACCAAAGCACAATCCAACATCAACGAATCCAAGCCCGCCGG
>CAZEZV010000036.1:0-21683 GCA_964516725.1 uncultured Phycisphaeraceae bacterium
GGAATGCACGGACCTTCCGAGTACACCGACAAGAACGCGTCGATGTCTTGAGGGTCAAAGAACGACGTGTCGTTGTTGAAGTCAATCGCGTCGCACGCGCCGCCGAGCGTCGCGCTCAGCGTGAGCGTGAGCGCAATCGACGAGCCGTCGCTGTCATCGCCCGTGTTGATGTTGAAAAACGGTGCGCGGGAACTGGTGGAGCCGCGCAGGATGTACGTGCCCGGGGCCAGCGTGCCCGTCAGGTTGACCGGCCCATTGCCCGCGGGCGTGACAAAGAAGGGCTGCCCGACAAACTGGGTGTACGCGACCGGATCCTCGCTGTCCATGTTGAGCGTGCCCGTCAGGGCGTACGCGGTCGTCGCGTCTACGGTGAACGTCACGGTGAAGCTGCCCCCACCCTCGCTCAAGTACCCGCCGCCGTCCATCATCACCACGGACTGCGCGGCCGAAACGTTGAGTTGCAGCGTTGTCTGGGCGCCAAGCGGTGTCACTTGGATGGATGCAGACGCGTCGCTGTTCGCAATCGCCGTTGTGCCGGGCAGCGAGACAATTTCTCCTGGTTCCACAGGCCCTGCTTCGGTGTGCAGCGCACCGCCAAACGTCCCACCCGCCGCACCAACCGGAGCTGTGATTGGCCCCACGCCCTGGCTGAACGGCCCGGCGACGCTTCCCTGGCGACCGACCAGCGTGACGACATACACGCCGTAGCTGGCCTCGGGAATGACGACTGTGCCCGCGTACGAGTCGGTTGCCAGAGCAAGTGTGGAGAGCAAGAGAGCGGCGGTGAACGTGCGCATAGAAAGCCCTTTCAATGACTGATTGTTTGCAATGGTCTGGGGCAGGAGCGTGCTCTCGCGAACGATTGGTCGCACTTTGAGCATCTTTGCTCGAAGAAAATGAGCGGGCGCTCGTTATCGGGGGACGACTTGGGGTCCCAGAGCGAGCCGAGTTTGAACTCGCACACCCCTCGAGCCTGGTCACTTGCTCCAACGGCATGTGCCGTCGGCTCCAGTCATCACACCCCACAGAGCGTACAAGGCCCTTCGCTGAAGACGAGGAGGAACGAGTCAATATCGCACGGGTCAAACAGCGAGCCGTCGTTATTGAAGTCGATGTCGTTGCAGGTTGCGGTTGCTGGAATGCACGGGCCTTCTGAGTAGACAGAGAGGAAGGCGTCGATATCCTGCGGATCAAACAGCGACGTGTCGTTGTTGAAGTCGATGCTATCGCAGCAGGCCCCATTGACCGAGGCGGGCGCGGCTTGGAATCTGTCGGTCTCGCAGGTCGTGGTGGCAACCACCCAATAGAAGAAGGAACCATCGCCGCTGGCGTCCACGTACGAATTCTGAACATCTGATACCGCAGCAACTTCCACCGCCTGGCTGATGTTGGGAGTCGTTCCGCGTCGAATGCTGATCGTGTAGGGGCGCCCTTCATCGATCGTGCGGTTCCAGTCGATTCGCACTGCGCCGCACCCGGGCGTGTACGACGCCGTAACCGTGGCTTCGACGTTGAGAGGGAGCGACCGAGCCACCGGTCCCGAAGGGACCCCGATCGGGCTCGCGCCGCACTGGCTGTCTGCCTGAACCGCATAGGTGACCTCAAGACCTGGCGAGGGAATGTTGTCCAAGATCACGGCGCCGCCGGGGTATGTCGTGGTCTGACCGCCCACGTACGCCCAGACAAAACCGCCAACGGTCCGGCGTAGGAACAGAGGCGAATCGGATGCAGGCAGTGTCACGCGGATGCCGTCACAACTGCCTTCCACCTGGGGCGCGAGGGTGGGCGCGGGCGGGATCTGCGGGCCGGGCCAGGTGAAGGTGCGCTCAACGAAAGGGCCCTCAGTCTCGCATTGATTCCAAAAGGAAAGTCTGTACCGATACTCGGTGTTGGGTGCGATGGAGGTGTCGTTCCACGAAAGGATCTCACCCGGGCTCAGGATGTCGTTCGCCACCAATTGGAATCCGCCGCCCGGCGCCGCGCGACGAATGAAGTACCGAACCGCATGCGATGGAACCACCGCGCCGAGGATCGCACCGTTGCATGTGCGGCTGACCGTAAACACCTGTGCCGGCCCGGGCACGGGCTGCTCCACCACCTGAACAACGTCGCTCGCAACCAAGCAGAACGGCGTCACGACCGCAATCACCTGGTAGGAAATCGAGGCGAGCGGGGCCTGGGTGTCAAAGTAAAATGGATTAGTGGTGGTCGCAACTTCGTTGAGAAAAGGAAAAACGCCCCGACGCACGCTGTAGTAGTCTGTGCCCGGAACGGAACTCCAGGACACGTTGACGGCATTGCCGCAGCCGCGCGCAGGAACCAAGTTAGTGGGCGGCGGAGCGCACTGGGCAGAGGCATGCGAACTCAAAAGGGCGCCCACGCACGCGCTAGCGAACAGGAAGACTTTCATCATGGACTCCTTCACGAACGTTGATCGCGCACAATCGCAACGCTACCGACTCAAAGGGTACCCTAAGCAAAAACCAAGCGAGAATAGGAGACGCGTCCTATAAGCCGCTTGTTCCTGCTGATCATCATGATGGGCTGGACATCCCACCCAATCGCTTGGCATCGTGCCCGCGCGGGTGTCCCGTCTGGACGTGAGCCGCCCTACGCCAACAACTCCGCCATCTTGGGTGTGCTTGCGAGATACTTCTCATGCACCGCCTTGTAATGCTTCGCGTACATCGCATCGCATTGTTCAGGGGTCGGGAACTTCTTGCTGAAGCCGGGCACTGCGTGGTCGATCGTGCTCTCGGCAGCTTTGATCAAGTGGGCCATGAGCGTTCTTGGGTCTTCAGCGCCGACGGCGACGCGGACCGTCGTTGGGGAAATGCCCGCGTCGGCCAAGGCCTGCTCGCTCATTTCGCTGTGGCTGGTGATGGCAGGACACAGCACGACCGTGTTCGGCTGGCCCAAGCTCACTTGGTGGCCGAAGATGGGGTCCAGGCAATCGAAGAAGCGGGTGAAGGTGATGCGGTCGATGTTGGGGCGGGTGGAACGAGCGGAGGTTTCTGGTGATTCGCCTCGGCTCTTCGAGCCGACAGCGTGGCTCGGAGAGCCAGGCCCAACCCCCGAGCCTTGCTTGCCCTCAAAGTCAAACGTAAAGAGCGGCGCAGGGAAGCCCAGGAACATCGTCTTTTCGCGCACCGCGCTGTTCTCGTTGCCCGGCGCGGCGTTGCTCTTCACGTTGATATCAGGGTGCGCCTGCAAGAACTCCGCGAACGTGAGCGTGTTGATGACCTTGTGCAGCATGCGGACCTCGAGCGTGTGCATGCCGTTGATGACCTCGTAGGCCTTGTCGCTGTCGAGGAACGCTCCCTTGATGTAGTACACGTTCCAGAACATCGTCTCCTCGCCCTTGTAGTCGCGGGGGGTGCCATCGGGCGCGGTGCCGCGCACGGTGTCGTGCTTGCCCATGAACATGCGCTCGTTGCGGGCGATGACGACGCCCGCCGTCGTGCTGCCGTGCCCGGCGATGTCTTTTGTGTACGAGTGAATGATGAAGTCGGGGCGCTCCAGGATGTCCTTTTTCTGCAGCGGACGATGCAGGAACGGTGTGCCGACTGTGCTATCGCAAATCACCGTCAGGCCTCGCTTATGAGCCTCTTTGCAAATGCCTGGCACATCAAGCACGTAGCCGTGCGGGTTACACGGGCTTTCGATGTACACATACACGTGCCGGCCTTCCTTGATGCGATCGGCGTTGTCTTTCATCGCCTTCTCAAGCGCCGCGACGAACGCGTCAACGGTGTATCCATCAAAGAAGTTGACAGACACATCCATGTTGCCCTTCTTCGCGTACCAATCGTGCATGAGCTGGTACGTGCCGCCGTAGACGTTGCGCGACGTGAGCAGGATGTCACGATGACCGACGAGATGCGAAAGCGTTGCGTCCACCGCCGCCATACCGCTGTTGAAGTTCCACGCAAAGTACTCACCCGCGTATGGCCCAGCTTCGACATCGACGATGTGATTCGCAAGGCTCACGTTGGTTGGATTGAGCAGACGCGAGTAGACCTCAAGCATCAACTCCTTACCCTGGAAAGCGTCTGTGACCCACTCGGCGCACGCGTAGATGTAGGTCGCGGTGCGAGTGATCACAGGCTTTGCCGAGAAAATCGCCGTGACGTTGTCGAAGATCGGGTATGGCCCCTTGGGCAGGCGCTGGGCCGTGCTGGGCACGAGGCTCTGATAGTGCGTGCGGAAGCCATGCTGGAGTGTGTCGAGCATCTTCGCCAACTGGAAGCACAGAAACTTCTGCGCCGCGAACCGTTCCACCCGATCCTGCCGAGGCAGCGCGGCGAGCTCTGCAACACCAATCTCCCACATGCGCCGCAGCTCCGCGTGCCCGTGATACAAGTGATCCGCGAACATGCCCATCCGCTTGCCGTAGTCGCTCTTTGGGTCGAGGCCGAAGTGCTTGAGTTGTTCGTCAACGAGGCCGGAGACGTCGTGGGCTTGGGTTGTGTGCCGGCGAGGAGAGATTTCGCGGGCGAGGGCGATATCCGAGCCGGGGGTGTGGGCAGGAAGGTGGGTGACATGGTTGGTGGGTGCGCTGGTATGAGCCATGGGATAGTGTACGGAGGATTGATCTGGAGCCGACGGCGCAAGCCGTCGGGACGGGCGACGTGGATGGCACGACGCACTTCGGTACACCAGCGCATCTTGTCCCGATTGCTTGCGCGATCGGCTCCATCGCTGACATCTCCAACTCGCTCTAAAACCCAGCCTTGACAGCTCGTTTATACTGTCTTTCTGCGATACACCGGGCCTTGCCCTTGGAGGTGTTTCATGACTTCTGCAAAGCGCTTGAACCGTTTGGTTGTCACCGGCGCGCTGTGCCTGTGCGCGGCGATCTCACACGCACAATCTATCAACATCCGCTTCGGAACGACCGCAAGCCGGCCCAGCGCCAGTTATGCGGCGGCCGGATTACCCGGATATTGGAACTCGTTCCTCGTCACGCCGCCCAGCGCGCGACAGGTGTTGACGAGCCTCCAGAACACACCGATCAACGCGCGGCTGTATCAGATCGGCAACTCATCAATGCTCGCGTTTGACAACCCACTGACAACCGGCGACGACGGTTTGCTCATGGACCACATGATTCTGAGCATGAACAACCCTGTCGATGGCTGCTTCTGGGTTGAGAGCCTGCTGCCGGGCCAATATGAGGTCACGATGTACGCCCTCACGCCCAACAACCCTCTGTTGCTCAACCGCGTGCGCGTGGACGACGCGGTGCCCGGCCCGATGATCATCGGCGGCACGTGGCCCGGGCAACACCAGGACGGTGTGACCTACGCGCGCTTCACCGTCAACACCATCAACAACCGCATTGGACTGCACGATGGATTGCCCAGCGGGTTCATGCAGTCGGGGTTGAACGCGATTCAGCTTCGATTTCTTGGGGCGTGCCCGGTGCCGACGATCACATCGCAGCCATCGTTTGCGATGATTTGCTGGGGAGCAAGCGGCTCAGTTTCCGTTACTGCCACAAGCGCGACCGCTGCAACGTATCGCTGGCAGTGGAGCGATATCTTCACCGAGACGTGGACGGATATCTCGAACGGCGCAAACAGCCTTCCTGACGGCAACTCGTTTGTCGCGGCAAGTGCGCAGACGAATACCCTTTCCATCACACCCGGCACGAACCAGCAGTGGCGTATCAGAGTTCGAGCGATTGTTGCCAATGCCTGCGGCATCAACACGAGCGAACCCCGAGAAGTCGGCTCAGAACCGTGCTGCGACTTTGTCGACTTCAATAACGACTCAAGTGTTTTCGATCCGCAGGACATCGATGCCTTTCTTTCGGTGTACTCAGAAGGCCCCTGCATCCCCGGCGCAGCAACCTGCAACGACATCGACTTCAACAACGATGGCTCGCTGTTTGACCCCTGCGACATTGACTCCTTCCTGCTGCAATTTAGCGAAGGACCCTGCACGCCGTGCGGGCAATAGCTGAACGCTCACAATTGAGAGCTGAAACGAACAAGGTTCGGAACTCTTCCACGGGGTCCGGCCTTTTGTTCAATTCAGCTTTCAGTTGTCAGCTCGGCGCAGCGCACTGGAGCGTGCTGCGTCATTCGGGTCAGCCGCGAGCTCTCGTTCTACACTTGCCGTCCATGCGTTCCCTCATCAAACACCACGCCGGACCTGAACTTCAACTCGTTGATCGCCCAAAGCCCCGCCCGGCCCCTCGCGAAGTGCTCATTCGCGTCAAGAAGGTCGGCATCTGCGGCACGGATCGGCATATTTGGGAGTGGGACGCGTGGGCTGCGGGCCGCATTCCGGTCGGCATCATTACGGGTCACGAATTCGTTGGCACCATCGAAGAAGTTGGCTCCGCCGTGACCAATTACAAGCCCGGACTGCGCGTGAGCGCGGAAGGGCACATCACGGCTTGGAAGGACTTCAACAGCCGCACCGGCAACGCACACATCGCAAGCGACACGCGCATCATCGGCATTGATCGCGATGGGTGCTTCGCTGAGTACGTCTGCGTGCCGGAAGAAAACGTGTGGCCTGTGCACGCGAGCATTCCCGACAAGGTCGCTGCGGTCCTTGATCCGCTCGGGAACGCAGTGCACACTGTGATGGCCGCGAACGTGAGCGCGAAGAGCGTGCTTGTCACGGGCACGGGCATCATCGGGCTGATGAGCATCACGGTTGCGAAAGCCGCGGGCGCGAGCCGAATCTTTGCGACGGATATTGATCCGCGCCGACGTGCACTTGCGAAGAAACTTGGTGCGGTTGAGGCGTTTGATCCGCGGGACAACGACTGGATTAATCAAGTTCGCAAGGATTGCCGAGGCGAGGGCGTTGATGTGCTGCTTGAGATGTCTGGTGCCGAAGTGGCTCTCTCTCAGGGCTTGGAAGCACTCCGCAATGGTGGTCGAGCTGCGCTGCTGGGCCTCTTCAAAGGCCCGATTGGCAAGAACTCCGGCTTTGACATCAATAAGTACGTTGTATTCAAGGGCTGCACGGTGCTTGGCATCAATGGCCGAAAGATGTTCGAGACGTGGTATCAGATGGAGGAATTGCTCCTCAGCAAACGCCTCGAACTGGACGACATCATCACCCATGAAGTGCCGCTCGAGGACTTCAAACGCGGGCACAACTTGATGATCAGTGGCGAGGGCATCAAGGTGGTGATGAGCGTGGGCTAAATGCTCACTACCATTCTGCATGATTCGCATCGCTCTGCGAATGCTGATGGGCGACACGACGAAGTGGCTCGGCGTGCTGCTGGGCATCATGCTCAGCACGTTTTTGATCACGCACATGCTTTCGATGTTCACAGGAATGATGAACCGAAGTTACGCACTGATCTCAGACATCCCGCAAGCGGACATCTGGGTCATGGATTCGGCGGTCGAATACGTCGATGAACCGATGCCGATGCCTGATACCGCACTGGAGCGCGTGCGAGGTGTTCAGGGTGTCGTGTGGGCGACGCCTCTGCACTCTGGTTCTCTGCGAGCAAGACTTCCCTCGGGCGATTTTCGCACGGTCGCCGTCATTGGCATTGACGATTCGACACTGACCGGCGCTCCCTCGCACATCGTCGAGGGCGACGTCATGCAACTTCGCTCGGCTGACGCTGGAATCGTCGACACTGCTTCTGCACGATCATTTCTTCGTGTGCCGTCAGATCCAGCAAAGCACTGGTCGCACGAGGGGCATGTCGACGACCCTGGGCCCATGCGCGATCTTGCGTTGGGCGACGAACTGCTGCTCAATGATCGCCTCATCCGCATCGTTGGTTTCGCTGAGTTAGGAACGAGGTTTTTGACCAAGCCGGTGCTATACACAACGTACTCACGCGCAGTGCAGATCAGTCCATCGCAGCGGCATATGTTGTCATTTGTGCTTGCGAAGGCAGCAGCCGGCCAGAATCCGACGCATGTTGCAAGATCAATCGAGCGCGTCACCGGGCTGCGAGCCCGCACGAGCAAAGAATTTGCCGACGACACATATTGGTACTACGTGCGAAACACCGGCGTTGTGAGCAGAATCGGAATGATGGTGACGATCGGTGTCGTGACGGGCGTATGCGTCTCAGCGTTGTTGCTGTACCTTTTCACCAACGAGAACGTTCGCCTGTATGCGACATTCAAAGCTCTAGGCACACGAAATCGCACCATACTGCTCATGGTGATTTCGCAAGCCGCCGTTGCAGGCGTTGTGGGATACGGGCTTGGCGTTGGCCTCAGTTGTATTGTTGGGATGTTGTTGTCGGGTAAGGACATGCCGTATCAACCCATGTGGTGGACGCTTGGGACGAGCGCAGTTGCCATGGTCTATGTCTGCTTCGTGGCAACAGTGCTCAGCCTTCGCAAAGTGCTCACGCTTGAACCGGCGGAAGTATTCAAGTCTTGAGCAACAGGCAGCAGGCGGATTCGCGCCTATTCGTCCCGATCCGGCTTCTCTTCGCTTAGGGCCTCTTGCATCACGCTTGCGCGCCACTCGCGATCGAGTTGATCAAAGCCCATGCCCAGCACTTCGCGAGTTGCGTCGTCAACTGTTTTGCCGGTTGCCATGCTCGTCAGCCACTTGATGCGGGACTCGCGCCCGAACTTGTCGCTGATGTACCAGACCATGTGCATGCCCTGCGTGTAGACGTGACCGTGGAGGTTTGACGGCACAACGTTGAAGTCGGCGAGGTCGTTCCAGGCCTTGAGGTTGTCGTTCTTCGCCCAGCGCTGCACGGTGTTTTTCGCGCGCATGATCGCCTTGCTGTCGAAGGGTGTGGTTGACAATTCCGCGACGCCTTCCAGCACCCACCAGGGCATTTCGTTGGACTTTTCGCCCAGCGCGAACGTACACACATGCCCGTACTCGTGGCTGAGCAAGCCGCGCAGCGTCGCTTCGCCCGTTTTCTTGTTCGCGAGAATCTTGATTGATTCGCCCGGCTCATTCCACCCCCCGAGCGGATGTGGGTAGCTGAGATAGATTGATTGCTGCAGGTGCGTCATGCGCGTGTAGAGCTTGATAGCCTGCTTGCCGTTCTTTGGGGCGTTGTCGAGTGCAAACCCTTCCAGCACGCGCGGCCTGATTTTTTCAAACGTTGCCGCGGCAGACTCCGCGACTTCTTCAAGCCCTTCATCAAAGTACACAAGTACGTGATCGGTTTCGATCTGGTTCCACGTTACGCCCGCGTACTTCCAGCCAGCCGCTGTCTTCACAAACTTCGCGTCAATCTTGATATTCCGGCTGAACTCCGGATTGCCGCCCGTCGTGTCTTCGGGCTGCGTCCACTTCATTTCGATGCGCTGCACCCACTCCGCCGGGTTCAAGGCACTTTGCCTGACTTCGGGAACATTGGGAACTTGATCCGGCGCACCAGTTTCACTTGCACCTTTTCTGTCAGCATCCTCCTTCGCATCG
The DNA here is from genome assembly GCA_964516725.1 of uncultured Phycisphaeraceae bacterium. Taxonomy (GTDB): domain Bacteria; phylum Planctomycetota; class Phycisphaerae; order Phycisphaerales; family UBA1924; genus BJHL01. The sequence continues at coordinate 9,394 of CAZEZV010000036.1, forward strand.
GGCGAGGGCGTGTCAACCATCGCGATCTCAAACGACTTCGGTGGTTTCTTCGCCATGTCCTTCGCCCAGTTGCGCTGCTCCATGGCAAACACCGGCTCCGAAAGGTCCACGCACGCGAGATACTTCTCAGCGTCCCCAGCTCGAATCGCGCTCTCCATGTCGCGGACCACGCCCAGCACCTCAGCACCGATGCCCGCCGCCACAAGCCTCGCGCTCGCAGACACTTTGTCCGCCGGCAGTTCGTCTTTTTCTGGGTCGGTCTGATGCGCGAGGCACGCAGCCGCGCCAACCATCGACGCCACAACCGCGCCGCTCACGCTCCATCGCCCGCTCCCTGCTCGCCACATGCTCATGACCACAACTCCCATGGAAATTCCCGCGGCATCATCTCGGGCCTTCCCTGCACCCACCCAACCAGCCACTCATACGCATCGACCAATCGAGGACCAGGGCGATTGAACATTTGATTGCCATCCACAATCGCAACCTGCCCGTTTTTCACCGCGGGCAACTGCTTCCACCAATCCTTGGACGCAAGATCCTTCGTGCAGTGTCGGACTTGCTCCAGGTTCATGCCGCAAGGACACACCACAAGGTACTCCGGCTGCGCGGCTTGCAACACCTCCGCCGGCATCCGCACGCTTTTCCCGGCAACCCGCTCCCCTTGCTGAGGACCCGCGGCGGCACCTACGGCTGCCCCGTGCGCTCGGACTCGAATCTGCGTCGGGTTGAACGGATGTCTGCATCCGGCCCGCTCAATCAACTGCACAGTCCAATGACCGGCACAAAACAGTGGATCCGTCCACTCCAAGAATGCCAGAACCGGACCATCGTCATATGGGTTGACAAACTCGCTTGCCTCGTACAACCGACCCCGCAGCCGGACCAAGACCTCGGCGCCAGCCTCAGGCCTCCCAATCGCCTCCGCGACCCGCAGGCAGTCGTCAAACACATCCTCCACTGTCTGCGGATTGAGGCTCACAATTGTTGGCTTCTTGGGTAGTCCCGCCGTGACCAGCCGCACCGTGTTCAGATCTATCGAACAAACCTCGCACAGGTCCTGGGTCAGAATCACATCGGGCGCGAGCGCAGCGAGCCTGTCGGCAAACAGTGCGTAGAGAGACTGCCCCCCGGCCCCTCCCCCGCCCCCCGCATCATCCAGCGAACCCAAATTCGCCGATGATTGCAAGGCTGCTCGGACCTGCGCGTCGATTGCTGCCGGGTCAGTTGCAGTGATTCGTGGGGCCGTCAAGATCGGGACGTGGTCTAGCCCCGTCGGGAAGTCACACTCGTGGGATCGACCGACGAGTAGCTCCTGCCCGCCAACCGCGCAGAGCAACTCTGTTGCCGAAGGAAGCAGGCTGACGACGCGGGGCGAGTTGGTGAAAGTTGGCGGCAAGTATCTGTTTCGGGGACCTCTGAGGTTCGGACAACGTCTGGGATTCGGCACGAAAGGCGTCGTATCGTTGGCAACTGAGTGAGACGGAGAATTCGGGGCGTTGATGTACTGGCCGGACACGCAATCGTCCGCGTGTAGGTGGATTGAGCAAGGAACGAAGGTCATGAGCGAACCAACCAAAACCCGCGAACATCCACTCTCAGTAGTCACCCCCGTTCGTGCCATCGCGCTCGCGATGATGCTCTGTGCTGGCACCTCAACCGCGCTCGCGCAAAGCAAGCCGGAAGACAAAAAGCAGCCCGCCCCCGAACAAGCCCAGCCTGCCCCAGCCAAGGGTCCCGCGGTGGCGCGGCCTGTCCAGGACCCCGTTCAAGAAGTCAAAGACCGCCTCAAGAAAGCACAGGAAGCCGCGGCGGCTCGCCAAAATCAGAACGTGCAACGCCCGGGCGGCCAGCCCGTCACGCGCCAGCCCGACATGAACATGAATCCGGGCGGCGTGATCATGCCGGGCAACGTCGGCCAGCCCGGAGCAGGCCAGCCTGCGGCGAATCAACCCACGCAATTCGGCGGCGTCGAGGGCGACGACGAACTTGTCACGCTGTCTGACTTCCGCGAGCCTGTGCAACTGACATCGCTCATCGAACTCGTCGCACAGACATTACAAATCAACATCAGCATCAAGGGGGATGTGCAGGGCGCAATCACGTTCAACGCCCCAGTACCGGTCAAAAAGAGCGAACTCATTGATCTGCTCGACATGCTGCTCGAGCAGCAAGGCTGGACCATCGTCAAAGACCGCTTTGGTATCTACAACGTCGTTCAAATGGGCGAAATCAAACCCGCCCTTGCGACCGAACGCCCTACCACCCGCATCTTCAGCACGCCAAACGTCCGCCCCAGCAGCCTGCGACCCGCAATCGAAGCGCAGCTCGGTGGCGGCGGCGGCATCCCGGGTCAGGGCGGCGGTGGCGGCCGTCAATATACGTATCTTGACGAACTGGGCATCATCGTCGCCACCGATGTTCCTCGCAAACTCGTGCAACTCGAAGAAATCACCAGGCGCCTGCTCGAAGAGTTCAACAAGACGCAGTACAGCCGATTCGAACTCACGCACATCTCCGCTCCGGTTGCGCGCGAGCGAATCCTGCAGCTTGTTGGCCAGATGGCTCAACCCGCCGCCGGCCAAGGACAGATCAACCCCAACATTCAGCAGCAGCAATTCAACCCACTGGGTGGCGGCGCTCAAGGCAGTCTCAACAACATTGGCGATCGCTTGACTGTCGACGCGCAAGGTAACGCCCTCGTCTTCCGGGGACGTCCCGAAGAACTCACGCACATTCGCCAAGTGCTAGAGATGATCGACGTGCCCAACGCTCTCGTGCCCAAGCAATACTTTGCGGGGTCGGCCGCTCGCCAAATCGCCGACATCGCGCGTGGTCAGGGGCTTGGCGAAGTGACGACGATTGATTCACTAGGCACAGGCTCAAACGACATCAACCTTGGCGGCAGAGGCTTCCTCCAACAGGGTCAACAAGGTCTGCAAGGCAGCAGCAGCGCCTTCAGCGTGGGCGGCTCAGTCATGGTCGTCGACGAGCAACGCGGCAACATCATCTATTACGCAACGCCAAGCCAGCAGGAGCGCCTCGCGGCCCTTATCAAGGAACTTGATACCGGCTCAGAGCGCGAGACCATTGAGGTCCACAAGCTGAAGAACAGCAAAGCCGAGGACGTCGCGGACGTCATCAACAATCTGCTCAGCAATTCGCAGCCGCAGGGCCAGGGCTCACTGCTTCCCGACAGCGGCCAGCCCCAACGCCGAAACTTCGTCCAGCCCCGAGCCCAGCAGCAGCAAGGCGACGCGAGCGGCTTTGCGCTCGACAGCAACGCATTCGTCATCGCAGATGTTGCCAACAACCAACTGCTCGTGAAGGCCCGCGCAGGCCAGCAAGGCGAGTTTGCCCGCATCATTCAGAAACTCGATCTGCGCCGCCCGCAGGTCTACGTCGAAGCCAAGATCATCGCCGTCACGACCGACGATCGCACACGCCTCGCCTTTGAAAACCAGCTCATCAACGCGAATGGCACCGGCGGCGTGCTCAGCACCAACTTCGGGCTTGGTTCTCTTGGCACCACCGGCACACAACCGATCCTCAATCGCAAGGTTGTCGCGTCGGGCCTTTCTGGCTTTACCGCCGCGATCATCAAGAGCGATCAGATTCCGATCATCATGACGGCGCTCGCAAACGAAACCGACTCGCGCGTCATTTCAACGCCCCAATTGCTCGTCGATGACAATGAAGAGGCGAAAGTCGTCAGCGTTGATCGCCAGCCCACCAGCACCGCCCAAACTACAGATGGCGGCAACCAGATAGTCTCTGCGGGCCAAGCCGCTGAAGCGGGCACGTCGCTGACAGTCACGCCACAGATTTCGGATGGCGGGTACCTCCGTCTGCAGTACGAAATCGAACTGTCCAGCTTCACGGGCGAAGCGCAAACTGTCGGCAACACGGTTCTGCCGCCGCCCAGCCAGGTCAACACACTCTCGAGCGAAAGCATCACCATTCCCAGTGACTCAACCGTCGTCGTCGGCGGCCTAGTCGTGGATCAGAACACCAAGAGTGTCGCGAAGATTCCGTTGCTCGGAGACATCCCCCTCTTCGGCAAACTCTTCGGCGATGAGCGCAAGGGCGATCGCAAGACAGTTCTCTACGTCTTCCTCACCCCGCGCATCCTCCGCGACCCGGGCTTCGAAGACCTGCGCCTCCTGACCCGCGGTCCACAAGCCAAAGCCGGCATCTCCAACGAGTTCCCAGCGCTCACGCCCCAGATGATCGATGTCAACACCTCAACCTTCGACATCCCCGCGTTCGACGTGCCCGCAGAGCCGCTCCCAGCTGAACCGACGCAGCCAGCCGCGCAACCCGCGCCACGCGTGCAAGCCGCGCCGAGCAACGGGAAGCCTGTCGCACGCCCAGTGACGAAGGTGACTCAAGTCCCACCGCCCGGCCCGCCCGCAAAGCCCGTTGAAGAGCCGCTGAATCCTGATGATTGAAAAAGTGCGATTCGCCTGCATGGATGATCGCGTACCACAGAGTCACAGAGACACAGAGAAAAGAGGAGAAGAAAAAACGGGTAACCGCATGAAGCCAAGTCGTTGCTTCCTGCTCACATCATCAGCCTGATCTTTATCTTTTCTCTTCTTCCCTCAGTGTCTCTGTGCCTCTGTGGTGATTGAACCAAGGCACACTCAGCCCAATACTATCTGCATTGTCAAAGTCCCCCTTCAACTCCTCCAAGGCCCTCGCCAAAAGCAACGGCGTGTCTCACTCAGACACGAACGGGTCCGCGCACACCGCCCTCGATCTCTCGCGCCTCGCGCACATGCTCGCTCCGCTCCCGATCTCGCCCGAGCAACTCCGCCAATTCCCGCTCGTTGACGGCAGCGACCAGGAACCCTGGGACGTCCTGCTCTCGATGCTCGCCATCGACGAGCACCAGGGCCTCGAACTGCTCAGCAAGCGAACCGGTCTCCGCTTCGTCGCCGAGCCCACGCTGCACGAATCCGCCAGCAAATTCTATGAACTCGTGCCGCCGGATCTCGCGCGCACGCGTCTGGTCGCCGGACTCGAATCCGACGGCCTCACCATGACCATCGCCACCGCCCAGCCGCTCCTGCCGCAGGTCTTCAACCTGCTCGAAGACCTGCTCAACATGCCCCTGCGCGTCGTGCTTGTGCCGCGTGCAGGTGTTGCGAATCTCATCAACCGCGGCTTTGAACAGAGGCAAGACCTCGTCACCGAAATCATCGAGGAAATGCCCCTCGATGATCGCGCGATCGCGTCCGCCGCGGGCACGCTCAACCAGACGACTGACCTCCTGCAGCTCGCAAGGCAGGGGCCGGTCATTCGTCTGGTGAACATGATCCTGTTCGAGGCGCTCCGCCGACGCGCCAGCGACGTACACGTTCACCCGATGGAAAACTCGCTCGTGATCCGCTTCCGCATCGACGGCATGCTCGTCGACGCGTTCAGCCCCCCACTCTCGCTGGCTCCTGCGATCTCCTCACGTCTCAAGGTCATGACCGAACTCGACATCGCCAACCGCCACAGCCCGCAGGACGGGCACACCAGCGTGCGAGTCGGCAGCCGCAAGGTCGATATCCGTTTCTCCTGCATCCCGACGGTCTACGGCGAGCGCCTCGTGCTGCGTCTGCTCGATCAAACGGCAACGCAACTCTCCCTCGACGAAATCGGCATGACCCGCCCCATGCAGGCGCAGACGCTCGACCTCGTCGAGCGCCCCACGGGCATCGTGCTCGTCACCGGTCCTACCGGCAGCGGCAAGACGACGACTTTGTACGCCGCGCTGCAACGCATCGATCGCGCATCCCGCAACGTGATGACGATCGAAGACCCGGTTGAATATCACCTCGAAGGCATCAGCCAGATGCAGGTCAATGTGAAGCGTGGCGTCACATTCGCCGCCGGTCTTCGTGCGTTGCTGCGTCAAGACCCTGACGTCATTCTCGTGGGCGAAATCCGCGATAAGGAAACGGCCCAGCTCGCGATCCAGGCGTCGCTCACGGGCCACTTGGTGCTCGCAACGCTCCACACCAACGACGCCCCCAGCAGCATCCCGCGTCTCATCGACATCGGCCTTGAGCCCTACCTCGTCACCAGTTCGCTGCTCGCCGCGCTCGCCCAGCGACTGCTGCGCCGCGTCTGCCAAACTTGCCACGGCGCGGGGACTTCTCCAGCAGGCGGCCGCTGTGAAACCTGCTTCGCGACGGGCTACAAAGGCCGATTGGCTGTCTACGAAATCATGACCATGACCGACGAACTGCGCCGCCTGACCGCACAGCGTGTCGACGCGATCACGCTGTACGACTGCGCAAAGCGCGAAGGCTTCCGCCCCATGCGCGAAGACGCGCTCGACAAGGTTCGACTCGGACTCACAGACGAAGCAGAAGTCTTCCGCGTTCTGCACTGATCCAGCGCCGCGTGGCTCACCAGTTCCTCGCGCCCGGCGTGTACACCGACCACGACGTCGTTGGCCTCACCGGATCAACCAGCGGCCGGCCATCAAAGCTCTCCGGTGTGTTCCACGCGAGGTACTTGTAGTTTTTCCCGTTGCTCTGATACAAGTACCCGGTGTTCGTCGTCGGATTCGAAGGGTTTGGATCGCGCGGCAGTTCCTTGACGTACTCCGGCGCCAGATCCGGAATATACCCGGTCGGGCCCGAGTAGCCTCGCCCGCCATACGCACCGGCGTCGCCTGACCAGCCGCTCACAACCGGATAATCGCCGTTGTCGTTGGCCCACATTTCAAGCGCTTTCTCTACGCTGCGCATGTCCGTCTCGCGCGTCGCGTCGCGTGCCTCGCCGCGTGCGCTCGACGCCTGCGGCACGACGATCGCCGCGAGGATGCCGAGAATGACGACAACGATCAGAATCTCAATCAGCGTGAAACCGCGACGAGCGCCGGAAAATCTTTGAACCATGATGCTGCTCCACAAGTCGGCACCCCGTGCCGATCACGAACCATCGACACGCTTTGTTCAGGGCGTGTGCCCGGCCAGCCCACGATGAAATCTGTGCTTTCCCGGGAATTAGTTATTCCGGTTGTGACGAGTACGCGTTCGACGTCGCGTCTGGAAGGAATACTTATCTGCCCCTCATCGCCCGGCGAGCATCAAGACCCGCTCGCTCGCACGAACACTCCCCAGAAGCAATGCACGATCGGCGTTGTCCGCCGTCGCACTGCGATTGATGTCCTTCGCGGGCGACGCGCCGGGCAGCGCCTCCCACGCGTAAACATCATCCGCGCCGATTCGCTGGCTCCCGTCGATGTCTTCATTGCTCCGCGTGCAACGCGCAATCGGCTCTCCCACGCTCATCTGCATCCACGACAGCGTCGGGATGCTCCCCCAGCTCGCCTCCGCCCAGCTCAGGTTGCCAAGCAGAAACAAGTTCACGAGTTGCAGGTTGTCCGGGATCGGGTCCGCGAGCGGTTCCCATACATTGCACACGGCAAATGTGCCGCCCGCATTCAGAAAGTCCGCCGCCTGCATCTGCTGCGCGAACGTCAGTTGCCCAAGCCCGCCAAAGTCGCGCCCGTTGAAGCTTTCCACGGTGTTGAAGATCGCGCCCGGTGCGTAATTGAAGCTCGTGGCGTACACAATCCCGCCGTTGCCGCCGCCGGTGGTTGGCGGCACGCCCCCGGCGTGGTTGGCACCGTAGCTCGCGATCAGGATCACCGGTTCGGTGCGCAGAATCCCGCCCGTCCACGACAGCAGCGGCCCGACAAAGAAGTTTGGAATGCCGGCAAGATCGTTGTAAAACACGTTGGGCGGCGCGGCTGGAAACGTAAACGAAAACCGACGATCATTCACAATCGCGGCCTGCGCCTGCTCGTAGTCGTCCCCGCCGTTCGCGCTTGGAAACACATCGCCCACATTGTCCAGGTCTGAACCATCTTCATCCAGCAGAATGGCCGCGGTATTCGTGTTAATGAGGATGTTCTGCGCGCGGTTGACCATCCCCTGCACTGCGCTCACCGAGCGTCCGTCCAGCCGCGTTACCAGATACAAGTCTCCAAGCCCAAGCCGCGTCGGCGAGCCCGCCGCGCCGGTCACGGCCCAATACGGACCAATTCCGTTCGCAGCGAACACCTTCTGCACCTGCTGGTTCGCGTTGTTGATGACGCTCATCGAGCGCGTCGTGCGCCAGTACGGATTCTGAATGCAACCATCTGCCCGGCTGTCCGATCCGCCGCCCACCTCGGTGTTGTTGAGGTCCTGCCAGAGCAGCGTGAGTTCCGTATCCACACTCGCAGCAGTCTCGTCGTTGGCCATCAGTTCCGGAATGAACGCGCCCTGCCCGTTGGTCGGAAAGTCCGCGTTGTTGGGCACGTCCGTGTCCTGCACGCGGTGCGGCAGGCCCTTCGTCATGACAAGGCACCGCACGCGGAACGCGAGGTTGTTGTTTGTCAAAAAAGTCCGCAATGGTGTGCGCAGTCGCGACACAAAGTCCGCATATGAAATATTCCCCGCGCTCGTCACCGGCACGCCCAGCGTCGAGAGATCAACCGTCCACACCAACGGTCGCACGCCCGCAAGATTCCCGGCGCCTCCCGGCACTTTTCTTGAGCCCGCGTAGAACTCCGCCACTGCCTTGCTGTCCGCAATCCGGCTGTCGTACACGACCAGCACCTGGTCCTGCGAAATCTGGGCGTTGGTAGTCGCCGCGCACGCAGCGACAATCGCCGCCGCGAAACGCTTCACGCCAATCTTGAGCCAGCCACCATCTGCCACGCCAACACCTCGCCTTGCAGAGTCACACATGTCTGTTCGCTGCTGTTCTCGCCCCCGATGCAGGAATCGCCATTCTACCGCAAAGCCCAGAAATCGCCACACTTTTCTCGCGTCTTCCGCAATCCCACACGAATACCGACCAAATCCAAAGCTCGCGCTCGCGCCGGCGGATCGCACGGAACACCCAGTATCTCCCTCACATCCGCCCTGCTTGACACAACCACACGTTTCACGCCGCGTGTCCGTACGGTTGATCAGTGTCCACGAGCAACGCCCCCACCTTCGCAAACGATCTACAAGGCCCTGCGCCCGCTTGCGTCGTTCGACTCAAGGTGGTTCCGGGAAGCCGACAAGACCAAGTCGTGGGCATTTATGGCGATCGCCTCAAAGTCAAGGTTGCCGCGCCGCCAGAAGATGGCCGAGCCAACCAAGCCGTGTGCGAACTTCTCGCGCATCAGCTCGGCATCCCTGTTCGATCAGTCGCCATCATCGCCGGCAAGACCAACCCAGAGAAGACCGCAAAGATCGAGGGCCTCAGCGCCGATGACGCGCAGAAGCGATTGCTGGCTTGAGATTCGGCTCTGCCCGGCACTCGTTCATTCAATCGACACAGCCAGGTCCTCGACCTGCTGCCTGCGCCACTTCGCGGCACCCTCCGTGTCCTTCAGTTGATCACAGATGGCGATCATGTGCTCAACGAGCCGCACCCGCCACGCAAATCGCGGCGAACGAATGAACCAGAATCGGTACCCATCCTGCCAAGTGTTTTCCAGCAAGGTCTTCGCCTCGCGCAGGTTGTCGTCCCCGCCCGCTTTCACAAGATAACTCGCCCGTGCAAACTGAATGTGCAGCCGCTGGTCCGTGTGGATCGCATTCGATGTCTTGGACACGGCCAGTGCATTCGCTGTGACGGCGTCCGCCTCCTGCATCCTGCCAATATCTGCCAGGCAAGCGCCGTACCCGCCCTCGCACAGCGCCACAACGTGGTGATCCGCCGGCAGAAACCGTCGCAGCTCGATAAGGGCCTTCTCGAAGGGCTCGATGGCCTCCTGGCACCGACCGTCCAGCGCCAAAAACCACGCGAACACGCGCAGCTCGTTGCCGGTTTGCAGAGGATCGCGAATGTCCGGGGAAATCGTCTGCGTTCGCGCCACGGCGCGCCGCATGAGTTCCGCACCCTTGCCCGCCATCCCGATCATCGCGTACGTGAGCGACGCTTCGTCCAAGCATGATGTGACCGACCAGTGATCCTGCCCGAACTGTTTCTCGAGCAGTGCCGCCGCCTCCTCAAGCGCCGCGCACTTGACAAGCGACAACCCCTCGCATTCCGCGCTCGTTCGCAGGTTGATCAGCACAGCGACCTGCGCGTGATAATCGTCCGGCAGCAGCGCCTTGGTGAACGCCAGCAGGCGAGTCAACGCGTCGGCCCGCCCCGTGAACACCGGCTCAAGAATCGACCCGCGATCCGGCTGCGACAGTATCGCCGAGTGCTTGCGCATCGTTGCGAACGCGTCCGGCGCAGTCACGCCCCACGACTTGGTCAATACCTTCGAGAGCTCGCTGTCCGGGCACTGTTCAGAAATATCGATGCTCAGCATCAGCGACTCGATGAGCTCCGGGTCGTACGAGGGCAATCGGCGCAGCCGCCGTCTCATCGCCTCCTGCCCGAACGCCGCCGCCCCGCACGCGTCGCCCGCGTTCAATCGCACCCGCGCCTTGAGCGAGAGCATCTGCGCGCCGAGCAGGTCGCCGGGTGCCGCGGGTTGCTTTGACAGTGCAGCAAGCACCGCGTCCGCCTCCCGAGTTCCCTCGTCGGGCCGGTCCATCGCGACGAAAATTCTCGCCAACAGCGCCCGCGACTCCGTGACCTCCTGGCTCTCCTCCCCAAGAAACTTCCGGCGCATCGCCAGCGCCTGCTCGCATACTTCTAGCGCCTCCGGCGCACGCTTGCGCACCAGCACCACGCTCGCAAGATTGTGCAGCCCCGCCGCGATTTCCGGGTGCTCCTGCCCATGCCGCTCCCGCAGTCGCACCAGCCCGTTGCGCAGCGACACTTCGGAGTATTCCACGTGTCCCAGCGCTTTCCCGCTGAAGCCCGTGTACACCTCGCCCCAGATTCTTCGAATCGCTTGGTCAAGCTCGGGCTGATCCGCAAAGCCCGCCGTTTCCAATCGCATATACAGCCGGCTGAACCCGCTGCGAATCGCCGCGGCAAGCTCAGGATGACTTGGGTCGGCGTTGGGCAGCGTTTCTCGAAGAAGCTCCGCCACTGCCCGCGCACGGACAGACTCTTCCGCGGCTTTCTCCCGCTGACGTTCTTCTCGCTTCGCCGCGTCCGCCGCGCGAGACGCGCTCAGCAGCACCGAACCGCTCGCCGTCAGCAACACCGCGAGCGCGAGCGCCCCCCACACGAGCGGCTTCTTGTTTACCACCAGTGCCTTGCGGAGCACATACCACTGCGAGTGACTCCGCGCCTCAACCGGCTCGCCCGCAAGATATCGCTCGACATCTCGCGCAAGCGCCGCGGCGGACTGATACCGCAGCCCCTTTTCTTTCTGAAGTGCATGCAGCACAATCGCTTCGACATCCACCGGAATCGACGTGTCGCGCTGGCGAGGCGGCGTGGGCGCTTGTTCGCAGATCACGCGCGCCATGTCAAAGATCGACCCCTCAAGTTCGTAGGGCAATGTCCCCGTCAGCAATCGATACAGCACAACGCCCAGCGAATACACGTCGGTCAATGCATCAACCTGCCCACTCTTGCCCGCCGCTTGCTCGGGCGACGCATACGCGGGCGTGCCAGCGAAGTCGCCCGTCATCGTCGTATGCACCGTGCCCGCCTTCGCTATGCCAAAGTCCAGCACGACAGGCCGGCCCTCCTTTGTCACGAGCACGTTGTCTGGCTTGAGGTCGCGATGAATCACGCCGTTGATGTGCGCGTGGTGGATCGCGTTGCAGACCTGCACGAACACCCGCAGCAATCCACGCCGCTTTTCATCCGCCGTCGCGCCCGATGGCACCCACTGATCAAGAGACACGCCGTCCACAAATTCCATCACAACCGCAAACTGTCCATCCCACAGCGTCCGGCTTTCAAACACGGTAACAATGTTCGGATGCCGCAGACTCGCCGCGATTTCCGCCTCGCGCTCCGCGCGCAGGCGCTGCTTCATCGTCGAGCCTCGCCCCGCAACCAGCGTCTTGATCGCCACCTGCCGCTGCGTGGATTCCTGCACGCCCTTGTACACCACGCCCTGCGCTCCCGCGCGCAGAATCGTCATGTTTCGATAGCCTTCGATTCGCAACGCGCCGGTCGGATCGCGCCCCTGAATCGCGAGCGTTCTGACACGCGAGAGAAACGTCGCATCTTGCTTCGCGGTTTCGAGTTTTTCCGTGCATATGGAGCAATGCGCGAGGTGCTGCGCAATCATCGCCGGAATCACGCCGCCGCTTGCGATCGTTTCGAGGTCAGATGTCGCTGGGCAACCGTTTGCGCCGAACGATTCTCGCATCATTTTCGCGAACTTCGTCCCAGAGCCACCCCCACCCCCACCCCCGCCCCCGCCGCCCCCGACCCCG
>CAZEZV010000037.1:0-17028 GCA_964516725.1 uncultured Phycisphaeraceae bacterium
CATGCCCGTACTCCCACCACCACGGCATGGACGTTTCGCCGAGGATGAAGCGGACCATCTCGGGGTAAATCAGTTCGGCCCGAACGCTATTAGCGAGCAGGACGACGCAGCGTTTGCGGGACTCTTGGCAAACGACCATGTTGCCGGTGGAATCGTTGTGCCCGCCCTTGAAAAAGTTCAACCCGTTGGCGTCGCGGAACGTGACCACGCCGAACCCAGCCGAGAGTTGGACTTGGGATGTACGCGAGTCGGTCTTGGTGTTGAGTGTCGGGAACTGGCTGGCAGAAGTGATCGGGAAGTTGGGGCGAGAGAACTCGGAACGCGCAGCGGCCGAAAGCCCATCACCGCGCATGATTCCCGCCCAGAGCCGTGCCTGGTCAGTAATGGTCGTGTCCATCGAGCCTGCGGCGCTCACGCTGCTTCGTTCGTCGTGGGCTTCGAAAGAACCATCGAGCTTGTACCCATCGGCAAGGTTGTCGGCGAAGTCGGGCCGCCACGTCATGCTGGTGTTGGTCATGTAAAAGCGGTCGAAGACTCGGCGCTGCATCTCCGCCCCGACATCGAGTCTGAGGCCTTCTTCGAGGGCGAGTTGCAATATGTAAAAGCCTTCGGCGGAATAACCGTAGCGCGTGCCCGGGGTCGTGTGGAACTTCAGCTTCTTGTCGTCTTCGAGCCAGCGGAAGTTCGCAAAGCCTGTGGTGTGGTTTAGAACGACCCGAGGCGTCAATGCGCGCCAACGCTCGTCACCTGCAAGGTCGGCGTAGTCCTCGTATTCTGGCAGCGGCTTTGGCAGATATGTTGCGATCGAGGCGTCGGGGTTGATCCTTCCCTCGTCGATGAGTTGCAAGACCATGTAGCCGAACGCCGCCTTGGTGAGCGATGCGCCGTACATGATGGTGTCGGTTTCGAGCGGGAGGTTTCGTTCGACGTTGCGCTGACCGTAGGAAGCGACGTGGACAATCCGGCCATTGTCGATGACCGCCAGGGCCATGCCCTTCACGTCGTGGTCCTGCATGAGCCGAGCGGCCTCCGAGTCGATGGCGGAATTGGTAGGAATTTGGTGAATGCTGCACGCGGGCAAGGCGAAGATTGCGAGCAGAAGGCCGAGCATGGCGCTCAGAGTGCGCAGACTATTACTCAGCATTAAGGTTGACGCCGAGCAAATAGAGTTTGAGGAAGGATTTTTAGTTTGCCGCCGTAGACGCTGGGAGCTTTGGGCTTGCTCCTCATGGCCGATAGGCGAGGCTACCACTGCAACAACACTGGGAATCAACATACTGGTGATAGTATCGGTTTCACAAAGCCAAACGGCCTCGCTGCGCTCGCGTTCCTCACGACGAACGCCCGCCTACCCCTCCGCGCGGACTTCCGAACGACGTCGGGCTGCAAGACCACCGTTCACATGGTCAACACAAGTTCGAACGGCGGCCGCGGAGCGAAATGGGGACGGCAACGGTGGCTGTGTATGGACTGCCCGATTATCGAACCTCTCCAGCAAAATCAACGGTGTACTTCGTGCTAATGCGCAGCTAGGGGTCTTTGAGCGCGCCCTGTTCCCTAGCAAGAGATTCAAAGTCGCCCGTGTACGCAGACTCACGCTCTCGTTCTGCTTGCGTGAGGGCGGGCAAATGGTCTGTACCTCGTTGCCGCCGATACTTCATTGCCGTGATGTGAATGTTTAGTACATTGTGGCGTGTCGATGTCGTACTCATGTGCGGAGAACTCGTGCCTGTCACGCGTCAGGCGTTCAAGCCTGACAAGCACATAAATGGGTATTAACTCAATGGATCGAACACGTCCGGAACGCGTAGACGCATTCCAGCCGCAGTTCGGTCAGCTTGCTGAATGCGTTGACACGCGATACGAGCGTGGCGGGGAGTTCGTACGCACCTATGAAAGCGTTGCGGGCTCTTTCGGCAGCCTCGTGCGACACGCGACCTTGTCTGCGGCGGAGGGCGATGTGCGCCAGAAAGTTGCCAATATCGACGCAGGGATCGCCGATGGAAACGGTGTCAAAGTCAAGCAATCCGATGCGAGTTCCATCGAAGAAGACCTGTTTGTCATGAAAGTCGCGGTGAATCAACGCTGCAGCAGGAGCCTTGCACGAATCAAACAGCGACTTCAGTTCGCTCGTGCGTTGCTGCACGTTCTCTGAGACCATTGGATCGAACGCCGACGTTCTTTCTACCCAGCGCTGCAACTCCTCCACTGCTTCCTGCACGCCATAGTTGGGCAAGTTCCATTGTGAGATGGTCATCGCTGGAATCGTGTGCAATGCTCGAAGCGCTCTGCCGGTCGCGGCGGCCGCGGCTTCGATTTCTGCGGTGCCGAGCAAAGAGGAGAGTGGTACACCTTTCAGTGACTCCCACACGATCACGCCGCCGCTGCGAGTGCACTCTTCATGCGTGATGCGTGCCACATCAAATGCGCCACTTGCAAGACCGCCAATCTGTGTAACTCGTCCTGAGGCGTCTGCGAGTTCTGCAAATCGCTTGTGCGGAACTATTTTGGCGTAGCACAGGTCGTCTTGAAAGCGGGTTTTAACAACCGCGCGCTTTGTAGGGCGGTGAACAATGAGTTCTGCGCAAGGACGACCTGCCCACGTTGCGAGCACGGGCATTTTGTCATCGGCGCCATTGCCGTGTAGCACGAGTACTCCGTCGCACAATGGAACCGTGCCGATGGGACACCCGGGGCACGTTCGCAGCATTGTGTCCGCCGCGTCATCTGCGTGCGACGCGACTTGGAACCATTGGCCTGCAAGGACACGATCATCAGCGGTACGAAACTCCATGATCATGTGCTGCGATGACTTGGGCCAGGCGCGGCGCAGACTCAATGTGCCTGAAGCGGGCGACGATTGGCAACGCCAATCGATGCACTCGCATGAAACAGATCGCAGGGCGATGCTGACGAGATCAATGCTCATGCAGCACCTCTTCAGCACGGGTTACAATCCGCTCCAGTTCAGCTCGCCAGTTCGGGCGCCTGTTCCTAAAGCCATCCGTGGCGATTCGTAGCAGCGCGAGTGCTTGAAACGCTTTGAGCGCGGATGCGTCGACGACACCGACACATTCTTTGTACGCGTTCATGAAGTGGTCAGCGGCGCTATTCGCCGATTGCTGCGCAGGATGCTGACAGCCGAATTGATGCAACCATAACTTCGTCAAGAAGTTTCCAACGTCCTGCATCGGATGGCCCATACACGCGTTATCAAAATCGGTAAGCATCGTGCCGGCTGACGTGGATATGAATTGATCGGCGGAGCAGTCGCCGTGCAGCGGAACGGGCTGGGGTGTTGCTCTTATCACGGCTGACAGCATTGCGGATGTTTGTTGTGCAACGGATTGCAGTCGCACTGTCAGAAGAGGGCACAAGTACTGCATATCGCTCACGGATGCGGCCACGATGTTTGTGACTGCTTTCTCGTCCGAGGTTTCCCCGAAGCGTGCTTCAGAAGTATGCAAGGCTGCAAGAAGCGACCCGGCGTCTGTTATTGTGGTCACAGCGTCGGGCGAACACTGTTGCCATTCAAAGCACAGCAATCGATGCCGTTCCGAAACGCCAAGCAACTTCGGGGAGTTCACGAACGCCTGTACATCCCCGGCGCATGCAAGTGCCCGGGGAAATTCATTCTCGGAGTACCCCTTGACGAGCACGTCGGTGAGCCGCGTGGACAAGTGCATGACTGCTCGTCGTTCAGGTTTGTACCGCAGCACGGTGCGTAGCCTGGGCGCGTCGAGTTTCAGCACTTTTGCGAATATTCGCTCGCTTGTGTCGGCGTCGGCGAGGCGTTCGAGCACAGCCAATTCGCGATCGCACGGCCATCGATAGACAGCAATGAACTGTTGTGTGTCGACCGCGACGCACCTCGTATGAAGATCGCTCTCGGCTACATATTCAAGCGCCTTGGCAATTTTGTGTTCGCTGTTGTACGAGAAGCAGGTTGCGTAGGCATGCTCTGTACCGCGAGGTGTCGTCAGTTGAAACTGGACAACGCAGCTTGTGCCAGGTTTGTATCGGGCATAGACGCTTGTCGTGCTGAGAACATCGCTGAACCCATGGCGGCGGCACCACTCACCAAGCGCAGCATCATCCAGCAGCACACGCAGTCCCGGCAACGCTAGATCTCGCTCGACAACATGTGCGTCATCGAAGGACAGCATGACCTGCCCCTTCCTCATCGGGATACTCGAAGGTTCTCTCTGATAGACCTCGCTCGTTTGATGTATGATGCGGATCTGACTCGCGGATGCTCTGGCGAGGCCTTGCGCACTGTTGTGCCGCGTACATCTCTGCGTATCGCCCGCCTGAATCACGGAGCACGGAATGTCTGCCATGTTCGATCACGCGGCCGTGCTCCAGCAAGGCAACAATGTCCTGTTCGCGAATGCACGCGAGATCATGGGTTGCGAGTACGGTGATCCGATCATGTTCCAATTCGTCCAGCGTTGCATTTACGTGTTCGCTGGTTGCGTGGTCTAGGCCGGACGTTGGCTCATCCAGCAGCAGCAGGTTGGCGTTGCGAATCACGGCTCGCGCAATGGCAATACGTTGTCGCTGTCCACCTGAGAGCGTGTCGCCACGCTCTCCAAGCACTGTGTCGTAGCCCTCCGGCAGTTGCTTCACGAAATCATGAATCCCAGCCGACATCGCGGCTCGTTCCACACCCGCACGCGTCGCGCCCTGAGTAGCGCACGCGATGTTTTCGTGAATGCTTGCGCGGAAGAGGACGCTCTCCTGAAGCACCACTGCGATGCCCGAACGCAAGGAAGCGACAGTCCAGTGGTCAATAGGTTCGCCATTCACCAACACTCGACCCGCGTTGGCATCATGAAGCCTCAGCACCAAGTTCAACACGCTGGACTTGCCAGCACCAGACGAACCCACGAGCACCAGTCGCTCGCCGCGTTGTACTCTGAAACTCACATCTGCGAGCGTGTTCTGCGTCGGGTCATGCCCGAAAGTGACGTGAGAGAACTCAAGCGAGGTGATCGGGGCATTGAGCTGCTGCGCGTGGGACCGATCTTGAATCTCAGGGTGCGTTTCAAGCACTTCCAGAATTCGCTCGCCGCTGGCCGATGCCTTTGCCATTCGACCCGCAAACTTCGCAGCATCTTTGAGAGGCCGAAACGCGCTGCGGAGGTACGACACGAACACAATGAGGTCGCCCGGAGACACTTCCCCTTTGAGAGCGCGGCTTGCGCCGAGCCAGATCACGCACGCGCCGGCCACTGCAATCATGATGTCGACGCTTCGCTCGAGGCCCGCGCTCAGGCGAGCACCTCGTACACCATCACGCAGCGACTTGTTGTTCTGATGATCAAAGATCGCGCCGAGCGTGCCGCCCAGTCCGTACGCGTGGGAGACGCGGATCGCTCCGAGCGCCTCACTCGCGGATGTTGCCATCTCGCCTTCGCGGCGACGCTGATCGCGAGCGGCTGATCGCAGCTTAGTGCCCACTGACGAACTGATGAAGATGAACACGGGAACAACACCCAACGCAATCAAGCCAAGGCGCACGTCCATCCACAGCATCACGATCATCATGCCTGAGAGCGTGAGTATGTGCGTGAGGAAGGGCAGCAACGCAGTGACAGCGACTTCCTGCACGCGGCCAACATCGCTGACAACTCGGTTGAGTAGATCGCCCTTGCCGGAGCGTTGATGGAATGAGAGCGACAATCGCATCAGGTGATCGAACAGTTCTTTGCGACAACGAGAAAGCACGCGATTGCCGACGAGCGAGAG
Source organism: uncultured Phycisphaeraceae bacterium (assembly GCA_964516725.1). Lineage (GTDB taxonomy): Bacteria > Planctomycetota > Phycisphaerae > Phycisphaerales > UBA1924 > BJHL01. Next base: position 5,752 of record CAZEZV010000037.1, read on the forward strand.
ACCGACGGTTGCAATCCATGCTGCGACAGCACGAAGTGAGGCAATCGCGACCATCGCGCCAACGCACACAACAAGCAGGCGAGTCGGATCCATGCCCTGCGACCACGAGAAGGAATGCGGCGTGCCAGGTTTCTTGAAAAGTTCATCGAATAGAATCTTTAGTGGCCACGGCTCGAGAAGCCTTAAGCCAACCTCAAACAACATGGCGATCCATGCACCGGCAAGCAAGCCACGCTGACCCTGCATCCAGGGCTTTGCGCGGCGGGCGAAGCGGGCCAGGCCCTTCATTCCTTGGATGGCATGGTCTACGACGCGCACACACCTGCTCCCTTCGTGCTTTCAGCAATTGTCAGAATGCGTTTGGCGACACTGGCCCACGAATGCTGCTGCTCTGCTTGTGAACGAGCGGCAAGTCCAAGGTTTGTGCGAAGCAAGGGATCGCACAGTACTTGCTGAAGGGTATCGCGAAGCGACGACACTGAGCCGGGTTCGCAAAGCAAGCCATTGACAGCGTGCGAGATGACATCGGGAATCTGGCCAATGCGGGATGCGACGATTGCTCGACCACACGCCATGTATTCGTAGAGCTTAAGCGGCGAGAAGTAGCTATCCGAAGACTGTGGGTAAGGAGCAACCGCAACATCCATCGCGCGAACGAACGATGGAACCTCATCGCTTCTGACCGCACCCGTGAACACGACTTTTTCAGCAATGTTCAATGCGATTGCCCGTGCCCTGAGCGGTACCAGCAGCGGTCCATCGCCAACGATCAGCAGCGTTGCGTTGGACATGCGGGGTGCAAGCAACGCAAAAGCTTCGAGCAAGAGTTCGACGCCGTGCCAGGGCTTGAGCGTGCCGACGAAGCCGATCACCTGGTGACCGGAGTTGGTGTGACTTGGCAATCTCGCAGCGGCAACACTGGGATAAAACCGCTGCACATCGACGCCATTGGGGACAATGTGAACATTGGACGCTCCTTCGGCGCGAACGAACAGGGCGACATCAGCAGACACTGCGATAACCGCACTCGCGTGCTGGAATGACCTTCGCACACACGCCATGGCGTCGGTCTCGTTGTGAAGGACGCGATGCGTGGCTTGCTCTTTCACCAGCGGCGAGTTGACCTCAAGCATGCCTGGGATGCCCAGTTCCTTTGCGACGAGCATGGGCGCATCGGCCCAGAGGGCGTGACGCTCGTAGATCATGTCAACGCCAGGATGCGCGATCAACCGAGAACGGATTTCGGCATTGCTGTCAAGCAACCACTGCTCCCGCGCGATGCTATCACACTTCGGGCACGGATCCAGGGGAATCACGCGGATATGCTCAAAACCAGATGGGGTGTGCCCTCCCATCGACCGTGCGAAAAGCGTCACATTGTGCCCGAGTTGCGTGAGCGCGTGAATGACCTCTCGCACGTGGATCGACGCGCCTTTCTGGCCAAACACGGGAACGCCCGGATCGGTGCATACATAGGCGATGTTCACGCCGTCACCTCCGACGCATCTCGTGTCAGCGGCGTGCCATCGGCGAGATAATGAGAATTGACGTTGTTACCCGACGGCTGGCGACTGCAAGAGTCAGCAAAGATCGTTCGTAGGTGCTTTGTGTTGACGTCGATATCGAAACACTCCTCGACTCGCTGGCGAGCAGCTTTCGCAAGATCGCAGCGAAGGGAGGGACTATCCAGCAGTTGCTCGATCGCATCGGCGAGTACTTGCGGATCGCGCTGAGGCACAATGAGTCCGGTTCGCTCATGCTCAACCGCTTCGGTGATGCCCGTCACATCCGTCGAGATGCACGGTGTGCCTAATGCCATTGCTTCAAGCAGCACAGTTGGCAAGCCGTCGCGGTTGCCGTCTTGACCCACGATGCACGGAGCAGCGAGCACCGCAGCTCGTCGAATGTGTGACATGACTTCGCCTTGAGGTTTAGGGCCAAGCAGATGAACGTGGTTGTGCAGTCCGAGTTCGGCAATCTGTTGACCAAGCACTGGAGCAAGTGACCCGTCTCCGATGATGTCACATGCAAACTCGACTCCTCGAGCACGCAGGATGCCGCACGCGGCGACAAGATCATCAAACCCCTTCTTCTCAACGAGCCTGCCAACGCCCAGAATCCGACGTTGCCTTGTCACGGGAGATTGATACTCAAGCGACGCCATCGGCAAGCCGTTGTAGATACGTGTGACCTTGTCTGCGTCATGACCATATTGACGAACAAAGTGAGCGGCGTTGTAGTCGCTCACGGTGATGACCCGGGCAGCCCCTTGAAGCAAGCGTCTCATGTGATCGTGGTCCACAGAGTCAATGTAAATATCTTTCGCGTGCGCCGTGAACGAATACGTGACACCGGACATCGCGGCACCCAGCATCGCGACTGTCGCAGCACTGGTTGCGAAGTGGGCGTGAAGGTGCGTGATGCCACATGCCTTCACGCGCGTTGCGAGCAGCGCGGCTGCGTGTACTTCGTGAGCATCGATCCCAGCCGTCGCCGGCATCGCGTCCCAGATGCCAGGGCACTGCTTCGCGGCCTTTGAAACATCCTGCCAGAAGTTTACAGCACGCAGACCATCTTGCCCAATATACGTCACAGGAGCCTTGACGCGTGCCAGAGCCTCGTGAAAGTGTCCGTCTATAGGCAACTTGAGCGAATAAATGTGTACATCAAGACCTGCGGCTTCGTGCGCGAGTATTTCGTTAAGGATGAATGTCTCCGAGAAACGCGGATACATCTTCAGGACGTATCCCACTCGGGGCTTGCCGGTCGTGCGACCTTCAGTTGCAAACAAGCGACACCTCCGATGGTTCGCGTAGCACTTCGTGAAGCAGGCCGGGCAGACGCGCCGTGCCGTTGAGGTCGATGCGGGTACGAGCACTTGCCGCGTGCGCCGGGCCGCCGCTGCGCAGCCATGTCGTGATCGTGCGCGGTGTGAGCGTGGTCGGGGAGGCGACATCAACGAGGCCTAGCCTCGCCATTCGCTCCGCGCGAATTAACTGTTCCGTGCGGGGCTTGATTCGAGGCACGATAAGCGCCGGCTTCTCATACGACAGCACCTCGCACACCGTGTTGTACCCGCCCATGCAAATGACGCGTGAGGCGCGTTCAAGCACTGGCCTGCAATCAGTCACGAACTCGAGCACACGCACGTCACCCCTTGCCGCGGCGATGGTTCGGAACTCGGCACGTTCTCCGGCGGGCATCTGCGGTCCGGTCACAAGCACGCCCGCCCAGCCCTTTGGGAACTCCGATGAAAGAAACGCACGCGCGAGCGGCGCGCCGTCCTGTCCGCCTCCAACGGCGCACAGCACGAACGGTCCATCCGGCAAGCATGCCGTGGTGGCAACACCGGTCTCCTGCGCAGTCGGCTCAATCCAAGTGTCACGCGGATCGAGGTAACCCGTATAGCGAACCTTTCGCTGCACGCTATCACTGAAGGCATATTCCGATGCGGTATCAAAGACGCGTCGATCGCCGTATATCCACACGCGGTCATACTGCTGTTGCACAACTTGATCGAAGCCATGCAACTGCCATTCCTTTGCGACAGACTCGGCGTCGTCGAGAACTTCTCGCAATCCAAGCACGACGCGGGTGCGGCCATTCGAGCGAAGTGAAGAGAGCACGCCGTCAAGTTCATTCAGCGCGCCACGTGGCGCCTTGTCCACGATGAACACATCCGGACGAAACGATTCGAGGGCAGCCTGAAACACACCTCTCCGAATCCCGACGACTTCGTCCACGCTGACGTTCAGGCAACGAGAGCCATACTGGCCAAGATCGTTCTTTGAAAGCGCCGGAATCGTGACGCAATCAACGCCCGGCGGCATGGCAAACGAGCCTACTTCGCGTGCACCCGACAGCATGAGCACAACAGGTTCACAGCCCATCCGACGAAACACACTTGCGAGAAGCAGATTGCGGCGAATGTGTCCAAGGCCCTGCGTGTCGTGCGAATAGAGCGCGATGCGAGGACAGGTCCGCCCAGAGTCAATGCCGTCAAATGAAGTGTTGATTGAGATGCTCATGGTGAAGTCCTTTCAGCGGGCGAAGAGCGACGCACGGGCAACAGAAGTGGCGGCGAACCTATTCGCAAACTTCATGCGATCTTTATGTTCAGAAGAAGTCTGGAAAAACCAGCTATTTGCTGTTCACGGCGACAGACACCGATCACACCCGCGATGCATTCAGGGTGTCGGCGCAGCAAACACGGCGAAGCGACCAAGAAGTCGCTTCGCCATGAAAAAGGAAGCATGTGAGGCGATGATTGCGGAGGGACCGAGAATCAGAAACACGGTCCTTCGCTGTACACGCTCAGGAACGAATCGATGTCCCGTGGATCGAAGATGGACGAGTCGTTATTGAAGTCAATGCTATCACAGCCAGGTGTTGGTGCTGTGGAGCAAGGCCCTTCGCTGTAGACGACCAGAAAGTCTTCTATGTCCGCCGGATCGAAGATTGATGTATCGTTGTTAAAGTCGATGTCGTTGCACACGACGCCGCCCGGCGTCCCGGTGATGACGATGTTGTCAAAGACAAACACCTCTTCACTCGATTCGCCTTGCCCGCGAACCACGAGAGTGAGCACTCCGCCGGTTCCGGGAACGCTTGCGGTGATTGTCTGAAACGTATTGCGCAGCGGCACGCCATTGATCACCAGAGGATCATTGTCGACGATGATCGAACCGTTCGCGAGCGTGTACGACTGTGACGTGCCTTCCGCCACGCTGCTCAGGAAGATCGGCGACTCAGCACCGCCATCGACCGAAACAAAGAAGTCGTACTTGTCCACGAAGCATGGCGGGAGCGGGCAGCTCAGATTGTCAAAGTTCCCCATCGCTGCAAAGTCAATGGACATGCTGATGTTGGTGTAGCCGGTAATATCAAATGTCCACGTCGCGCTCGCCGTGCCCGATGGGTTGTCGGGGTTGAGCAGGTCTTCGGCTCCGAAGACAAACCCAACATGATTGTCGGGCAACACACCAAAGTCATCGAGTGGATCGGCGATCGTGTTGTCCCAGACATCGTCGTTGACATTGTCATCAATCACACCCCAGACATCGCCGGCACTCCCGGGAAATGTGCCCGGATCAGTCGGTGTGCTCGACAGGTCGGGCACCGGCACGAAGCTCAAGTTGCGCCCGCCCAGTAGATGCGTATCGAAGTTGAATCGAGTCACTTCCTCAGCCGCGGCTGCACCGCAAGCAACGCTCAACCCCGCGTAGCAAGCCAACATGCAACCATTGATATGCGATGAACGCTTCATGCCGATCTCCGTGTACCGCGACCCGTCCGCGGTTATGCCCTCTTCATGCGACATTGTCGTTGCGTCAATGTCAAGATCGAGATGTTTTCTTGAGTGACTGGTATCTCAGTTATCGCATGGATGTTCGCAGCACTTTTTGTGCTCGAAGCGAGAAGAATTGAAGGAATTGTGCAATGAACACCAGGGCCATTTTCATGCTGTGCGTCGCGGGGGCTTGCTGCGGGATTGGCGGGTTTGTCGCAGGTCGCTTGACAGCACCCGACGCCCCGACGCTGCCGCCTGCGGTGCCCATTGATAGCCATGTCAAGGTTGTGCGTGTGGGTGATGGCGACACGATTGAGGTTGCGCCGGCCAGTCATCCGGATCGCAGGGAGAAGGTCCGATTACTGGGCCTTAACGCGCCGGCCAAAGGTGAAAAGCTTTTTAACGAAGCGACGAACGCGCTTGCGTCGCTTGTCGCGGACAAAGACGTTCGCATCGAGTTCGAGGTCAAGGATGTTCCGCAGCGCGACGATCGCAATCGTGTTCTCGCGTACGTCTTCGTGGGCGACACCAATGTCAACGTCGAGATGATCAAGCAGGGTTGGTCGGAGTTTTCGGTCCGCCATGGCGGCGCTCGATTTGCCGATGATCTGAATGAAGCAGAATCGCAGGCCAAAGCCGCGAACGCTGGCGTGTGGGCGAATAAGAAGTAGCAATAGTTGTTTTACTGAGACGTGTCGTTGGTGAGAGCCTGTTGAAGCTCAAGGCGTCATCCTGACGCTCGTGTTCGTCCCCGTCATGCTGTAGAACTTGTCACCCCACAGCTTCTTGTCAAGCGAATCAAGCACGCTCATGCGTTCAACGTGTCCATCGACGAACACGAAGTTTGCCGTGCCGCCCACGAACTTCCCGCCGCCCGGGTGAGACCTTCCAACAGCGTTGATTGGATTGCGTCCAAAGCCCAGCATGTCCGGGCGGATCGCGCTTCTCGCCACAATCGTGGTTCGCGCAGGATACATGTAGGCAGGTCCATTCGTGTTTTCAGGCTGCTGATAGACATCATCGCCACTATTCACGCCAAGAAACGGCGTGATCGGTCGATGGCTCCGAGACACTGTGCCGTCGAGCACTGTGCTCCAATCGCCGTTGTGAACCAGTTCTGTCGCAAGAATCGTCTTGTCCGCACGCGTGATGAGGCTGTCTTGGACCAACCGGTTGTGCCTGCCGCTGCTGCTGTTGAGTTTGTTCCTGGGCATCACCGCCGCGTTGGCGACATATGCCATGCGTTCGGCCTGGCGATCCTTGGGTGGAGCAGGGGGCGTTGATTGTCCCAATGCGTTGGTCTGTCCGAGCTCGGTGTCCCAATCATCAACATCGCCGCCCGGGTTTGTCGCCGGCGCGCCACCCTTTGGAGCCGCAGAGCACCGAAATGCGGCTTCGGGAATCGTCAAGCCGTCTCCGAGGAGAATTGATGACCAGTGGATGTATCCATTCTGCGGCTGCGGATGTGTTCCGCCTTGATCCTGCATGTTCCAGTTGTGCCCGGATTCCTCCGCACCATAGACGTAGGACGCCGGGTACGTTTTCGACTGATTCAAGTACGCCCCCATCGCTTGCCCGACGGCCCGGAGATTTGCCGCGCATGGCGCGACGCGCGACTCGCGCCGTGCGCCGCCCAGCGCGGGGATGAGAATGCCGATAATCAGGCCGATAATGGCGATGACCACCAGTAGTTCAATCAAAGTGAATCCGCTCTTGCCGGGCGTGATGTAGGAACCACTTCTGAAATGTTTCATGCTGTTCATGCGTCAGGCCTGCTGAGATTAACTCACAATTTGTTACATGAGTCTGTTTCCTGGCGATGTGCGTATTTTGTGGGGTGCCACTTCCGCGAGCAAACGGCCCGCCGACCTTGAGACCGTTTACTTCATCGTGCGAGGAGTCGTATCCGTCGCAGGTGGGCTGGTTCAGTCACGCCGGGCGCGCAATCGTGGAGCAAATATTGGACATTTCTGTTTACTTCGCAAGGTAAAGTCGTGTTCTGTCGCATGAAGATAACACGGGCCAATTGCGGACCAGCCGCGCGGGGCACAGGGGTGTGGCCCAAACCAAACCTGAACGGGAGTTGAATCATGCGCATCGATGTCGGTCGCTCACCAATCACGCTACTTGCGTGCAGTCTTTGTGTTTCTCTCGTGTCGCAGCGTGTTGCGTGCGCCCAAGCCAATTGCACCCAGTCGTTTCAAGGTGTGGGTGTGATATCGGTAGTTTTCTGCTGATGTACTTCGAAAGACCTTGCACACCTTGCGGCGCGTAAACAAGAGTGAATATTCAATAGACACCCATGAGACACATCCTCCCAACCCTTCTCACATGCGCGATCGCGCACTCTGCTCTCGGGCAGCAATGGCGCCTGCAATCGCCCGGCACCACGAACTGGCAAATCAACGACATGGCGTTCGTCTCGCCCAATCATGGCTTCTTCTGCGGGACCAACGAAGAACTCTGGGAGACCTTTGATCGCGGCAGAACCTGGACAAATCGAATCCGCTTCGCCGGTTTCGGCATCGACGGCAACCAGTTCTACTCAATAGGCTTCTTCGACGCCCAGCGCGGCTTCTTGATCAGCAACGCGGAGCAGCCCGCGCGATTCACAACCAACGGCGGCCAAACGTGGCAACTTGCGAGCGGTGCGTCGCCCTGGGGGCGCGAATACTTCGACATTATCTCGCCCACTCAGGCGTTTCTGGGCGGGCCGCAGTTTCGAACGAACAACTCGGGTTCGAGTTGGACGATGCAGCCCTGGCCGCCCGACATGGGCCGCATCTTCAGCTTCGACATGCGCGATGCGCAGGTCGGGCTTATGGCAAGTGAAACCTACAACCCACCCATCGTCGCAGGCACCTATCGCACGACCGACGGTGGCCTAAGTTGGACGCGCTTCGCTGACTTTGGCAAAGTCCTCTGGCTCGATCAGAACACCGCACTCAACGCAAGACCTCACATTGATCCAAGCTTCCCGTTCCCCATTGAGCGTGGAGCCGCAATCTATCGCTCAACCGACGCCGGACTCACATGGAACCTGATTGCCGACAACATCGCGCCGGGTTTGCTCGATCAGCAGCAGGGCTTCTGGGATTGGTGCACACTCGACGCAACCACGATCTGCGGCGTCTCTCTGTCGGGCAAAGTCTGGCGCTCGACCGACGCGGGCGAAACGTGGACGCGCACGCAGCCCAACGATCTCATCCGCGGCCCCGTCCCGGACACCGCAATGGGCATCCGTGCCCATGGGCAGGTCGTCTGGATCTTCGGCGAAAAAGGCATCGTCATGCGCTCCGATGATGGCGGCCAGACCTGGGTCTTTCCCGCCGATGGTGTCGGCATCGACATTCAAGGCATCAGCATGAGAGACGATCGCGTCGGCCTCGCCGGTGCAGGCGGCTTTGTGCTCCGCACCACTGACGGCGGCGAAACGTGGGCACCGACTCGCCTCAACGTCGAGGGCGTTGATGACTTCCTGCCGCCCGATCGCGATTACATCGAAGGCCACAAAAACTTCTCGTGGGTCACGCCGACAACCGTGTACGTTCAGGGTGGCGCGAGTAATTGCTGTGCTGGCCGCATGACAATGTGGAAGTCCACCGACGCGGGGCTTACGTGGAACTACGTATACGGACTTGAACATCACATCCGCGTGCAGCACTTTGACTGCGAGGAAATGATCTGGATCAATGAAAACGTCGGCTACTTGCTCGGATACGACGTTGATCCGTTCGGCGTAGGGCCGTCCGGCTACAAAACCACCGATGGCGGCCAGACCTGGACCTGGATGAACTCGCTGCTGCAGTCGGGCATTTACAACGCCGACTTCGTCGACGCCAACAACGGCTGGATTCAGTTCTCGCAAACCGACACAGCCTACACCACCAATGGCGGCACGAGTTGGACTGTCGTCGCGGTCCCGGGAAACGGCTTCAATCACTTTGACATGCTCAATCTCAACGTGGGCTTCGCCGTGGGTGTGCTGGGAGAAACGTACAAGACAACAAACGGCGGTCGTAGTTGGCAACTGCTTCCGGCGATGCCGCAGGCCGAAGACTATTACGAAGTTGAAGTGTTTTCGCCAACCGAAGCGGTGCTGGTGGGCCGGGACAACACCGACCAAACCACCTTCCGCTTCTTCATCCGCCACACAACCAACGCCGGGCAAACGTGGACACGCACCAACTTGCCCCATGAATGGAACACACGCTTCCTGCACGCCTACCACATGGACGCAACGGCTCTGAACAAAGTCTGGGTCGCTGGCTGGGGCGGCTTGATCGGCACAAACGCGCCGCCACTGCCCGCGTGCGACTCCATCGACTTCAACAACGACTCGTCACTATTTGACCCACAAGACATCGAGGCATTCCTCAGCGTCTACAGCGAAGGCTCGTGCGTTCCCGCGAGCGCGACGTGTAACGATATCGACTTCAACAACGACACGAGTGTCTTTGATCCGTGCGATATCGGTAGTTTTCTGTCGGTGTACAGCGAAGGGCCTTGCACGCCCTGCGGTGTGTAAGCAAAACACGAGCCGAGGGGCGCGAGCCCCCGGCGGGCTTGAATTCTTGCGTCGAAACAACGCCCTATGCCAGGGTGCTCGCGCACCTTGGCTCTTGCAAGAAACAGCAGAACAAGCTAGAAGACCATGAGTTCCACAATGATCAATCAGAAAACCATCATCGCCTCCGCCGCACTCACTCTGACGCTGCTGTCACCGCAAGCAGCCCACGCGCAAAACGTCACGCTGCGCACACTCATCCCTCGAACCTCTGACATTGAGCCCAACAGCGTCCCTGCGCTGCACGACGGCGTGTACGCCGCGCTTGGCCTGAGATGGTCAGACTTCCGAAATGTTCTGTACGGTGGTCGGCTTTCTGATCCGATCGGCACCCTCCCGACGGTGATCATCGAATCCAGTGATCCGATTCCCAACGTTCCGAACGAACACTTCGACTTCATGCGTTTTCCAACCGTCTGGAACGGAGCAGCGTACTTCAGCGGAGCGTCGGGCGTGCCTTCACCAGCCGCTGGAACATACTTCCGCCACATCGACGGGGGCCCGATTCAGGTGCTGTCTGATCGATACAACAACCTCGGGCCATGGATCGAAGGCCCGTTTGCTGGCACCGAAGGGATCGTGTACATCAACGCTGGATATACCGCCGGCACCGGCGCGGGAGTGAGTTTGTACACGTACGACCAGCAATGGATGCCCATCGCGGAATACTGGGACCCGATGCCCGACGGCTCGCTTCTGCAGTCAACCAGCGGCGGCAGCGTAGCGATCGGCGGCGGCAAAGTGGTGTTCAGCGCGCGTGTGGACACAGTATCGGGCAGTCAGCGCGGCGTATACCTCTACGACTTCGCCACGAGCCAACTGAACACGGTTGTCAACTGGGAAACACCGATCCCGGACGACGGGCGACCGATGACAGTGCCGGCGTCAATCGACACCGATGGCAACAAGGTCGCGCTTGGCGTCGGGAATGGAAGCCCGTACTTCGGCGGTATCGCGGCGGTATGCGTCGCGGACGCAGATGGCTCAAACCTCACGCTCATCACGAAAACCGGCGACCCATTCCCGGGTTTGCCGGGTCGGACCATATTCAGCGTTGGCAAAGTCGCGATCGACGCCGGCATCGTGTACTTTCAAGCCACATATAGAGACGGCGCGAACGAACGCACCAGCCTCCTCGCCCACGTCAACGGCAACACGATTCCAATAGTGCACTACGACTCCGTCATTGATGGCTTCGCGGGCAACTTCGTCTGGTACGACCCTCGGGGCGTCGACGGACCGGATGTCGTGATCGAACTCCAACTCCCAAGCAACATCATGGGCGTGTCCGACTACATGCTCATCCACGCACACATCGATGTGGCCAACTGCGACACGATCGACTTCAACAATGACGCGAGTTTGTTTGACCCACAAGACATCGAGGCATTCCTCAGCGTCTACAGCGAAGGCTCGTGCG
>CAZEZV010000037.1:17128-21263 GCA_964516725.1 uncultured Phycisphaeraceae bacterium
GTGTCTTTGATCCGTGCGATATCGGTAGTTTTCTGTCGGTGTACAGCGAAGGGCCCTGCACGCCATGCGGCGAATAACCACGCGCCGAAAGGCACAAGGTGCCGGCGCGTTTGATAACTCGCCGCAAAGAATCCCGAGCGCGTATCCATTTCCGCTTGAGCAAGACCTTTGCTGATACGAACGCCCGAATCTCGTCATCGTGCGGCACTTCTCGGATATGCCACAGGCGAAACAGCGCATGTAGTCAACAGGAACGCAGAGGAACACTCTTTGCATCGAAAAGGAATGACCATGAACACCACTCGCTTGATCCCCTTTATTGCACTGCTGACTCCCGCTGCGCTGCAGGCACAGGACTTCAATGGCAACACCATCAAGGACTCAATTGACATCCGCAACGGCACACTCGACTGCAACCGTAATGGCGTTCCTGACACAGCGGACCTATCCAAGCCCGACTTCGCCGCTGCAATCGAACATCACAGTGACATTGCATCCACGACCAACGTCAACGGCTTAGCCATGCTTGACGTTGATCTTGATGGCGATATGGACTTGGTTGCGGCATCGCGTCAAGGGCAGAGCAATTCTTCGATCACCATCTGGCGCAACGACGGCGGACCGAGGCTCGTGTACGCAACTCGTTACACAGTGACCAACGCGCTCTGTTTTCTGATTCGCCCTGCGGACCTCAATGGAGACGGTCGAACTGACCTTGTAGTCTCAGATGCCGGCTTTGCAGGCGTGCTCATTGTCCTCGCGACCGGACCCGGCACGTTCGCAGCGCCCTTTCGATTAACCGCAGGTTCTCGCAGCACAGGCATCGCAGTAGGTGATCTGGACAACGATGACGACACGGACATCGCGATGCCGGGCTTCGCGAACAACCTCGTCGAAGTCTTTCTCAACAACGGCAACGGCACCTTCGCACCACGCACGACATATTCGTGTGGCCAGCAGCCGGTCGCGGCGGCGATCGGTGATTTCACTGGTGATGGCTTGGCGGATATCGCGGTCGCCAACTCGTTTATTTCTGCAGCAGGAACCGGCACAGTGACGCTGCTACGAAACACCGGCAGTGGCGCGTTCACCGAGCACACAACGCTCACGATCGCAGGCAACTCCGCCCCGCACGACCTGCTCTTTGCTGATATCAACGCCGATGGCGATAGCGACCTGCTCGTGTCGTCGAAAGACACCAACGCTCTGACGATCCACAGCAACGACGGCGCGGGCACCTTCGCCATCACCCAAACGCTCGGGCCGCTCGAAGTGATCAGCAGCATCGCGGATCGCTTCACCTGCACGAATCTCGATGCAGACCCAGCCTTGGAACTGGTGTGGTGCGACTCGGCGGCCCGCGCCGTCCGCGTCTACGACAACAACTCCGGCACGTTCGTGTTCAGCCAGTCCTACGCCGCGGGCAGCGAAGGGCCGATCGATATCTTCGCCGGCGACTTGACGGGTGATGGATTGCCCGAATTGGCGACCGCAGGAAACACCAGTTACGCATTCTCAACGATGGTCAATCAGGGCGGGCTGAACTTTGAGAGTGTCATTCACATCCGGCGTGATGACTCGGCGTTCTATCCCGTGCTCGCCGACTTCACTGGTGACGGCATCACAGACCTTGCGTCCTATTCAACCAGCGGAACGCCCGCGACGTTCCGGATCGCACCGGGCATTGGCAACAATCGCTTCGGGCCCGCGCTGCTTGTACCGCTCTTTTCAAACGGCCACATCCTGCCGCGTGACCTGAACAACGACGGACATCTAGATATTCTTTCGCTCGGAAACAGCGGACAGCGGTTCGCGATGCTCAACAATGGCGATGGCACATTCGGCCCGGCGATTCTCTCCAGCGTCATCACCGTCAACGGCAACTGGCAGACCGCCGACATCAATAACGACGGGAATCTGGACTTTCTGTGGGTCCGCTCAATCATCTCAAACCAACCACACTTCATCAATATCTCGCTGGGCGATGGCCAAGGTCACTTTGCCCCGCCATATGAAGTGACGACGCCCGCGTTCCTAGGCGGCGTGTGGACGGGCGACCTTTCAGGCGACGGATTCCCGGAACTATTCTGCGGCGTCGCCGCGGGCGTCGTCGGACCGCTCGGGCATGAAACGGTCATCGTCTTCCCCAACAACGGCGACGGCACGTTTGGCGCGTACACAGTGCATGCATACGAACTGCAACCCAACTTCGCGGGCAACGTCGGCGGGTTTGCGTGGGTCGATATCGATGGAGACTCACACAAGGACCTGCTCGCACAGGCCAACCGCACGTACCTCTATCGCAATAACAACCATCAGCTCGCAGTACCCGAAATGGTCGCAGGATTCGCCAACTACACATTCAATCAGTTCGGGCCAACGATCTACGACGCTGACGAAGACGGAGACTTAGACTTCTTCGGATCCGCCGCGATCAGTAGCGTTACAAGCCCCGCAGTGTTCTTCAACGACGGGTCGGGTGGATTTGGTTCGAGTGATCTAGGACCCCGCCTTGCCTTGATGCGCTATCGCAACTCGCCGGACGCATACGCCGTTGGTGATGCCGACAACAACGGGCGACCGGACATCCTCTTGAAGCCCGAAGGGTTCAGCGACTGGTACTTGCACCTCAACTTCGCGTCAAGCGTGACAGATTGCAATTCGAACGCAACGCCCGACACCTGCGACATCGCTTCGGGTTTGCTCGATGATGCCGATGGTGACGGAATCCCAGACATTTGTGATGCCGGCACTTGCGACTCCATCGACTTCAACAACGATTCCAGCCTCTTCGATCCGCAAGACATCGACGCGTTCTTGTCCGTCTACAGCGAAGGCCCATGCGTTCCCGAAACCGCAAGCTGCAACGACATCGACTTCAACAACGACAGCTCGCTATTTGATCCGTGCGATATCGATTCGTTCCTGCTTGTATTCAGCGAAGGGCCGTGCTTCCCCTGCGGCCAGTAACTTCGTGAGTTTTGTGTCGCGCTGAGAAGTGCGACACAAGATATGTCAAAGTCTTCCTATGGCATCAACTGTGTTTCGCAACGGTTCAAGCCGCGAACAAGATATCGGCGTGTCCAATGAAAACTACTCGTCTATTGAAATCCGTGTATGCAATGATTTGCGCTGCTCTTCCGCTCTCCGCAGCGAACGCGCAGCCGGAATACGACTTCCTTCTGCTCGACTACCCCGGAGCTGGCGAAACAGTGGTGAGTGATATCAACGACCAAGGCGTCGCCTGTGGTCGCATTGGCATGAATACCGGCGCGGAACTTGGGTTTGTTTGGAGTCAAGCCACCGGCTTCTCCATCGTTCCGGTGTACAAGCCCGAGGGCCTGAACAATTCTCGGCTTGTCGTCGGCCTCGGCAACGCGCACAACGCGCAGTCGGGGCAGTCGTGGTCGCCGCCCGCGCTCCCGGGAACCTACGGCCCACCCACGCTGGGCGACGTGGATGACTCGGGCATCGCGATCGGTTCGATCAGCACGACCAGTGGCTCAAACCCGAATGGCACCGCGAACATTCCCTATCTCTGGGACGCAGTCAACGGGGCACGTACCTTGACTGTCCCAAACGCCCGAGGATTGTGGAAGATCAACGAGGCGGGGGTCGCCATCGGGTGGCTCTTCAACTCTTCAACCAACGATGGGTTTTACGTCGACATCAACACCGGCGCGTACACGGCGCTCGCTGGTATCTTCCCTGCCAACATAGGCATCGGTCCTGTCCGCGCTTCGGGTATCAACGACCTGGGACAAATAGTTGGGTCGCGTGCGGGCGCTGCGTTTCCGGTGTATCGGTATGGATACATCTATTCGCCTGGCGCAGGGTTCCAGATACTGCCGTTCTTGGGGGCTGGGTACCAACAGTTTGTATCGCCCAGCAGCATCAACAACGCGGGAACCGTCGTTGGAACCGTCAACACGACGACCGCGACTCAACATTCCTTTGTGTATTCCGCAGCAGATGGCATGCGTGATCTTTATGAAAACCACACGCTGATCGCAAGGATGCCCGCCGGTTACAAAGTCCACTACGCGGAGAAGATCAACAACCAAGGCTGGATCGCCGGTTGGGGGTTTAAGGCGGCATTCCACTACACGGGGTTCTTGCTCAAGGCCAGAGGATC
>CAZEZV010000038.1:0-21215 GCA_964516725.1 uncultured Phycisphaeraceae bacterium
GGCGGTCTCGCCGCCGCGTTCGGCGGCGGCTCAGCAAGTTCCGGCCAAACCGCGTTCGGCACCAAGACCGGCGACGCGCTCACGGTCTTCACCGTCCTCGTCTTCTTCGCGTTCTTGGTTGTCGCAGTGATGCTCAACGTGGCCATGAAGCCCAACAAAGCCGCGATAGGCACGACGGCGGACGGCATAACGCCCACGACGACAACGGACACATCAGCCCCATCAACGCCGCAAGCACCAGTTGAGCAAGTGCCGGTCAATCAAGTTCCAGCGACTCAAGGTGAGCAAGGCGCTGCGCCAGCGACAACTCCAACTACAACTCCGGCAACGACTCCCGAAACCACGCCCTCCACAACTCCCGCGACCCCCGAGACAACGCCCGGCACGTCGCCTGCAACTCCACCCGCGAATCCAAAGTAACTATGTCCAAAGCCCGCACCACCAGCGTCCGCAGCATGACCGGGTATGGCGAAGCCTCGACCACGCAGGACGGCACCCACTTCTTCGTCGAGATTCGCTCGCTCAACAACAAGTACTTCAAGTCCACCATTCGCCTCCCCGAAGACCTGCAAGGCCTCGAAGCCGAACTCGAATCACGCCTGCGCGAGAAACTCTCGCGAGGCACCATCACGCTCAACTCCCGCGTCAACAACAACTCCGAAGGTGCCGCGTACGAAATCAACGTCCAGGCGCTGGAGAAGTACGCCAAGCAGATCGGCTCCGTCCCGGGCTTCGCCGGCAAAGTTGACCCAGGACAAATGCTCTCCGCGTTGCTCCACCTGCCGGGCGTGTTGCAGCCACCTTCGGGCGAAGAAGAACGCTTCGAAGCCGCCCGCGCAACGGTGATGCCGCTCGTGGACAAAGCGTGTGCAATGCTGCTGGAAATGCGCGGCCGCGAAGGCCAAGTCCTCGTCGATGACCTGCGCGATAATCTGAACGCCATCGCGGAGCGCCTCGCGCTCATCAAGCAGATGGCCCCGGGCGTGATCGCCGACTACGAAAACCGCCTCAAGGCCCGCATCGAAGCCATGCTCCGCGAAATGGAGCACAAGGTCGAGCCGGGCGACCTCATCCGCGAAATCGCCGCATACGCCGAGCGCACAGATATCGCAGAAGAAATCAAACGCCTGGGCGCACACATCGACCAGTTCAACGATCTTCTCAAAGGCGACTCAGGCAAGCCCGTGGGCCGCACGCTCGACTTCCTGACCCAGGAAATGCTCCGCGAAGCCAACACCATCGCAAGCAAAAGCCCCGACGCAACAATCTCCCGCGCCACAGTCGAAATCAAAGGCTGCATCGATCGCATCAAAGAGCAAGTGCAGAATATTGAGTAAGCAGTGGGGCGGTGGCACAGTCGGAGACGTCCCCGCTTGTGCGCAACCACCCAAGACTCACACTCACAGGCGAGGACGCCCGTGCCATCCTTTGTGCATTACGGCAGCGCCACAATCTGCATCGGCACCGGAATGCGGCTGGTCGCGATGCCGCGCACTCCCTGCACACGCACCGTCCCGATGATCTGCACGTCGTTCGCCCACGCAAGGCTGCCCGGACCGGCATACCTGCGGGTGTCCGCGCGGAGAGGTGCAAGCGTGATGTCGGGATACGGCTCGAGCGGCACGTTCGTCGCGACGCCCCCCTGCGTACACACGAGGCTCGGGATCGGCAGCCCTTCCGGAATAGCCCGCCCGTCATTGCGAACCAGCGTCAGCACCACCTGCACGTTGTTGATCGGCGGAACGACGACTTCAAGCGGCGCGCCCCCGATGGTGCGGGTGGCCTGCGCCGAGACCCTGTAGTTCACGCCGTCGATGCGCATGAAGGTCACGCCGGGAGTGCGCGGCACCGTGATGGACGGCTGCTGCCTCGGAACCGGGCGAGGCGTCGGCGGTCGCCGAGGCGTGACAAACCCGATGCCGCCCAGCATCGCACCAACAGCGAGGCACGCGCCCAATGTACCGACAGTTGCACACACAGACCTGCACGTCGTACGCATAGCACACTCCTTATGAATCCACATGTCTTGATGCGCCGCGCGATTGCTTCCTGTAGCAATTCTTCTCTTTTTCGGCGACTCGCCAGTCCGTTGGGGTATGACCATTTCGGTCACGCTCTTCACCAATCGTGGAGCGGCTCATGCTTTGTTAGCCGAAGTGATCGGCGGCGTTCTGGCATTTTCACGAATTGGGCTCAAATTTGTTCCACAACATCAAAATCGAGGCAAACGGCGTGCGAACGTGCCACCGATCATCGGGGCGGCGATGCGTCGTCGGTGGCACGAGTTTCGCCGAGATTCGGCATCAGACCCCGCCCGCACAAATCCGATACAACCATCACCCATGAAGACGATTTCGCCCAAGACCTGGACCAACGCCGACCTGCCCGCCGCGTGGGAACACGCCAAGCGTGAGAAAGAGCCAGTGTTCATGCCCGCGACATACTTCGCGGACGATCGCGGCCACTCCCTCATGAACCAAATGCAGGGCGTCATGACCGCCCAGGGCCAGATCAACTACAGCGTGCAATACCCGGGTGTCATCAAAGCCTGGCATCGCCATCGCCTCCAGACCGACTTCTGGATGTGCCTCATGGGCCACATCAAAGTCGGAGTACACCGCGAAGAAGACGGCGCAAGCTGGCTCCTCGTGATCGGCGAAAAACGCCCGGGCATCATGGTCATCCCGCCCCCCTTGTGGCACGGCGCAGCAACCGTCGGCGACACCCCCGCCGGACTTCTGTACTACGTCACCCACTCCTACAACCCCCAGCAGCCCGACGAAGACCGCCGGGCGCATGACAGCATCATCGGGTATCCGTGGCACGTGCGGCACGGGTAACAAACGATCGCGCAGAAGCAGAGAGGCCAGTAGCACCGGCGGCGGCTTTCTAGGCCATGCGCGCGATTGAATACGGATAATCCAATCGCCCTACCGCATCTCCGCGCCCTCCGCGATCTCGCATTCCTTTCCCTACCATTCCCCTCATGGCCGGTCGTGATTACTACGACATCTTGGGCGTGGGGCGAGGCGCGTCCGCGGATGACATCCGCAACGCCTATCGCAAACTCGCCCGCAAGTACCACCCCGACGTCAACAAAGCCCCCGACGCCGCGAAGAAGTTCGCGGAGTTGCAGGACGCATATGAAGCGCTGTCAGACGACGGCAAGCGAAAGTTGTACGACCAGTTTGGCGAAGCAGGACTCAAGGCAGATGTCGGCGGACCTGCAGGATCGGGTGGTGGTGGCGCGCCGCGAGGCTGGCCGGGGGGACCCGGCGGTGCACGCCCCGGCCAACAAGTCAACCTCGACATGGAAGACCTCGGCGAAGTCTTCGACGCGATCTTTGGTGGTGGTTCTGGTGGTGGTGCGTCGTCTCGACGCACCGGCGGTGCGCGAACAAAGGCGCACGGCTTCCCCGGCGTCGACCTTGACGGCGAAGACGACGCCCCCATGCACAACCTCCAAGAGGCCCGCATCGACTTCGTAACTGCCGCGAAGGGTGGCACGCAGACCGTCCGAGTCCAAATGGAACACGGCGGCACAAAATCCCTCGAAGTGAAAATCCCGGCCGGCGTCGAACAGGGCTCACAACTTCGGGTCAAAGGCGTGCTCACCGACGCCCGCGGACGCGCCCGCGACCTGGTCCTCGCAGTCCACATCCTGCCCCACGAACTCTGGCGGCGGGGCGAGAACTCTGATACCGGCCAAGGATTAGACCTTTTCTTGGACCTGCCGCTCTCGATTAGTGAAGCAACTTTGGGCGCAACCGTGGATGTGCCCACGCTCTCAGGCACCGTGCAACTTACTATTCCAGCAGGCACCGCGAGCGGCAAAAAGCTGCGGCTGCGCGGCATGGGCATCCGTACAGAAGATGGAAGAAAAGGCGACTTGGTGGCGATCATGCAGATCGTCCCGCCCGCACCAGCCGCGACGCAGGCGACCGAGTTGGAAAAAGACGTGCTGCGCCGAATCGCGTCGATGGGCCAGGCTCCCAGAGCAGGCCCGGCGTGGCGTAGAACATGACTTGATGTATGAGCGATGACAGCTCAAAGACGAATGCAGGAGCAGTTGGCGCAGACCACGCGATCGACGAAGTCGCAGCGCGCAAACGCGCGATGTACGACGCGCTCTTGGACGATGAAACCGAAACCGGTCCCGGCGGCAGCGACACGTCAAACGCGCTGCTCGAAGACACCCGAGCCTTGTCGGCTAGTGCCCTGGCCGCGCTCGCCGCGCCCGCAACGACAACCCCGGCGCTCTCGATCATCATTCCCATGTACAACGAGCGAGACCGCATCGGCGCGGCGCTCGACGATCTCGTGCGAACGCTCCGCCGCTGGCTCGACACCGGCGACGCCCCGATCACCGGGTATGCAACAGGTGTCACCAGCAACGTGACGGGCGGCGCATTCTCGTGCGAGATTCTGTGCGTGAACGACGGCTCGCGGGACGACACCGAGAGCGTCGTGCGCGAAACCCTGTCGCAACTGCGCGTGGATATGACTGACGCGACCCGATCCGTCGCAGCGTCGCCGATCATTGCGAGCATCCTGACGCACGACACAAACAGCGGCAAAGGCGCGGCGGTTCGTACCGGCCTTCGCGCAGCAAGAGGCCAATGGGCGCTGGTCATGGACGCCGACAATGCAACCCGCCTCGATCAACTCGAAAAAATCACCCGCTCCATCGCGCCGGGCGTTGCAATGATCGCCGGCTCGCGCAGCGCGAAAGACTCAGACGTCGTCGCCATCCTCCCCCGAAAACTCGCCGGATACGGCTTCAAAGCCGCACTCCTGCTCCTGGGCCTCAACCTCGCCCGCGACACCCAGTGCGGCTTCAAGCTGTACCGCCGCGACCTCGCACAATACCTCGCACAAAACAGCCAGGAAGACGGCTTCGCTTTCGACATCGAGCACTTCCTGCTCTGCAAACACGCCGGCTGGCAGTTCCGCGAAGTGGGCGTCCACTGGGAACACAAAGCAGGCGGCAAAATCAGCGTCATCACCGACGGCCTCAAAATGGTGCGCCAAGCCAAACGCATCAAGGACCGCATTCGTTCGCAGCCGCCCCTCAAGGCCCGGCGCGACGTTGTCGTCGAAGCAAAGCCTAACTGATAAAAAAGGCCGAACTCTGTCGGCCTCGCAAGTCTTCCTTGGTTCTCGGTTTCGAAAGCGTGTCGCGCGTCAATGACGCCTGCGCGAGCAGACGCACAGCGCGCCGAGCGCCACGAACGCGAGACTGCCGGGCGATGGAATTCGGATTGTCCATATTTCGCTCGTTGCAACACTGTTGACGGTGTGCGTGCCGACGCCAGAGAAGCACAAGCCGTCGGACGAAACCTCGGTGCAAGTCAGATTCGACCAGCCAGTGGTGTCAACGCCGTTGTTCTGAAGGAACGTCAACACAGGGAACGTTGCCGCCGCACTCGCGACGTACACGCTTGCGCCCGCAGCAAGGAACTCGCCGACAAAGTCCATTTCTGTGCCTAGGGGCATGCTCGGCATCAAGGTCGTGATGCCGTTGGACCAGCGGAAAGGCTGGTTGCCGGAACTTCCCTGTGGACCGATGATCGACCATTCGTAACGGCCGACGACCACAAGCCCGTTGCCGCTCATCGCGGCGGGACGAACCCTTTCGTCAAGAAAGGTGTTGCCTGGCGGAACATTGAGGGCGGGTGGGCGATCAAAGGCCGGTCCGCTGCTCGTGCTGTGCCGATTGGCGTATACATCCGTCGGACCAATGTTGTATCCAAGCCCCGCCGAACCATTGTCCGCGATGCCGCGCCAGCCCTGTTCGTCCGCGTTGCCGAAGTTTTGACCCATGTCATCGTTGAACGGAAACCCGGACGCGACGTACGTGCTGCCGTTCCAGTTGTACTTTGTCCGCGAAGTCGTGCCCTGAGACGGATTGAAGCCATGTCCGAGCACGACCGAGCCGTCGTTGTTCGCATAGATTGACGCCGGCGCATCCGGCCCGGCAAACCCCGTCGAATCCATGAGGTAGAACGTGTTGTTTCGCCAGACCGCGGCGGAAAACGGCTGAAACGAGGTGTCTTGAACTTTTCCAACCACGACCGAGCCGTCGCCCGAAACCCCGTACGACTCGAACGATTGTCCGACCGCGAGTGGGATAGTCTGCCACGAGCCGGCGTTCCATCGGTAGTTTGCCTTGACGAAGGTCGTGCCATCCGCGGACATGTCAAACCGCACACCCGCCGCCGTACCACTCGGGGCGCCGTTGGGCAGAAGCCCCAAGCCTTGCAGCGGGTTCGTTGCGAATGACGTCGAGCACAATCCTGCGCACGCAATGAGAGATGGAATAAGCAAACGCATAAACACTCCTTTCAAGAGAGCACACACACTGAGTGCCTGCAAGAGGAGCGAGCGTCGCCCTGACAAGGGACAACGATTGCAGGGCTCGCATCGTGCGCAACGGCCATAAGCCGCCTCTTTCAAGAGGGTTGTGAGTATTCTGACGAGACGCGTTGCTTACCGCCACTCGTTCGCAAGTTCAGTCTTCAGCGCCTGCGCGAGGTACTCATACTCAGGCAACGTGTTATACACCTGAGCCGAAATTCTCACGATCCGCTCATCGCTGCTCGACAGCCGCCAGATCGGCACGACAATCCGGTACTTCTCATACAGAATGTCCTGCAGCGCATCGTCATAGCACGTCTTGCGACTCAGCAACTGCTCAGGCGGCTCCGGAATCCGCAGCGTCACCATCGACCCCACCATGCTGTCGGGCGTGGGCGGCTCGATCGACAGTGCCTTGCACAGCACGTCCCGGCCCTTCAAGATCAATTCGTGATTCGAGCGCAGCAGCGCAGGCCACCCACCCGCCAGCATCGTGCCCAGCGTTTCGATCGCGACCGGCAAACTCAGGAACGCCGAGTAGTCATCCGTGCCCTGATAGTCAAAGTCACGCAGAAACAACGCACGTTCCGGGCGGACCTTGTTCGCTCGCCCCGACAGCGCCAGCGGCCTGAAAATCGACTGCCGATCAGGCCGCACATACATAAACGCGCTGCCCTTGGGACCAGACAGCCACTTGTGCCCGCTGCCAATGAAGTACGTCGGCGCAAGCGCGCGAACATCAGTCGGAATCTGCCCCGGCGAGTGCGCACCATCGAGCAACGTGTCAATCCCGCGAGCATTGAGCTCCCGCAGAATCGGCGCCACCGGAAAAATCATCGCGCTCGTGCTGGTGATATGACTGATGATCGCCAGCCGCGTCTTCTTTGTGACGCAGCCCATGAACTGCTCAATCACAGCAGATGGCGACGGGCACGGATACGGAATCTTCGCCTTGACAACCACAATCCCGTGCTCAACGTGCAATCGCTCAAGCTCGTTCGCCAGCGACCCATACTCGTGATCCGTCACAAGCACCTCGTCGCCCGCCTTCAGCAGTTTGGACCGTAAACTCGCCTGCAGAATCGTGCACAACGCATACGTCGCATTACGAATCGGCGCAAGGTCCGCAGGGTTCACATTGAGAAACGTCGCGATCTTCTCCCGCGCGCCATCCACAAGATTCTCAAGGTCGCTCTTGAAGAGCCGGACCGGATCACGCTCCATCCGATCACGGAATGCCTGCTGAAACCGCAACGCCGCACGCGGGGTCGCGCCATAGCTCCCGTGGTTTAGGAACGTCAGGTTCGGGTCCAGCGCCCAATGCCGGCTCAGCCCATCAGGCTTGTCCAGCGCCAAGTCGCGCTGTCGAGCCAGCGACGGCATAGGAGCAGCCAAGGCACGATCCAACACACGCGTCACCGCCAGATCAAGCGCGGCGTCGACTGGGTCAAGCGCGTCACCGGCATTTGAACCCCCGGTTGGAGCCGCTGGCGACGGCTCCCACCCAAACTTTTCCCGCTCGCGCAACGGGCTCAAAGACGTCGCATCAGCAAGGGCAGGATCAAACAGCGGTGTTGGGTTCTTAGGCAGTGACATAGCGGCCAATCCATCGGCACTTTCGCCCGCACCACTCGCGGAATTGGCGAGCAAAACAACTCGCGTTCTCCACAGGCGTTTTCGAGCGACACGATCATCATGATCGTGGCGACGCGGTTGTGTTATCGCGTCGCAGATCAGAGCGTAGTCGGGGCGGTGGAAAAAAAATCCAACCGACAAAGAGTCAAGGCCAAAGGAAATGTCGTCGGACTTCGATTTCGCCTTCGCAGTGTCAAAAAGCACCGCGATCTTCCCATTTTCGGCCTTTTTTCGGTTGAAGAAATGCTCCGTTCCTGTACACTGCTCATGGAGTCAGGGGAGAGACAAGCCTTCTGGAGGCTTGTCTATGAACCGTACATCAGCATTGTTTGGGGTTGGCTGTGTTTTTGGACAGCGTGGGTGTCAAGCGGCAGCGATGATCGCCGTCGCCGGGGTGGTATCGTGCGCGCATGGCCAAATCATCCAGGAACCCATCGCCGCAACGCTGACGTATCAGGTTACGTTGCCAGGCGGGGCGTGGGGATCGTCTGCAATAGCGACGCCGGGCCAGCGAGTGGAATGGCGGGCTGTCCTGAACTTCACAGGCACGACCAACGCCGCCGCGCTCGGACGCATCTTCTACCAACCCGTGTTGTCAAACGTAAACAACGTCGGGTCAGGCACTCAGGTTGATAGATTGGGTGAATGGCGCAACGCCGGGGCAAGCGGGCAAGGAAACACCACGCTGGGCCAGGGGCTGCTCTCTGTTGCGGAGGGAAACAACTCGTCGGCGCTTGCGAGTTATGGCAGGGTGCATTACGGGTTCACAAGCCGCAGCACGACAGCGGGAAACAGCGGTGCCCTGACTGGTCATCGCCACACCGACGGCAGCGACGGCGCACCCGCAGGCAGTCACATCCGCATCGCCGGAAGCAACGCGACGCAGTGGTACGAACCGGGGCCGATTCCGAATCCGACCTTGGACATCGTCAACAGGTCGATTCTCTGGGGAGTTGTGTCTGACAACAACGCTCCGACCAACTCATGGTTTCAACAGGGCACGCAGGGGATTGTGATCTTTCGACAGTCCTTCATAGCCGGTTCTGGCGGCACCGATCGAACTGTTGCCATCAACAGCGAAGCCGCGACGCTGCAGCGAGCTGTCGGCACCAGCGGCCCAGACGACACCCGCTTCATGACTTGGGCGCTTCCCGGCGAAGGTGGCTCGACGGCGACCATCCGCGCCGGGGTTCAATATGTTGGCGCAGAGATAATTGTCTTCATTGATTTCCCGTCGCCCAGCGTGCTGGGAACCGTTCTTGCTGGCGCAGTGATTGCATCGCGGCAACGAAAGCGCGACGGCGTCGTTCAGTTACAGCAGACAAACTCAGGAGGTGCGTTGTGAACATTTGCAAATATGCAGCAACAGCGACCGCCGCGCTGATCGGCGTGTGCGGCTTGGCGGCGATTGCGACGGCCCAAGTCCCCCAAGAACCCATCTGCGCCCGCGCCGAAATGCAAGTCGCCCTCCCCGGCGGAGCGTGGGGCACAAGCGTCTCAATCAACCCCGGCGACCGCGTCGAATGGCGCGTCGTGCTCTCGTTCACAGGCACGCAAGCCGCCGCCGCCTTGGGACGCATGTACTACCAGCCAGTCCTCAGCAACGTCGACAACTCTGGTGTTGGCTCCCAGCAAGACCAAGTCGGCCTCTTCCGCCAACCCCCCAACGCCATCCTCACCGCGGCGGAAGGCGCAACAACATTTCCCCTGCCTTCATACGGCCGCGTGGTCTACGGCACGAACGGCGCTCTCACCTTCGCCGCACACCGCCACAGCAACAGCTCCGACGGCGCACCTCCCGGCGAACACCTCCGCATCGCACAGGCCGCGACAACACAGTGGTACCCGCCAACCGGCACAGGCAGCATCACCGGAGGCGTCGTCTCCGACAACGGCTCATCATCAAGCACAATTTTCTTCCCCGGCACACAAAACCTGGTGATCTTCCGCCAAGCCTTCATCGCAAGCACAGACGCACAAACCCAGCCCAGAGCAGTGTCGCTCTACATCGATCCAGCATCACTCCAAAGAGCCGGCGGCACCGGCGGACCAGACGACACGCGATACATGACCTGGGCCGCCCCGGGCGAAGGCGGCTCCAACGCCACCATCCGCTGCGGCGTCGAGTTCCTACCCGCGACAATCACCATCGTGCCCACGCCAGGAGCAGCGAGCGGCCTGCTCGCTCTTGGCATCGCAACCTTGCTCCGCAGAAATCGCGGAGGAAACACGACATGAACAAGTTCGCAAAGGCCGTTGCGCTCGTCACACTCGCAAGCAGCGCAATCTCGCACGCGCAAGTGCCGCAAGAACCCATCGGTGCCCGCCTTGAATATCAGGTCGCCCTCCCGGGCGGCGAGTGGGGATCCAGCGTGACGATCCAGCCGGGCGAGCGCGTCGAATGGCGCGTGCGGGTGAGTTACACCGGGTCCGATTGGGTTCCCGCCGTCGGAGTGAGCCGAGTGTACTACCAGCCTGTCTTCAGCAACGTTGATAACGAAGGTGATGGAGCAAGCGCAGATCAGCTGGGCGTGTGGCGAAACAACGGCGTGAGTGGGCAAGGAAACACGACATTGCAGCAGGGGCTGTTGAACCTCGCCGAGGGAGCCGATTCTTCGCAACTCGCGAGCTACGGCCGCGTTCGATTGGGATTCACCAGTCGCAGCACAACAGCGGGCAGCAGCGGCGCACTGATGGGACACCGCCACACCGCAGGAAGTAACAGCGCGCCCGAAGGAAGTTTCCTGCGAATCGCGGGCAGCAACAACACGCAGTGGTACCCGTCCAACATTCCAATTGGTTCGGTTCCACTGAACAACCGAATTCTCTGGGGCGTTGTGTCTGACAACCCCGCTGACTTGACGAGCACGTGGTACGTGCCGGGATTGCAAAATGTCGTCATCTTCCGCCAGGCATTTGTCGCGAGCGCCGAAGCGGTGCAGGGCAATTCTCGCGTCGTGACTTTGTTCAGCGAAGCGGCGACACTGCAGCGAGCCGGTGGCAGCGCAGGAACCGACGACGTGCGATTCATGACTTGGACCTGGGGCGCGAAACATCCACAACCAATCCGCACCGGCGTCGAATACCTCCCCGCCACCATTACAATTGTCCCCACACCCGCAACCTCAGCGCTCGCCGCGCTCGCCCTGTTGCTGTCATCACGTCGAAGGAGAGAGACATGACTTCCAAGAAAAAAGTTCAGAATTGCACGTTGCGGATCGCAGTGTGCACAGGTTCCATTGGCCTCGCCTCCCCCGCCCTCGCCCAAGTCCCCCAAGAACCAATCGGCGCAGTTCTCCGCTACGAAGTCGCCCTTCCCGGCGACGCCTGGGGCTCCAGCGCCGCGATCTCTTCCGGCCAGCGCGTCGAATGGCGCGCCGTCCTGAGTTACACCGGCACCAGCGTCATCGCCAACGCCCTGGGCAGCATCTTCTACCAACCCGTCCTCAGCAACGTCGACAACACCGGCTCCGACGCGGCCATCGATCAACTCGGCACCTGGCGCAACAACGGCATCAGCGGCCAAGGAAACACATCGCTCGCGCAAGGACTGTTGAGCCTCGCAGAAGGCGCGGACTCATCCTCACTCGCAAGCTACGGCCGTGTGCGATTCGGGTTTACTAGCCGAAGCACCAATGCGGGCAACAGCGGCGGCCTCACAGCCCATCGCCACACAGACGGCTCAAACGACGCTCCCGCGGGGAGCCACATGCGCATCGCAGGCATCAACAACCCCAACTGGTATCCGTCATCGATTCCAAACGGCTCCATCGCGCTCAATAACCAAATTCTCTGGGGCGTCGTCTCAGACAACCCGGCGGAAACCAGCACATGGTTTGTCGCTGGCACGCAAGACCTCGTCCTCTTCCGTCAAGCGTTCATCGCCAGCGACGACACCGCATTTCGACAGGTGTCCATCTTCAGCGAAGCCGCAACCCTCTTCCGAACTGGCGGCAGCACCGGCACAGACGACACCCGCTACATGCGATGGAACGGCGACCCCGTCACCATGCCCCTCGTCCGCACCGGCGTCGAATACGTCCCCGCGACAATCCAAATCAACTTCCCCGCGCCAGCCGCAACAAGCCTCGCCGCCCTCGCCGCGTTGTTCACCTGTCGGAGAAGGAGAAACGCATGAAGTCGACATCTCTCATCACACGATCCGCTTTGTTCTCATCGGTTGGCCTTGCCGCATCGGCGTATGCACAGGTGCCAATGGAACCCATCGGCGCAACCCTGCGCTACGAAGTCGCCCTGCCAGGCGGCAGCGGGGGGTGGGGATCAAGCGTCACCATCAACCCCGGCGACCGCGTCGAATGGCGAGCAGTTGTGTCATTCACCGGCACACAACCCGCCGTCGCGCTCGGACGCATCTACTACCAACCCGTGTTGAGCAATGCAGACAACACCGGAAGTGCTGATCAGCAGGATCGCTTGGGCGATTGGAGACCTCGCACAACAATCCCGCCCAACGGCGACATTCTGACACAGGAAGAAGGCCAAAGCACCAACACTCTTTGGTCCTACGGCCGCGTTACATTCGGATTCACCTCACGCAGCACGAATCCCGGCGGCAGCGGCGCACTCACCGGCATCCGTCACAGCGCCGGCTCCAACGGCGCACCACCCGGCGAACACATCCGCATCGCCGGATCGTTCAACACCAATTGGTACCCGCCAAGTATTCCCAACGGCACCGTCCCCTTCAACAACCAAATCCTCTGGGGCGTCGTGTCCGACAACAACACGCCATCAAGCACCTTCTTCTACCCCGGCACCCAGAATCTCACGATTCTCCGCCAAGCCTTCATCGCAAGCACCGACTTCCCGCAAACAGACCAACGCACCGTGACAATCTTCAGCGAAGCCGCAACCCTGCAACGCGCCGGGGGCTCCGCAGGCACAGACGACACCCGCTTCATGACCTGGGCCATCCAAGGCGAAGGCGGCTCAAACGCCACCGCCCGTGTCGGTGTCGAATACACCCCCGCGACAGTCATTATTGTGCCTTCGCCAAGCGGTGTGACGATATTGCTGCTCTTCGGCTCAGCCAAGATTCGCGTGAGGAGAGACGTGTCATGCCCCGGTGCAACATATCGACACTGATGTTCTATGTCGCCGCCGGAACATCCATATGCAATGCACAGAACATTTCGTGGTCTGTTGATGCCCGCATGGAGTTTCAGGTTGCAACGCCAGGCGGCGAATGGGCGTCCAGCGTCACCATCGCACCTGGCGAACGGGTGGAATGGCGCGTCATGATTTCATACACCGGCACGCAGCCCGCCGCGGCACTCGGAAGAGTGTTCTATCAGCCGCTCTTCAGCAACGCTGACAACGTCGGGGAAGGCACATCCATCGATCAACTCGGATCTTGGCGCAACGGCGGTATAAGCGGGCAGAACAACACAACTCTTCGACTCGGGCTTCTGACAACGGGCGAGGGTGAAAGCACAAGTGTGCTGGACAACGGATACGGGCGAGTCGCCTACGGCTTCACAAGCCGGTCCACCACATCCAGCGGCCCGCTCGTGGTCCACCGGCACAGCACGGGCAGCCTCGGCGCACCCCAGGGTGAATGGATGCGTGTCGCCGGCTCGCGAAGCGAGGTGTGGTACCCGTACGCAGCGCCGGCGTCGATCGCAGAAAACAATCGAATCCTGTGGGGCGTCGTGTCCGACAACAACCAGCCCACAAGCACATGGTTCCTCCAAGGCACGCAAAGCCTGACAATCTTCCGCCACGCCTTCATCGCAAGCACTGATATTCCACAAGACGGCCAGCGGACAATCACACTTGTCAGCGAACAAGCATCACTGAGGCATTCAAGCCCGCAGGACTTCAACAAGCGGTACATGACCTGGGCCGCCGAGGGCGAAGGCGGCACAACCGCAAGCCTGCGCTCCTTCGTCGACTTCGTGCCCGCAACCATCAACATCGTGCCCGCACCAGGCGCCTTGCTGCTTGCTCTCGCTTTGCCAATCGCCACACGCCGAACGCGACAAGCCTAAAAGGTCAGCAAAAAGTAGCGATGTGCTCCTGGCATCCCTCTCAACCCGTGCCACACGCTTCGCCGTCGCTCTGGACGGCGATGCTTGTGGCGAACCACCCATACCCCCGCTCCCCACCAAATCAACCCAAAAAATGTACTCCTATCTACCGCCCTTGTGCGCAACTTTCCGGTCACGGCCTAATTCTCCCTTGCAATTTCCAAGTTCCCATGTCATGATCTGCCATGCTCTGGGAAACCTCACAACAACTGACCAACCTGCCACCACTCCCGCACGAGACGCGCCGCTTCATCGCCGCGTTCATCAACTGCGATCAAGACATCAACGAACTCTCGAGCGAGTTGAACGAAGACTTCTTCGAAGTCATCCTAAAACTCTGCGACCCGTTGGTCAAGACGTGGCTCGCCGCCATCAACGCCCTCAAAAACAACGAACGCCGCGAACGCGCCCTCGCCGCACTTGACCGCGCACTCACCAACGAGCACAACCCAAATCACATCCGCCGAGCCGCCACCCGAATCCTCCGCCACTTCGAGTTGACAAAGCCTCGCTTTGCAAAAGACCACGATCCGGTTGCAAGGTCTTCCAGCCCGTGCGAATGTGCAATCGCGAACACGGCACCGTCCCGTGCCATCGAAGTCGTCGGCTCAGTCGGCCCGGAAACACGCGAAGATCGCGATCCGGCGACTTCGATGCAAACCACCCGCGACGTCGAAACGAACATTGCTCCCCAATTAATCATCCAACCACCCGTTGAAAAATCCCAACCAACGACGCCGGGCCTGAGCAAACTCGCGAGCGAAGCTCGGGGTCTATCCACCAAAGCCTCACCAACTCCCAACCCACCTCAACCCCTCTCCGCGTCCTCCGCGTTCTCCGCGGTGAAACCCAACGAGCCTTGTGTTCGTCATCTGGACGACGGATCACAACCCGTTCCACGGTCGGCGTTTTCTGCGCATCCCGCCCCCGACGCCGAATCCGTTCACCTTGCTTCCCACTCCGCCCCGCACCCAACCCCCTTTCCAGCCGATAATCCTCCATGGCCGTCACCACCACCTATTCCTCGCTCGCCTCCACCTGCCCCGCCGTGCGCCGCATTGGCATCCTGACCGGCGGCGGCGACTGCCCGGGCCTCAACGCCGTGATCCGCGCCGTCGCGCGCGATGCGTTTCATTGCGGCATCAAGGTCGTGGGCGTTGAAGACGGCTACCTCGGGCTGATCGAGAATCGCTGCCGCATGCTCGAAGAAGCAGACATCAAAGGCATCCTCAACATCGGCGGCACAATCCTGGGCTCCAACAACAAAAGCAACCCGCAGCGTCACCAGGTCGGCATCGGTCCCGACAAGAAACCAATCTACAAAGACGTCCTCGACGACTGCATGAAGACCATCAAGCAGCACCAGATCCAAGCCCTCGTCACCATCGGCGGCGACGGCACCCACACCGCCGCCGCGCTCTTCGCAAGGCTTGGCGTTCCCGTGATCGGCGTCCCCAAAACCATCGACAACGATATTGAAGGTACCGACGTCACCTTCGGCTTCCAAACCGCCGTCGCCACCGCAACCCTCGCGCTCGACCAAGTGCGAACCACAGCAGACAGCCACCACCGCGCCATGGTCGTTGAAGTGATGGGAAGAAACGCCGGCTGGATCGCCCTCCACGCCGGCGTCGCCAGCGGCAGCGACATCATCCTCCTGCCCGAAATCCCGTTCTCCCTCGACAACGTCTACAAAGTCGTGCGCGAGCGCGCCGAGAAGGGCAAGCGCTCAAGCCTCATCTGCGTCTCCGAAGGCGCCCGCATGATCGGCGGCCAGCAAATCGTCGCACGCCGCGTCGAAACCTCACCAGACCCCATTCGCCTGGGCGGCATCGCCAAGTTCCTCGCCGAAAAAATCGAAGACGAAACCGGAGTCGAAAGCCGCTACACCATCCTGGGCCACACCCAGCGAGGCGGCACCCCCGTCGCCGCCGACCGAGTCATCGGCACGCTGCTCGGCAGCCACGCCATGACGCTCCTCCGCCAAGGCAAAGTGGGCCGCATGGTCGCAGTGCATGGAATGAACCTCGCCGACGTTGACCTCGCCACCCCCGCCGGCAAGCAGCGACTTGTGAAAGCCGACGACCCGCTGATCCTCGCAGCAAGAAATGTGGGAGCGAGTTTTGGGGATGAGTAGGAGGCGCGGTTGGGTTTTGATGTCGGATGCTCCATTCAATCACAAAGCGCACACTCAAGCGCTAGCCTGAGTGTAGCTAAACGTTCACACTAGGTCAGCGCGGAGCATACGGGTAGGGCGGAACCGTCGACCCGCTCGGGTTGGTGTTTTGCTGAATCTGCCACGTGGCGTTTTGCTGGGTTTGATGAGACTGAGAAGCGCCACCGGGATCTTCACTAGACATTTGCAAGCAAACGCAATCAAACTTCGTCATGATTCACCTCTGTAAAAATGGACGAGCACCTTGGGAACGCTTCTCTCGCTCGTCATGGAGAAAAGCGTCGAACACCTCTTTGCGGCCGCGCTGAGGTTCGAAGCGGACGAACACCGTCCGCTGACAACTGCCAAACCCCCGTTCTGGCATTTCTGCCGGGCGGGAATGCTCGAAATACGAGCGTTTAGACGGGGCGAGGTGTTGGCCTGCCATGAAGAATCGGCGAGTAGAACAATCCGGGGGGCCAAGTTCGCCGCCGCCGACAGTCAGAGCACAACGACGCGCCATCGTCGAACGTGCGAAAGTATGTTCTGCCGCAGATTCGGCACGCAGGGAAAACAAAGAAGAAATGGTGCATGGAATGCTCCTGTTGATTGATCTAGTCGCCAAAGGTTTTCGCTATGATTTCACGTGTCGTTGTTGTCGTCGGATTCGAAGCCGTATCGCGTTGCGAGGCTGGCCGCGATCAAGGCGCGCAGATACGAGGAAGACAAACTCACCGCCGCGACTGGCGGCACGCCCAGTTGAATCAAGCGCGACCGCAACGTGCACGCGGTCCACAGTGCCCAGGCGCGAAATGCAGGCGAACAGAGCGAAACAGCGTTGAGCGGATCATCACGGATAGCTTGCGTGGCCCGGGTGATCTCGGCGCGACGAACGAACCACTCGGCTTCGTTGATCATGTGGTACCCTCCTTCGTCTCGCCTTCGGGCATGACGATCACGCTCAACGCACGAAGTTTCGGTTTGGCGATGAACCACCTCGAATACGCGCCTGCGAACGGGGGAGGAAGGCGAATGAAAAGCCAAACCAACTTCATTTGTGTTCTCCTATGGAAGAGCTATAGCGCGCAGCACAACCTGTGCCGCAAGCAAGCGCAAATGACTCGGCATATCAGTTCACGCTGTGAAGGGCACTACGCAGCCAACGATTTCGTTACTTCAACCTCAACGCTGCGCGTGAAGGACTCAATCTCATTTGCGAAGCCCGCGCGACGCAGGCGATACTCCACATCTCGTTGGAGCCGGGCTTGTGTCCGATACCAGAGCCCCCTCACGTTGCGGCCTTTGGTGGACGAGATTGACTTCAACTTCATCCCCGCGAACAAAAACAAATACGCGACATCGGCGGCATCCGGGTCTTCGAGGTTGTCGATGGCTTCGGCGGTGATGGCGGCAAGGTCTGCCTGGCCTGCGCCAACCCACTCCAGCTGGAGTTCTTCCTTGATGTCAATTTCCACTGGGCTTCCTTCGACATCGGTTTCGAGAAGTACAATCTCGCGCGCCTTTTTCCGCAAGTGGTCGAGGCACTTGTTCTTGACAACACTCAACAACCACGTCGAAAACTTGCTCTTGAAATCGAATGTGTGCAAACTCATGAACACCTGCAGCCATGCCATTTGAAGCACATCTTCGGCGTTCTGGCGATTTTCACACATGCGAAGCGCGAGCCCGAACGCGCCAAATTTGTGCCGTTCGAACAACTCGGCCAGAGCAACTTCATCGCCGGCCTGCGCTCTCCGCACCAAGGAATCGTCGCCACTTTCGTTAGATTTGGGATTGATCAACAGCATCACGAAGTCCTCGGTGCCTGCGGGATTGCCTGGCAAAAAATTAGACGCTCACCACCACAACCGCGCGCGCCAAAAAAAAAGAAAATCTTGCTCCATACCAAACAGCAGGCGTACGCGACACGGCAAAGGCTCCGCCTACGGCACTCCCACCACAAAGCTCGGCTGCGTGATCGGGTCTTTCGAGCCCTTCGTTCGCACTTCCAGCGTCTGACCGTTGACGAGGTTGTGCGGGAACTTTGCTCTCGCCGCCATGAGGCGTGCGCTTTCGTAGGGGCGGGGGAGTTGGGCGTTGCTGCCGTCGGCGTTCTTTGTAGTCGTGACGTAGTCGGCTTCTTCGAAGAGTCCGACGGTGACGGTGCTGCCGGCGACGCCGTGATAGAAGTACGCCTCGTCGCCCGCCGCGCGCAGTTGCAGCACTGCTTCTTCCGCCGCCTGGCGAAAGCTCGCGAGCTCTTCGGGCTTGGGTCGCGTGTTGTCGAGGAGACCGTACCGCGCGACCTGCAACGTGTAGATCACGTGCGGCCCCTCGCGCTGCTTTGCGGTTGCGAGGTCGTACTGAATCAGCGTCGCGACGGTTGCCTGATCGCGCCCAACGCCGATGATGGCCTGATCGCCGACGCCGGAGGGCAAGGGCAGCGGCGCGGCGTTGGGTGTTTGCGAAGTGGAGGGCAAGTCAAAGATGTTTGCGATTGTTGAGCCGCTGACGTTGCTTGTGCCGGAGTTGTTCTTCTTCATCGCTGCGCGCTGCGCGTCTGCTGACGCGTTTCCGGCTTGCGGGTTTGTTGCGAGCTCTGCCGCGAGGCGTTGCTGCTCCAGCAAACGCTCGCGATCTTTGCGGCGGAGGAACAGGACGGGCGGGGGCTTCTGCGCAGTCGATTCTTCTTGAGGTTTTGTCACAGGTTTTGTGGTCGCGCATGCTGAAGTGAACGCGAGAGCGCAGAAGCAGATGGCACAGAGCATGAACGACAATGCCGCGCCGCGCAGGGCGTGCGGGGTTGTGTGCGGTGGCGAAAGAGCGAAATTATTTTGTTGAGTCCCCATTGGTGATTATTGCGGCAAGTCTATTCACCCCAAAGACTTGCGAAATCCGATACCCTAACAGGGTTTTTTATGGTTGAGACGAGCCCACTCCGATACCACTGCCGCCTGAGGAAGGTTGCAGCGAGTTTGCCGGTGCGGCAAGTTCGTCAGAGTTTCGAGCGAAGGCAAGAGAGAGCTGTTGCGGCGCAGGATGCGCTGATTCGAGGTGGAGAGCTTCGCCGGAGTGCGGGGCGACCACGGTTGGCGTTGCGAAACACACATGGCAGACATCGCTTCCATTTCCGGTTCATTCATCCCGCAGTCCATGGCCGGTGCGCAGGCCTCGCAAGCCTCGCAAGGCGCTGAACGTCTTCGCGACGCGGCACGGCGAGCGCGGCTGGCTCAGGCACAAGCCGCGGCGACCGAAGACGGCGACGACGTGCAATTCTCCGCGCAGGCGTACTTCACGAGCAAGTTGCACAACTTGCCGATCCGGGAAGACATGGTTGCGCGGGTGCGTGATGAGATCGCGCGTGGGAAGTATGACACGCCAGACAAGCTTGATAAGGCGTTGGATGAGATGATTGGCGATCATGCGTGAGGCGGACGCCGCGTCGACGAGAACAAAAACTCCAAATGGCCGGGCGTTCCACGGTGGGCGTTCGGCCGATTTTTATTTGTGCGGCGGTCGTCGCGTGCGCGGGTCGCGTTGGTTGATGATGTGGCGCAGCTCATCGAGGCGGGTGACGTAGTCGGAAAAATCGGGGATGGAGTTGCCGCACTCGGGGCAGCGGCGGAACCCCGCGCCATCGGCGATGCCGCTGGTGTCGTAGTCGCAGTAGGGGCAGCGGTTCTCCAGCAGCGGACGGTTGCTGATGGCGATTGTTCGACGCCAGAGCATCCACACCGGGATCACGATGATGCAGGTCAATGCGATGAATGCTGCGAACGAGGTGAGGGTGGTGGTGAGCAATTAGTAAGAGTGTACCTGAAAATCCACGTGGCTGCGTGAATGCGAGTTATGTTGTGGATGCGGCGGCATGATTGGTTGCGCCGCATTCCGGGCATGTTCGAACGCCTGATTCGATGCGTGTTGCGGAGAGGTCGTAGTTGCAGTTGATGCACGTGGTGTTCTTGAGCGCCTTGCGCAGGCGATGCTCGCGGTAGCGGCTGTGGAAGAGCCAGGGGAGGCGGAGGAGGGTGATGAGGAGGTACGCGGTGCTGGCGAAGAGGCCGGCGTTCATGAGGAAGGCGAGCCAGTCGTGCCATTCGACACGATCATTGCCGGCGCGAAACGCGGCCAGTTCTTTTCCGCGGCGGCTTTCGGGGCCAAGGTCTTGCGTGAGAAAGGCAAGCATGCGGTTGGTTGCGTCAGAGGATGGTTTGATGGGCGTTATTGACGTGACATTCCAATCGACGCGGCCTTTGAAGTGCCATGGGATGAGCCAGTGTTGGCATTCCAGCATGCGGTCGCGGTTGACGAACCACGTCTCGCCGCGCGTGAACGCGTACTTTGATTCGAAGTTGTCCCAGCTTCCCTGATCTTCAACGCGCGACATCACGCCGTCTTTGTTGATCTGTATTGTGTAGGTTTCCAAAGGCTGAAACGCGGGTCTTGATCCAGCGAGCGCGCGGGCTTGTGCAGAGGTGATAATTCCGGCTAATGCCGGCGTCGGGCTTTTGGAGATGCGAGAACGAATTTGATAACCAACGCGCGAGTACTCAGCATCGCGCCAGAGTCGGGCGAAGCACGGGATGAAGATCAGGATTGCAAGCAAGGTCAGAAACCGGTTGCGCAGCCACCACCGTTTCTTTCGCGGCGAGAATGGAGAAGATGGAGCTCTGGCTTCTGCCATGCGTCAGCCTTGGTGCAGTGCTGCGTTTGACCCTTATCATCTCATGATGGAATCACGCTCCGCACACAATCCAGCATCGGTTGCGGCGACTTCGCAGATCGACGTCCTCAAGGTAGCCAAACTTGCTCGGTTGCATGTCGCGCCGGGCGAGATTGAGGAGACGCGGACGAAGCTGGGGGCGGTGGTGTCATATATGGATCGGCTGCGCGGGTTGGACTTGGCGGGAGTTGAGCCTTTGGCGCATGTGGGGGATGCGGCGATGGGCAATAGGCATAATCGGTTGGATGAGGATATTGCCAAGGCTGAGTCGCTTCGCGGCGTGCTGCCCATGCTG
>CAZEZV010000039.1:0-21077 GCA_964516725.1 uncultured Phycisphaeraceae bacterium
CCCGGACCGAGCGCGCAGCGCACCAACTGCGAAGTCCCCGGCCCGTCCTACTACGGCGTGCCAGCGGACGACAACACTCGCATCCTCGTGCGCGTCGGCATGACCAGCTTCGGGATTTCTCCCTGGCAGCGCATCGAAGGCCGTGCCCTGCGTCGCCTGGAAGAAGCTCGCCAGTGCTGGCTCAACAGCCATGGCTACGGCAGCGGCGTCCGGACATTTGTGAATGATGCGTATGCCAATCACAATGATCACTCGCAGCACGCCCAGGTCGAGTCACTGCGTGTGTCGCCCGCCGGCGAAGACGTGCAGGTCCTCGCCCCCGTCAACGTCCGCGACATCCAGCCCCGCGCGACCATCCGCATCCCCAGCGACACGCCCCGCTTCCGCAAGCGCATGGACGTTCGCAACAACTTCCACAATGGATTCAACGGGATCATGGTCCGCCGCGTGCCGCAGATCAACGTGGCTAGCGGGTATTGCCAGCCGCGCTGCACAGGACAGCCTGAAGTCACGACGATTTCCGGGCGCGGCAACTCGTGGGGCACGACGATTGTCATGCCCCGCGACAGCACGGTTGCGATGGCGAAGTGATGACGAGCCCTCCGCGCCAGCGGAGGACGAACGTGTCGTGCGCAATTGACACATGTGACGTCGGTCCCCCGCTGGCGCGGAGGTCTCTCTTCACGATTTACGCCATCACACCAACCTGCGCAGGCAGTTCCTCACCCTCCGCGACATGCTTCTTGTGCGAAGCCGCGATCAGCACGTAGATACTCGGCACCACAAACAGCGTAAAGAACGTGCTGATGGTCATCCCCGCGACAAGCACGATGCCGATGCTGTTTCGCGCTTCGGCCCCCGCGCCCGTCACAAGCACCAACGGAAAGTGCCCCAGCACCGTTGCCGCGGAGGTCATCAGGATGGGACGCAAACGTGTGACCGCTGCTTCGCGCGCGGCTTCGAGTTTGGTCTTGCCCTGCTCTTGCAGGTGATTGGCAAACTCCACAATCAGGATGCCGTTCTTGGCGACAAGTCCGACGAGTGTGATGAGCCCCACCTGTGAATAGATGTTGATTGTCGTGAGTTCAAGGAACGTAAACACCAGCGCCCCGGAAATCGCGAGCGGCACGCTGCCCAGCAGCACGATGAGCGGGTCGCGGAAACTGCCAAACTGCGCGGCGAGCACAAGGTAGATGAGCAGCAAGGCAAAGCCCAGAGTGGTCGTGAGCGATGCACCCTCCGTGCGGATCTGTCGGCTTTCCCCCGCGTAATCGACGGTGTATCCCGGCGGGAGAATACCGCGAGCGGCGTTTTCGAGGGCTCGGAGTGCTTCCTCCTTGGTTGCGCCAGGCGCAGCCATGCCATTGACCTTGAAGCTGTTGCGCTGCTGGAAGCGAGTGAGCGACCGCGGAGCGCTGCGGGTTTCGAGTGTGACGAACGAACCCACGGCGACCGTGCCGCCGGTCGGGGTCTGGACTTTCAATTGCAGCAGTTGCTCCGGCGAAACACGGCCCGACTGCTCAATCTGCGGGATCACCTTGTAACTGCGACCGTCGTAGTTGAAACGATTGGGGTACGCACCGCCAAGCATGATGCCCAGTTCGCGTGAAACACTTTGCAGGTCAAGCCCAAGGTCCGCGACTTTCTCCTTGTCGATGTTGAGACGAACCTGCGGCAAGTCGATGTTGAGATCGGTATCGGCAAACAAAAACTTGCCGCTACCAAACGCAGCGCCGACAAGTTGCCCCGCGTACGGAGCCATCTCTTCGGCTTCCGCTGTACTGGTTATAACCATTTCAACGTCATATAGACCCGCGCCAGGCAAAGGCGGCGGGCGGCCCGGCAGGCATCGCACGCCCGGAATCTGCGACAACATTCCAGCCGCTTCCGGATACACGTCGGCAGTGGTGCGAGCGCGATCGCTCCAGTCCTTGAACTTGAGTCCACCGAATCCACCGAAACCGCCCGCGGGAGTCGTCACATTGAAGAACATGTCCGCTTCCGGCAACGACATCATCTGTCGCGCCGATTCGTAGACACTGTCGAGCGTGTAATTGAGCGAAGCGTCAGGCGGCGTCAGATAGACAACGAAAATGAATCCTTCATCCTCGGTCGGCGCGAGCTCCTTGCGCGACATCGTGTACAGCGGGTACGCCGCGGCTCCGATCAACAGCACCGCGATGGCAAACGTCCAAGGAATCTGAAGCGTCGCGTTGAGCATCGACGCGTACACACGACGCACTTTCTCGAACTGGCGGTTGACGAAGCGCGAAAACCAACCTTCCTTGCCATGGGCCGCGACGAGACTCGCGCTCATGATGGGCGAGAGCGTAATCGCAACGATGCCCGACACGACAACAGCACTTGCGAGCGCGAACGCGAATTCACGGAAGAAACCGCCCGTCAATCCGCCCTGAAACCCAATCGGTGCATACACCGCTGCGAGCGTGATCGTCATCGAAATCACCGGCGCGAACAACTCTCTCGCGCCGATGATCGCGGCTGCAGTCCGGCTGCGCCCTTCGCGGATGTGTCGCTCAACGTTCTCGACCATCACAATCGCGTCGTCCACCACCAAACCCACGGCGAGCACGATCGCAAGGATCGTGAGCAGGTTGAGCGAGAAGTCGAGCAACAGCATCGCAATGCACGCACCCACGAGCGAGATGGGCATCGCAACCAGCGGCACGAGCACGCTGCGGATCGAACCCATGAACAGGAACACGACAAACGCAACAATCGCGATGGTTTCAGCAAGCGTCTTGGTGATTTCCTTGAGCGCGTTGGACATGTAATACGTGCCGTCGTAGGCCATCCTCATGTCAACGCCCGCGGGCAGCGAGGGCTTGACCTTCGCCATGATGTCGTAGACGCCCGCCGCGACGTCAAGCTCGTTCGCGCTGGGAAGCGGCCACACTGAAAGATAAATCCCGGGCTTTGCATTGACTCCCGTCTCTGCGGTTGGTTCTTCCGTGCCCAGTTCAACGCGCGCGATGTCTCGCAGACGGACCATGACCCCGTCGGACTCGCGGACGATCAAGTTCTCGAACTCTGCGGGCGTGCGCAAGTCGGTGTTGGTGAGCAAGTCCACCTGAACGTCAGCCCCGCGCGTGCGGCCCACGGCGGCGACGTAATTATTCCGCTGCAGCGCATCCCACACCTGCTGGCTCGAGACATCGAGCGCGTCCATGCGGGCGCTGTTGAGCCACACGCGCATCGCCATCGTGCGCGGTCCTTCGACGCCCACTCGCTGCACACCCTTGATCGTGCCAAACTCAGGCTGCACTTCTCGCACGGCGTAGTCGGTCAACTGCTTGAGGTCGAGCGTGTCGCTCGTGAAACTCACATAAAACGTTGCATACGGCTTGTCGGTGCGCTGGATATCGATCGCGGGGGCTTCTGAGTCCTGCGGCAGTTCGCTGCGCACCTGATTGAGGCGCGCGGAAATTTCCGCAAGCGCGTCATTGCTGTTGTGGTTGAGGCGCAGGCGGACTGTGATCGTTGACAAGCCTGCGGAGCTGCTGCTCTCGATGTAGTCGATGCCGTCGATGGCTGACACAACGCGCTCGATGGGCGTCGTGATAAACCCACGAACAGTTTCGGCGCTGGCTCCGATGTACGCAGTCGTGATGACAACGCTCGAGGATTCAAGACGCGGGTACTGTCGAACGGGAAGGTTGCCGATGGCCCGCCAGCCCACAACGAGAATGATCAGATTAAGTACGATCGCAAGCACTGGCTTGCGAATGAAGATGTCGGTAAAGGACGGGCGAGACGCCGCACCGCCAGGCACGCCCGAGTCGCCTTTGTGCTTCATGCTCAGGGCGTGAAAAGGCCCGGTGATGTTGGAGTGCTGGTCGGACAGGTTTGGGGGTTGCGGAGGTGTTGACATTACTTCCCACCGCCCTTGCTGCCATCAGCATCAGTCGGGGCAGCACCTGGTCCGCCCGCGGGAGGCCCGCTCCCTGCAGGCATCACCATCGCGCCTTCACGGAGCTTGAACGACCCATCGCTCGCAACCTCGTCGCCTTCCTTGAGGCCTTCCAGCACCACGATGTTGTTGCCCAGCGTCGTGCCCGTCTTGATGAACACCTGGAACGCCCGCAGCGGCTTCTTTGTCGGGTCCTTTTCGTCGGGAACGCTGCGGATGACAAAGACATGGTCGCCGTAACTGGCCCTGCGGACAGCCGTCAGCGGCACGACGACGACTTGCTGAACCGGCCCAACCGGCACGCGCACATCGACGAACATGCCGGGACTGAGCTTCTGGCTCTTGTTGTCGACAACGGCGCGAAGGCGCACGTTGCGAGTGCTCGGGTTCGCTGCGGCGTCAATCGCAACGACCTCAACACGCTGGGGTTCGGTGCCGAGCACGGACGAACGCACCATGAAGACATCGCCAACCTTCACGAGTTGCGCCTGATCCTGGGGCAATCCAAAGTCAAGGTATATCTGGTCGGTGATGCCCAGCAGCCCAACGATCTCGTTACCCTCGCCGATGTACTGACCCACGTGGACATTTCGCAAGCCAGCCTTGGCGCGAAACGGGGCTCGCATAGTCTTCTTTGCGATTTCAGCTTCGATCTGGACAACTCGCGCCTTGGCCTGATCAACATCCGCTATCGCTCGCTGTTTCTGAGCCCGCGCAACATCCAGGTCCGCCTGAGCACGCTCAACATCCGCTTCCGCCGCGGCTTTGGTCGCAAGCGCCTGCGTAAGGCGACGCACGTTAGACTCCGACCACTTGATCTGTGCATCCGCGACGGCGATGCCAGCCTCGGCAACACCCACATTCGCCTTCGCGGCTTTCAGGTCGGCCTCTTCCATCGACGCATCGAGTCGAAGCAGGACTTGTCCTTCTTCAATGACAGCACCGGATTCAAAGCCCACTTCCTTGATAGTCCCCGCGACTTCGTTGCTCAGCGTGACGGTGCGGTACGGAAACACCGTCCCAACCAACTCGGCTTCGGGTTGATAGGGCAAGACCGTCGCCTTCACGACCTTGACAGACTCACCCCACTCCTCCATGGGAGGCGGCGGAGTTGTCATTTTGCGATATTGCCACGCCGCGAGCGATCCGCCTGTCACGAGAACGATGAGAATGACCACACTGGCCGCAACGGTTGCCTGACGTTTCACGCAATAAACTCCTGCTCTGACCAGCGAATGTGCGTGCTGAACGGATCAATCGCACAAGTTCATCGTGGCCTCATTCGCCCCAAGTCACTCGAATCCATGCCACCCAAAAGTTGTCGTGACTGTCTGATGCCGGTAGACATGACAAGATGCGGGCAAAATCCTAACAACTCCAGATTGCATTGTCGAATGTATCGAGAGTTCATTGGAGCAAATCAGAGAAATCCTCGGCGAATATCAG
Source organism: uncultured Phycisphaeraceae bacterium (assembly GCA_964516725.1). Taxonomy (GTDB): domain Bacteria; phylum Planctomycetota; class Phycisphaerae; order Phycisphaerales; family UBA1924; genus BJHL01. Next base: position 5,378 of record CAZEZV010000039.1, read on the forward strand.
ACCCACCCGCATGCCGAGCCAAAAAAAACGCCCGTGAAGGGCGGCTATGTGAAAGACTGGAGAGCAAAGAAAAGATCAGCGTCGACGGCGCGCTGCGAGCAGACCCGAGAGGCCAAGCAGAGCAGCCGCACCCGGAGTCGGGATGTACAGCAGTTTGTCCTTGGAGATGATGAAGTTCCCGCCCGGAGCGAGGGTGATGTCCCACTGGAAGGCCCACGTGATGTCGGTCGGGCCGAGTGGGCCGCCGAAGTCGTTGAGGTTGGACACTAATCCGTCGCCAAACATGTTGACGATGCTTGGGAACTGGCCGATCTGGTAGTGTGTCGGGGCGGGTGCAACAACTGTTTCATTGACCGTGAAATTCCCAAACGTGTCCTGCTGGAACACGCTGTCCCCGCCGAGGATTTCACCCAAGTCGCCACCAGCCGTTCCGCCCAGATCAAAGTCCACATACTGGAAGAAGCTCAGCGACACTGACGCGAGGCCATTGTTCTGGATGCGGATCGTTTCTGCGAGGTCCGAAGTGCCAGAACCAAGTGCGCCGCCGCGGAGCGTGTACGAAATGCGAAACTCAAGCCCGTTCGCCGCGGCATACCGCGTCGCGAGCGTGTCAACGCGCGGATCGTCGAACGTGTTCGTATCCGTCGCCTGATGGCCCGTGAGCGCCAGCGTGTCCACGCCAACTTCATCGCCCATCGTCGAATCGCGATAGAAGAACCGCTGGTTGAAGAGCTGGCTCACGCCATCGACTCGCCAACTGATTTGGTTGCCTGCGGTCAGATTGAAAAACGCGTCCGAGTTAAAATCCTCGAGCGTGTACGACTGAGCCATCGCGGGAATCGCGCAGCCAGCCGCCAAAATAAGAGCAAACTTTCGCATGTCTCTCTCTCCTTGAACACCTCACACACGGCATATCGCGGTCTCTCGTCGCGACGAATGAGCCATGTGTACGGGATCATGATATCGCATAACTGCAATCCGTGCAACAGAAGTACATCGCTTTTGCGCATTCCCAACATTCCGACACTCCAACTTTCGCACTTCATCACAAATGCATTACTCTCAATGACTTATGCAAGATTCGATCGCGGTGTGACAAGAAAGCCTTTCTAGAGCATTGCAAGAACCGTTCGTTCACCCCAATTCAACACTGACGGCAGAATTCGACAGCTGAATCTCAGAATTCTTGCAATGAATGCCACTCCAAGGTCGCCCCGGCAAGTGGGAATTCGACCTCATCATCTGCTACCAGCGCGGGATCGGTCTGCTCTGACTCGATTGAGGGACTGCTGCACATTCCAGAGTTGAAGTCACTGCTGCATAAACAGTTATGGGATCTTCGTCGCTCAGAATGGGTGCACATTTGGATTGACCGTTTTCTCGAATTCGGTACCATGTACACGGTGCAAGCAATCGCTTGCACTGAGAGCAAGAACTGCGCATGTCCCTTGCGACAAGCGCAGCAAGAGAGGAGAGATCGATGCTGAACTCGAGAAACTCGCTGTTTGTTTTTTGCGCGATCGCTGCGTGTGCGAGCACATCGCAAGCCGTTGGGCTTGGGCCTGGCGTGTACCGCCTTCACAACCATCCTGATGGCAACGTGCTCCCGCCGCCGTACGGCGCTCGCTTTGACGAGTTGTACAACGCAACCGGCGGCCACGACGTCTTCACTCTGGACTTTGACGATCCAAGCTCCGCGGTCTTTCTGACGTACACAGCCACCACCATTTCGATCACCGGCTCGGCTAAGGGTGGGCGCGACATTGGCGGCGGGTACGCGGCTGACGCGTACAACGGCATGTACACTTTGTCCTTCACCTATTCGCTCGGCGTCACTGGCGTTCCCGGCGATGACGACGTCTGGGTTGACACTACAAACCACGCAAATACAGGCACGATTTCAACGCCATTGGGCCATGTCATCGACCTCGTCGATGAACGCGGCAGCTTCGACTACTCGCTGCGCTTGGGCGATGAAGACAACGACCTGGGCCATCGCGGCTTCGCCGGGTTGTCGGGCTGGGGCTGGTTGTCCTACGCCACACCCGGCGGCATCCATCACGTCGAGTCCACCGACTGGCTCTTCACCATCGAGATTCCAACGCCAGCATCGGCTGCGCTGCTTGGCTTGGCGGGAGTCATCGCGAGCCGTCGCCGGCGGTCTTGAGTGTTCTTCATCACTTGTAAATCGGGTAACACAATGATTGAACAGAAGGAGCGATGAGCATGCTCATCGCTCTTTGTTTTTTGGGGTCTGTCGCAGTGTCGGAAGAATTCTTGTTCTCGAAATGGAGCCCTGCGCCACGCAACTGCTCGCAGAACAAGCCAATTGTGTATGAATGGGTCGTTCGTATTTTGTGCGTATGGCACACAGAGGCTTTGACCATCATCCGCAATCCGCCTATCCTCACCATCTAACTAAGAAAAGGATCAGTTTCTCAATGGCACTGCTCATCGAAGAACGCAAACAAGTCGTCACCACTCACCGCCGGCACGGCACGGACACGGGTTCACCGGAAGTCCAGATTGCCATGCTCACGGCCCGCATCAACGCCCTCGCGGACCACATGAAGGGTCACGACAAGGACTTCCACAGCCGCCGCGGCTTGATGATGATGGTCGGCAAGCGCAACCGCCTGCTTCGCTACTTGGCGAAGACCACGCCAGAGAGCTACCAGAAGTTGATCGCCAAGCTTGGCTTGCGCAAGTAAGAACGACTCACACCGACCCGAGGCCAACGCCTCGGGTTTGTTTTTTCGGGGCTTTTTGTTCGACATCTTGTTGTTGGTTTGTGCCGGTCGCGTGCCTCTGGTTTTTCGTCAGTGAAAGGGGGACGGGAGCGGCAGTGGGCAGTGCGCAGCCCTGGCCTGTGTGAATCTCTATGGTGATTCGCTCAGACTTCCTCCTCACGTTTTGTTGTGAGATGCCGGTCTCTGCGTCCTGCCTTCTGCCTCTCACCCCCGACCCCGCCTTGCCTCGTGATTTCATTCTTCGAGTCTGACTGCGTTTGATTTTCGTTCTCATACTGCAGTCGGTCGGTGTGTGTGATTCGAGACTCTGTCTCACTCTTGAAAGACCATCCAGGGGCCGCGATTGCTCAGGCGACGCAGGCAACGGTTGCTCTGCTCGATCATGAGTGGCGATGACTTGCCTCCCGAGTTCATCAGGCCCGCACTGCCCGCAACTCATTGCAGGAGCCTTTTCATGGCAACATTTTCCGATCCCAACCACGGCCTTATCCGCATCGAACGCGACATCGGCGGCCGCACCCTCGTCCTCGAAACAGGCGTCATCGCCAAGCAGGCCAACGCCGCGGTGATGGCGACATATGGCGGCACGACAGTTCTCGCGACCGTCGTGCGCAGCAGCCCACGCGAAGGCATCGACTTCTTCCCGCTGACTGTTGACTACCGCGAAAAACTCTCGGCAGCCGGCAAGTTTCCCGGTGGATTCAAGAAGCGCGAGGGGGCGCCCAGTGAGAAGGAAGTTCTCACGATGCGCATGATCGATCGCCCGATCCGCCCGCTCTTCCCGGATGGCTTCCTGGACGAAGTGCAGATTCAGGTCTTCGTGCTCAGCCACGACAGTGAGAACGACAGCGATGTGCTCGCCGGCACCGCTGCAAGCGCAGCGCTCGCGCTGAGCGACGTTCCTTTCGAAGGCCCGGTCGCAACCGTGCGCGTCGGCCGCATCCACACCGACAACGGCCCCCAGTATGTCCTGAACCCCACCGTCACGCAGATGGACTACAGCGACATCGACGCCGTCGTCGCGGGCCACAAAGACGGCATGAACATGATCGAAGTCGGCGCGGCGGAAATCCCCGATGACGCGGTTCACGGCGCACTCACGCACGCGTACAACGAAGGCATCTTGCCCCTGCTCGCGATGATCGAGGAACTCACGAAGAAGGCCGGCAAAGCGAAGAAGGCGGGCGAACTGCACCTTCCCAGCCCGGAAGTCACTGAAAAGGTCAAGAAGATCGCCGAGAAGGACCTGCTCGCGCTCCGCCAGATCAAGGGCAAGGCCGAACGCAACGACAAGATCGCCGCGCTCTTCAAGACCGTCCTCGACACGCACTTTGTCATCAACATGGACGGCAACGTCCGCCAGATGGAAGACAGCAAGAAGCAGCGCTCGATGGCGAAGATGGCCCTCGCGCGCCTGGACGAAAAACTCACCCGCAAACTCATCGTCGAAAAAGGCATTCGCGCCGACGGCCGCCAGCCCCGCGAAATCCGCCCGCTCACCGGCGCCGTGGGCATCCTCGCCCGCACGCACGGCAGCTCCATGTTCCAGCGCGGCGAAACGCAGGCAATCTGCACCGTCACGCTGGGCACAGGCCGCGATGAGCAAGTCATCGATGGCCTCCTGCCTGAGTACAGCAAGAAGTTCACGCTGCACTACAACTTCCCGCCCTTCTCGACGGGCGAAGTAAAGCGCATCACTGGCCCAGGCCGGCGCGAAATCGGACACGGTGCACTGGCTGAGCGCAGCCTCATGCCCATCATGCCCAGTCCGGATCAATTCCCATACACCGTCCGCGTCGTCAGCGACATCACCGAGTCCAACGGCTCATCGTCGATGGCAAGCGTCTGCGGCGGCTGCTTGGCGTTGATGGATGCAGGCGTCCCCATTCGTAACACCTGCGCCGGCATCAGCGTCGGTCGCTTCGCGGACGACAACGATCAGAACGAGATGTTCGTCACCGACATCATCGGCGAAGAAGACTTTTACGGCGACATGGACTTCAAAGTCAGCGGCACCCGCGAAGGCATCACGGGCATTCAGCTCGACCTCAAGACCCGCGGCCTGAACCTCGAACAAATCGAACGCATCTTCGCACAGGCGAAGGTCGGCCGTCTCGAAATCATCGAGATCATGGAAAAGATCATCGATAAGCCCAGAGCAGACATCAGCCCCTTCGCCCCGCGCATGGTCACGATCAAGATCGACCCGGAAAAGATCGGCAAGCTGATCGGCCCGGGCGGCAAGAACATCCGCGGCCTCCAAGAACGCTGGCAGGTCACGATCGAAGTCGAAGACGACGGCACAGTGCAGATCGCGGGCGTCGGCGCCGAGAGCATGAACGGCGCACGCTCCGAAATCGAAGCGCTCTGCGAAGAAATCAAGGTCGGCACCGTGTACAACGGCAAGGTCGTCAGCATGAAGGACTTCGGCGCGTTCATCGAACTCGCCCCCGGCACCGACGGCATGTGCCACATCAGCGAATTGGCTGAGGGCTATGTCGAGCGAGTCAACGAAGTCGTCAAGATGGGCGATCTTCTCAAGGTCAAGGTCATCAGCGTTGATGAACAAGGCCGCATCAAACTCAGCCGCAAGGCCGTCATCATGGAAGAACGCGGCGAGGTCTACGTGCCGCAGGAATCCGGCTCGCGCGGCGGCGGCGGCGGTGGTCGCGGCGGGTTCCGTGGTGGTGATCGCGGCGGCGACCGTGGTGGTCGTGGCGGAGATCGTGATCGCGGCCCGCGTGGTGGCGGTGACAGAGGCGGCGATCGCGGCGGTGACCGTGGCCCACGCCCCGAGCGCGCCCCTAGCGGCGGCGGCGAGTTCCGCAGCGGCAACGATCGCGATGACTAAGTAGCTCGGCCTTCCAGGCCGTGAGAATCAAAGGGTGTTTCACCAAGGCGAGCAGCAATGCTCGCCTTTTTCGTCGTGCGGTTTTCCAGACCTCAAACGAGCAGATCGCCACATTGTGCGTGGAAGATCGCTCACCACAGAAGCACGGAAACACAGAGTGAAGAAGGGAAGAAATGGCTGAAGTATCAGCGAAGCGACGCATCTCACGCCGTCCTCTCTTCCTTTCTCTGTGTCTCTGTGCCCCTGTGGTGAGCGAACCACACACGACGCACGAACTGAATGTGCTGCAACCCCCGACTCAGAAACCCCGCGCTCACGCCTGGGGTTCTACTTGGGGCTCTTCAACGCGCCTCACATAAATCGCAGCGTCCTTCCCCTCCGACTTTTCCTGCCGCACCGCGACCTTGCCATTCCGCACGAGCTCCAACAGCGCCAGAAACAGCCCCACCATCTCGCCGCGCGTGCGGCTCGTAAAAAACTCGCGCAGTTCCATCTCGCCGTCTTTTGCACCGGTGCCCGTGCCCGCCGCACGCTCCGACAATCGGGTGACGATGTCCGCCGCGTGCAGTTCGATGGGCGTGTCGTCGAACGTGACCTGGTGTTCGCCCAGTTTGTCGAAGTTGACGGTGTCGACGATCTTCTTGAACGCCTCGACGAGATCGACGAGGCTGAGGTCTTCCATGTCGAGGTCGCTGGCTCCGGCGGAGAGCACTTCACGCATGGCGTCGTTGTCGATGCCGGTGCGGGCAATGCCGAATCGCTTGGACCATTCTTCAGCGCGATCTTCAAGGTTGTCGGCGGCGTCCCGGTACTTCTTGTACTCAAGCAATTGTTTGACGAGTTCGGCACGCGGGTCTTCGACTATGCCGCTCGCGTTCATCGAGTCCCCGGCGTCAGCACTCGCCGCGTTCGCGGGCTTGGGCATCAACATCCGGCTCTTGATCTCGGTCAATGTCGCCGCCATCACCAGAAACTCGCCCGCTTCATCAATGTCCAGCCGCGCGTGCGTGTGAATATCTCGCAGGTACACCAGATATTGATCAGTGATGTGCGAAATCGGAATGTCGTGAATGTCCAACTGATCCTTGCGGATCAGGAACAACAACAAGTCCAGCGGCCCTTCAAAGGCATCGAGTTTGACGCGGTATTCGTCACCTTGCACGGAGCAAGCGTAGGACAAACTCCACTCTCACGCCGCTGGCAGTATCGCGATGCCAGCGTTCAAGATGCCTTGCCACCCCACTACGCTGTAGCGAAATGACTGGTCCAATCACGCCGAACTCCTCACTCTCAACAGGCATCACGCCCACCCGCTACGTCACCGCCGACATCCCAGGCCTCGGCGGCGTCATCAAACAACGACCCGAAGACTTCCTCGTCGACGAACAACCCCTCTACCAGCCCAGCGGCGAGGGCGAGCACATCTACATGCTCATTCAGAAGAAGATGATGAGCACGCTGGAGATGATCGGCATCATCGCAAAGCACTTCGGCGTGACTCGCAGAGATGTCGGCTTCGCCGGGCTCAAGGACAAGCACGCCATCACCCGCCAGGTCGTCTCGGTCTATGCCCCCGCAAAGAAAATCGAAGACTTCCCGATGCTCCAGCACGAATCACTCGGCGTGCTGTGGGCGGACTATCACAACAACAAACTCCGGCCTGGCCACCTCCGGGGCAACCGCTTCTCGATCCGCATCCGCAACGTCGAACCCACGCGCGTGCGCGATGCGCTTCGCGTGATGCAGACCCTGCGGCGCACCGGTGTCCCCAATCGCTTCGGCGAACAGCGATTCGGGATGCTCGCGAACAACCACCTGATCGGTCGCTCGATCATCTGCGGCGACTGGATCGGTGCCGTGCGCGAATTGCTCGGACCAAATGCGACGCGTCCCGAGTTCAATGCTGACGCGAGACGGTTGTTCACGGAAGGCAAGTTCCGCGAAGCGATCATGGCGTATCCGCTGCAAGCCACGATCGAAACCCGTGTGCTGAATGCGTTGTCACAAGGCAAAGACGCACGCCGCGCCTTTCAAGTGCTCGACGAAACCTCGATCCGCTTCTACCTGTCCGCGTTCCAGAGCGCAGTGTTCAACGCCGTGCTTGATGATCGCCTCGCAAAAGGCACGCTGGGTTCACTGAACATCGGCGACGTCGCCATCAAGCACGAGAACGGGGCGGTCTTTGCCGTCGACGACGCGACCTTCGCCTCGCCCGACACGCACGAACGCCTCGCGACCTTCGACATCAGCCCCTCCGGCCCGATGTGGGGCACACGCATGCTGCAAGGCGCGGCGGGCAGTGAGTGCGCGAATGCCGAACGCACCGCACTGGAAAACGCGGGAGTGACATTGCCGCAACTCGAAGCATTCGACAACGCTTCACGCTATCCGCTCGAAGGCAAACGCCGCCCGCTGCGCGTCCCGGTGATCGACCCCGAAGTCGAAGGCGGGGTTGATGAGCACGGCCCCTACGTGCGGTGCGCGTTTGAACTGCCGCGAGGGAGCTTTGCGACGGTGGCAATGCGCGAGGTGATGAAGCCAGCCGAGGGAACGCTGGCTGAAGAGGACGTTGAAGAAAGCGCGGCACCTTTGAGACAACGAAAACGATAAAGCAACGAACCGATGAACAACTGCGAGTCGTCATTCGGCTCGCAACAACTCACCAATTCATCGGTTTATGGCTTTTTCTTCAAGCCCCGACAAGTACCTCAAACCCGCCATACGCCATCTTCTTCATGTCAAACGGCATGTTCTTCGGATCGCACGCCGCCTGCAGGCGCTTGTCGCTCATCACCTTCTTGTTCACGCCGTCGCGGTGCGCCTTGCTCTTGTACGTGATGAAGGAGAAAACCACCGTCTCGCCCTTCTTCGCGTTCGCGAACTTGGGAAACGGCACCCCAAACTGCACTTTCATGTCCTCGCCCGCGCACTCCGCGTACGCAAGCGCACCGTGGTCCATCCACACCTTGCAGCCGATTTCCGCCATCTTCTTATACGCGGCCATCTTCTTGGTGGGAACGACAATGACGAAGCCGTCAACGTACTGGGTTTTGCTTTTTGATTTCGTTGCCATGTGAAGATCGTAGCTCACACTTCGCCCCAAACTCCCTGCAAATCGGATGCTCACAGCACCCCCCGAGCTTCCCGCCCACCGGCCTCGCCTTGCACGCCCTTCGCCCATGCCAGATGATCATGTGACTCGCGTCGCACCAACTCTCCTGCGGCAGCAAACTCATCAGCCACTGTTCCACCTGCGCCACGTTCGCATTCGCAGGCGCAAGCCCCAGCCGCTTGCTCAGCCGCTCTATGTGCGTATCAACCACAAATCCAACATTGATCCCAAACGCATTGCCCAGCACAACATTCGCCGTCTTTCGCGCCACACCCCGCAGCGTGAGCAGTTCGTCCATGGTCTGCGGCACGCGCCCGCCAAACTTCTCAACAATCATGCTCATCGCCGCGTGAATCGACTTTGCCTTGTTGCGAAACAGCCCGATCGACTTGATGAGCGGCTCGATGTCCTCGGGCTTCGCCGCAGCAAAGTGTGCGGGCGTCGGAAATCGCCGAAACAGCTCGGGCGTCACCTTGTTGACGGACACATCGGTCGCCTGTGCCGAGAGAATCGTCGCGACGAGGAGTTCGTGGGGCGTTTTGTAGTCAAGCTCGCAGTGCGCATCCGGATAATGCTCGCGCAGCGCGCCAAGCAGCCGAAGCGCCCGAGCTTTCTGTGCCGCCGTTGCCTTCACAGACGACGCTGACTTGCCCGTCGCGCCCACCTGTCGCGACAGCTTCGCAGCACCCTGACTCACTCGTGGCTTCTTGCTCATACGAAAGTCTTACGTCACCTTTGTCTTTGGATGACGCCCAATACTCACTGCCGTCAACACCATGTTCGCAAGCGTCAATAGCAGCATCACGCTCAACATCTTCGACGAAGTCGGATGGCCCTTGTCGAACGCCGCCTGAGCGGCCTTCGCAGCGTTCAGATCTCCTTTGTCCAACGCGCTCCACATCGTCGAAAGTTGGTGCCGCACGTCGGGCATGAACGCAAACAAGTAGTACGCGAGCAACGCCGCACTGACGATTGTGATCACAAGCCGCGCCCGCCACAACAACAACCCGATCAACTGCCCACGTTCGCGCAGCGATTGCAACACGGTCAGCGCGACGACCACCGCCGCACACGCCAACTGCACCCAGTCGCTCATCGCAAAGACTTTGAACTGCACTTTGCCCGCGATGTACTTCCAATGCTCATCCTCAGGAAGTGCAAGCCCCGGCACGATCGCGTGCATGTCTCGAATGTTCGGAAAGATGATCGCCGCGTTGAAAGCGGCCGTTGCCAACACGCCAAGCCACAGCGTCAGCGCAACCACAATCCACGCGTCCGTCTGTTCGCCACGCTTCCACATGAATAACGGTAGCGACGTACACGCGGCACTACTCAGGCCTCAGAAAGTGGCAGTAAGGCGTCTTCTTATTCACCACGTAGTAATCCTGGTGATAGTCCTCAGCCTTGTAAAACTGCTGCGCAGGCTCGTTGACGACGGCGATGGGCTTCTTGTGCTTGCTCGCTCGCTCTGTCTTCACCTTGTCCGCGATCTTCTTCTGATCGTCGTTGTAGTAGTACACGACACTGCGATACTGGTCGCCAAGGTCCGGGCCCTGGCCATTCACCTGCGTCGGATCGATCATGCGGTAGAAGAAGTTGACAAGCTGCTCGTACGACACCTTTGCCGGATCAAACTTCACTTGCACCACCTCAACGTGCCCAGTGTCTTCATAGCACACCTGCTTGTACGTCGGATTCTTCACATGCCCGCCGCTGTAGCCGCTGACAGCCTCAATGACGCCCGGCACTTCCTCTTGAAAAATGTGCTCAACACCCCAGAAGCACCCGCCGCCGAACATCGCGGTTTCGATCTTGGAAGTCGTGTCGGTAGCGGGAGGCATCGTTATTGTTCCTTGAGCGGCTGGCGGCACGCCTGATCCCTGAGATTGTGTGCTGGCTGGCTGGCTGCCTGTTGCGTTGCTTGTTTGGCCGCTTGTGTTTCGGCCAGCACTTGCAGCGGATGGGCTTGCGTTCGTGCTTGATTGTGGGGCACGCAAAGGCTCCACTGCGATTGGTCGTGCTCGCTCACTGCAAGCGGCGAGCAGGAACACTGCGGCACACGCTGCGAAACATGCACACGTGACAATCGCTCGAGACCGGTTGATTTGAGTGCTTCGTTGCATAACTGAACTTCGTCACTTCGTCGCTTTGCCTCTTAGTTGCCATCCACGTCAATCTGTCTCACCGTTTCCAACCTCGAAGCCCTCCCTTACGGTCGGGCTACATGTGTTTTTGATCGCCTCAGACTGCATCGACCGAGACGGTCCCTGCAGACGGATCGGGGGGTGGCGGGGGACCGCCAATCTACGGGCTAGGCCAACCACCTCCCACCATCCACCCGTATCACCTGTCCCGTCACATACGTCGCCTGCGTCGCAAGCCAGTACACCGCTTTCGCTGCGTCCTCGGGCTCGCCGAATCGTCCCAGGGGAATACGCCGCAGATAACGCCCTTGTTCGTCGGAAGGCTTCTTGCCCGATCCCAGCGATGCGCCACCAGAGCTCTCCGCGTCAAACCCCGGGCCGTTGGTGTTGATGTCCTTTCCGGGCTCCTCCCACGCAACGACGCCCGGCGCGACGCCATTCACCCGCACAAACGGCCCAAGGTCCTTCGCAAGGTTCAGCACCATCTCATGCAAAGCAGCCTTCGACATTGTGTACGCCGAGTAATTCCGCCGCGGTTTGCCCATCGCGTGAATATCCAGCATCGCAATGATGCTGCCGCCTCCGTTGAACGGCGAGTCGCTGAGCAGCTTTCGAAGATGTGCCGTCAGCACAAGCGGCGCAAGCGCGTTGACGCGCAGTTGCTTCGCCGCGGCTTCAGTATCGAACTCATCGATTGGTGTCGCCTGGTACGCGGCGGCGTTATGCACCAGCACATCAAGCCGCGGCAGCGTCTGCGCGAGCTGCTTGGCTATCTCCTCGACTTCCCCCGTCTCGCTGAAGTCCACCCGAAAACTCGTGACCTTCCGCCCGAGTGCCGACACTTCGCGAGAGACTTCGCGAGCATCTTCTTCGCTCGTGTTGTACGTGAACCAGATGTCAAACCCATTCCGAGCAAACTCGCGCACGATCGCGCGGCCAACTCGCTTCGCGCCGCCGGTAATCAACGCAACTGGCCGCTGCCCCTGATCGCTGGCAGGCAGCGGCACTGCACTCTCGGCGTCGCGCCTCTTCGCTCGCCCCGAACCCGACGCCGGCGGTGTCCGCCGCAGCGGATCACGCTCTTGTTCGGACTCAGGCTTGCCACTCACACCACCAATACCCCCCACTCCTCCCGGCCCACCCGCCCGTCCTCGCAGCGATTCCGGCGACGAGTCATCCTCGTCGGGCAACTCGCGCACTTCATCCAACTCGCGCGGCACTTGCATGCGACGACCGGCTTCTTCCCACGCCGAAACTGGCGGCGCGCTATCACCCTTGTTCTTCGCGGCTTCTTCGCGCTCTCGTTCTAACTTTCGTCGACGCGTCATCACAAACAAGATCAACGCGATGATGGTGACAAGGCCGATGAGCGCAACAAAGAGGGTGTATTGCGACACCTGCTGCGCGACGGCTCTTTTCTTAGCTTCGCTGAGCGTATCGATCGCCGACTGCGGCTGGTCTGCGCTGATCTGCGCCAACATGGAAAAAAGCCAGTTCACCCACGAGAATAACGCCCCTCCTACCGACACGAAAACCCGACGTTTCACCTTCCACTGACGGTTGCACAACACCTGCGCTCGCCAGCCAAAGCCCCTCTATACTCCGCCCCTGTCCTTTTCCTTCGAAAGACCCACCCATGCACTTTGACGCCCATCTCCCAGTCATCGCCGACCTCGAGGCGCGGATCTCAACCATCCGCGACTCTCTTTAACTACGACTCCAAGGTCAAACGCCGCAAGGAATTGGAAGAGCAGATGGCCGGGGATTCGTTCTGGAACAGCCAGACCGCGGCCAAAAAAGTCGTCGCCGAGTCCAAACTGCTCAAGGCCCAGATTGAGCCGCTGACGGGCGCGATCAAAGACTTTGAAGACGCCAAAATCGGCTACGAAATGGCCAAAGAATCCGGCGACGCCGACCTCCTCAAAGAGGCCGACCAGGCCCTCTTCACCCTCGTCCAACGTCTCGAAAAAATCGAACTCCAGTCGCTCCTCGCTGACCCGCACGACTTCCGCAACTGCTTCGTCACCATCAGCGCAGGCGTGGGCGGCACCGAGGCCAACGACTGGGCCGAAATGCTCCTCCGCATGTACATCTTCTACTGCGAGAAGATGGACTTTAAAATGGAAGAAGTCGACAAAGGCTTCGGCGCCGAAGTCGGCATCGACAGCGTGGTGCTGCACATCAAAGGCCCGTACGCCTTCGGCTACCTGAAGTGCGAACGAGGCAGCCACCGCCTCGCCCGCGTCAGCCCCTTCAACGCCCAAGGCAAACGCCAAACCAGCTTTGCGACAGTCGAAGTCACACCCGAGTTCGAAGAAAACGAAATCGAAATCCCTGAAAAAGACCTGATCGTCGAACCCTTCGTCCGCGCACGCGGCCCCGGTGGCCAAAACGTCAACAAAGTCGCCACCGCCATCCGCCTCACACACATCCCCACCGGCATCCAAATCGTCGCAAGCACCTATCGCGACCAACCCCAAAACAAAAAGCAGGCAATGACCGTCCTGCAGGCTCGCCTCCAGCAAATCGAAGACGACCGCCGCGAAGCCGAAATCGTCAAAGCCACCGGCGGCACGCTCGAACAAGGATGGGGCAGCCAGATCCGCAGCTACGTCTTCTACGACAACCGCGTGAAGGACCACCGCACCAACCACGAATCACGCGACTACGAAGCCGTGCTCCGCGGCGAAATCGAGGACTTCATCGACGCGGAACTCAAGCGCCGCCGCTCAGGCCGCGAGAAGTTTCGATAAGCGCCACAAAACATGCAGCGCAACCATCAGGGAGCGGCTTGCGCATCACTCCGATTTCTGCACGCAATCGCGCGGACAAAAAGCAGTCCCCGCTTGGCGTTGTCTGCGCGCGACCCCACCGCAACTCAACGCCTCAACCCAATCTTCAACAAAACACACAAAAAGCCTTGCAGTATCCATTGTGTTAGTATATACTAACCACATCAAGGAGCCTTGCCTTGGCACCCAGCACCACCAAAACCGTCTTGAAAACCGTCGCCTTCTACGCCCTCATCGCCATCCTGGGCGTAGCGTGTTTCGTTGGTCCCACCTGGGCCGCGGGCACGCCGCTCATGCCCGCGCCGCTCTTCCCGTTGCTCCGCACCGGTGTTGAAAGGCTCACGTGGATTCCCTTTGCCCTGCTCGCGATGCTCGGCTTCGTCAGCGCTGGCGCCACTCGACACAATCCGTTCTTCATTGGCATCGCAAGCATGTCGCTGTTCCCTTGCGCCGCAATCGCGGAACTGATTGTCGACAACACCACCCACAACCTCATCCCGCTCGAGCTCATCATGTACGGCATGTTCTCAATCCCCGCAACGCTCGGAGCGATCGTCGGGCACTTCCTCGTCAAAGCGCGTACGCGAAAATCCAAGACCACGAAGTGAAGCCACACACCGCAGCGACTCTGGCATAATCGCTTCAGCACATCAATATGCACATCGCTCGCAAGCCGCTCCCTCGCGGTCGGGCTGCATGTTCACGCCATGTTCAAGCCCCGTTCAAGCCAAATCTCGCATCGCATCCTTCCCAATCCACCGCTCCGTGCTGTCCTCCGACTTCGACAACTTCGTCGCGAGCCTGATCGCTTCTTTCCGCAACTTCTCGTTGCGCTTCCCAATCGCCCGCAGCGCCCAGCTCACCCCCTTCTTCACAAAGTTGCGCTCATCATTCGCCGCCGCTTCGATCAAAGGCAGGAACGACACAAACACCGCGTCTCCCTCCGCATCAATCAGCGTCTTCTTGTCGTGCAACGCAAGCCCCGCGATCATCGCGAACGCCGCACGCTTCACAAATTCCTCTTTCCGCTTCGCCCACACTCGAACCATCTTGATCGACACACTGGGCCTCTCCGGCGGCGGTGGCACTCGATCAAACAACACAAAGCACGACGTATCACAGGTCGCCCAGTTGTCAAAGCCCTTCGCCCACCGCTCCATCTGTTCCATCGTCACCAGCGCCGGCACATCAACATACGGCGCCATCTGACGAGCATCATACTGACCCGTTGTCCAAAGTTGCGCCGCCAGTTCATGCCGCCACGCAGCTGATTCCATCTTGTCCTTCGGCCCCTCCTTCACAACCCGCTTCACGATCGCCTGCACGTCCTTCATGCTCACGCCGAACGCCGTCGCCTGCGTCTGGCCTTTGATGCCGAAGCGTTCGGCCATCTGCGCTTTGTGCTTGGGATCACCGAGGGACTTGAGGTCGTGCAGTAGAGCATCTGCTGTTGGGAGCGCACCGCTCGTCAACGCACGCGTTGCCTTCACGCCCGATGAGCCTGTTCTCTTCGTTGCTTTCTTCGCCATGCGCTACCGCACCCCCGCAACCACCACCGTCCTGTCATCGCTCCGCGACGTCAACCCCGCAAACTTCCCAAGCTCGTCAATGATCGCGTTGAGCACGCCCGCCGCGCTTCCCGGCACATCATGCGCCGGCGCTTCGCCATACAGCGGAGCACCGTACATCGTCGCCGACGCCTCGCCCTGCTCGCACTCAACAGTCGGAATGCACGAGGTGTACCCGCGTCGAATCGCGTCAAACATCCGCCGCTCGCCGAACATCTCCCTGCGTTCGCTGAAGGCTTCCGTGATACCGTCGGTGTAGATCACCAGCGCATCGCCTCGCTGCAATTGCAGCGACGCCGTCGTGTACGTCGCGTCCTCGACGATGCCCAAGGGAAATCCAGAATCCGGATTGTCGTGATTGCGCACGTCGCCATCGCGTGAGCGAATCACGGGCGCCGGGTGCCCAGCATTCGCGTAATGCAGCGTGCGCATCTTGTCGTCGTACACGCCATAATTCATCGTCACAAACGCGCCGCTGTCGCG
>CAZEZV010000040.1:0-20577 GCA_964516725.1 uncultured Phycisphaeraceae bacterium
TTGTTGAAGTCGATGTCGTTGCACGTCGCCGTCGCCGGCACGCAAGGCCCTTCGCCGTACACACTGAGCAACGCGTCAATGTCCTGCGGGTCGAACATCGACCCGTCGTTGTTGAAGTCAATGCTGTCGCAGAATCTTGCCCCGTGCCGCAGGAAGTACAGGTCTTGCTCGCCGTTGTACGTCGCAGAGTAAATCAGGTTGAACCCGTTGTTGTCTGACTCGATGTCGTAGTAGTCCCCGATCTTGTTCTGCTGAGGCCAGCCCACCGAACTGTTCCACGTCGGTCCCAGCGTTTCCGGCGTGCTCCAAGTCGTGCCCGCGTCGTTGCTGTACACATACATCGTCCTGCTCAGCACTGCGTTCAGCGTCGCGCTCGTGTCGTTGTACACGACGTCAATTCGCCCGTTTGGTGCCAAACCCATCGTGCCGAACCACTGCCAGCTGTTTGCATTCACGATGCCGCCGTTGATGAGCGAAATCGGTCCCCACGTTGCGCCGCCGTCCGTGCTGCGCCGGAACCCGACATCCGTCGCGCTTCCGGGCGTGTTGATCGTGCTCAGCGCATACACCCATCCCATTCGTGCCGCGACGTTCTTCTCCACGAGCACCTGATGTTGCCCGATGAGCCCCGCTTGATTTGGTGCGCGATTCGTGCCGCCTGCGGACAAGAACACCTGCTGAGGCGTTGAGAACGACGGGTTGGCGACGCTCGGGTTGAGCACGTCCGTCGACTTTGTGATCCGTACGCTCCCATCCTGCCCAATCACATACACCTCGCCCGTAGGCCCGATGTCGAGCGTACCGAAAATAATGCCAAGGTCGCTCGACGGCGCCGACCACGTCTGCCCGCCGTTGAACGACCGGTTGAACGCGCAGCAGTTCCACGCCTGTACCATCGCTCCGCGCCGCGAAGTGTTTGACTTGTCAATCGCAAACCACGCCTTGTCGCCGCCCCACGAAAACAACGGCGCGCTCCACGTCTGCCCGCCGTCCGTCGATTTGTAGTAGAAGCACTCAAAGTCCGCAGTGAGCGAGTTGTAGAAAATGGTGCCGTCCGCGTCCGCTCGCAGCACCGGATCGCTCTGGAACACGCCCGGATTCAGCGTCCCTCTGTGCCACGACCGTCCCCAGTCATCGCTCCACGCGTATCCGGCTTGCCTGAAGTTGCTGGTGATCGTGTCAAACTGCCGCCACCCGATCGCGATCTTGTTGGGAAACTTCGCCTGCGACGCCATCGAGGGTTCGTTTGCTGCATCGCCCACGATGTTCTGCCCGTTGGGGCGGACATTCACCTGCACCGTGGCCGGAAATCCTCGCGGCATGAAAAACGGATCGCTCGTGGGCAAGTTTGGCACGGGCCCGGGATGCAAGTCCGCGCTCGTCATCACTTCGTGAGGCCCAATTTCCTCAACCGGCTGCGCAAATCCCGACGCCGCGCTGATCGCCAACGCAAACACAGACGCACCAATAGATGTTTTGGAACAAATACGACTTGGCACGGACATGCACATTCTCCAGAACAGTGTCAACTTCCCATCCATCTCTCATCGAACTACGCAACTGCCGTGTACGTGTGAATGACACGCCTCACCCCGCATTGCAAGGCCCCTCGCTGTACACGCTCAGGAACCCATCAATATCCGCCGGATCAAACAGTGAGCCGTCGTTGTTGAAGTCAATGTCGTTGCACGTGGCCGTCGCCGGCACGCACGCCCCTTCGCCGTACACGCTCAAGAATGCGTCGATGTCCTGCGGGTCAAACTGACTTCCGTCGTTGTTGAAGTCAATATCATCGCACAGCCGCGACCCGTGCCGGACAAAGTACACATCCTGCTCGCCGTTGTATGTGGTTGAATAAATAAGGTTAAACCCATTGTTGTCCGACTCGATGTCGTAGTAGTCGCCGATTTTCTGCTGAATAGGCCAGCCCACTGTGCTGTTCCAAACACCGCCAAGCGCTTCCGGAACGCTCCACGTCACGCCCGCGTCATTGCTAAACACGTACATCGTTCGGCTCATTACTGGGTTGAGTGTCGTGCTCGTGTCGTTGTACACAACATCGATGCGCCCGTTGGGTGCAAGCCCCATTGTGCCGAACCATTGCCAACTGCTGACATTGACAACCCCGCCATTGAACAACACCGCCGGAGCAAACGTCGCGCCACCGTCCTCACTCCTCCGAAAGCCGATGTCCGTCGCGCTGCCCGCGATGTTGATCGTGCTCAACGCATACACCCACCCCATCCGTGCCGCCACGTTCTTCTCAACAAGCACCTGATGCTGCCCGATCAGCCCGCCCGGATTCGGCGCGCGCCCGGTGCCGCCCGCGGAATTGAACACAAGCGTCGATGGCGCAAATGTCGGGACGCTGACGCTGGGGTCCAGCGCATTCACAGACTTGCTGATGCGCACGCCGCCGTTCTGCCCCAGCACATACACCTCGCCGGCGGGCCCGATGTCAATCGTACCAAACACGATGCCCAGATTGCCCGATGGTGTCGACCATGTGAGGCTGTTGTCAAAGGACCTGTTGAACTGGCAGCAGTTCCACGCCTGAATCATCGCCCCGCGCCGCGACGTGCTCGACTTGTCAATCGCAAACCAGGTCTTGTCGCCGCCAACCGCGAAACTCGGCGCACTCCAGGTCTGCCCACCGTCACTCGATCGGAAGTAGTCAACGCGATAGCTCGCGCCGCCGTCAATCACTTCCAGCGAGTTGTAAAAAATCGTCCCGTCCGCATTCGCCCGCAGCACCGGATCACTCCGAAACACCCCCGGCTGTAATTCGTTCTTGTGCCAAGTCCGCCCCCAGTCATCACTCCACGCATACCCCGCCTCGCGGAAACTGCTCGCGATCGTGTCAAACTGCCTCCATCCCACCACAATCCGATTCGGAAACCGCGGGTCCGACGCAATCGAAGGCTCGTTCGCCGCGTCGCCCAGAATATTCTGCCCCGCCGCGTTGACGTTCACCTGCGCATGAAACGGAAACCCTCGCGGCGTGAAAGGCGTTGACGTTTCAGGATCAGGCGCGATGGGCCCGGGTTGCAAGTCCCAAGCCGTGACCTTTTCGTGCGGCTCCGGCGCTTCAAACGGCTGAGCATGGGCAACGCTCGCGAGCGATCCAACGCCGGTACACAGGCAAACTCGCACCACGCTCTTGCACATCTGCTTTTCAGACATAGGTCGGCCTCCGTTGGCAACACGCTCGCCCCGTTTCGTGCCGCCGCACTGCGACAGTGCGGAACTGCATCAATATACAGCAAGCGTCAAGTCCCGGCTGCTTGCGGATTGCAAAACCACACGAAATCGACAAAACAAAGGCGTGCCAGAGGCACGCCTTCGCTCGAAGTGTGAATATGGGCTGATGTACTTTCCTACTTATCCCTCGGCGAAATCCCCATCCCGCTGCGATCCGGGCTTTGCGGCCGCTTCGGCGAGACATACGGCTTCTCGGCGATCGCCTTCAACATCTCGTTGATGGCCCGATCAAGCTGCGGATCGCCGCCGTTCTGCATCAGGGCTGGATCGTCGATCACTTCGATGTCAGGATCGACACCGTGCCCTTCAACGCCCCACGTGCCGTCGGTTTCGTAGAAGCCGAAGTTGGGGACCGTGACGCTGCCGCCATCCACCATGCGAGGGTTGCCACTGATGCCGACAAGCCCACCCCACGTGCGCATGCCGATCAATTGGCCAAGGCCGTGATGCTTGAACAGCCATGGGAACATGTCGCCGCCGCTGCCGGCGAGGCCGTTGATGAGCATGCACTTTGGCCCGAAGTGTGCGTCCGGTGGCCATGGCCAATCGTTGCCGTCACGTCGCGCCCAGTAGTTGGTTGCCGGGCGATCAAGCAACTCAATGAAGCGGTTGGGAATCTGCCCGCCGCCGTTCCAGCGATCGTCGATGATGAGCGCATCGGTGCCGCGTTGCCCGAAGAACTGACGATAGAGATCGTTCTGCCCATCGACTCCCGTGTTGGGTACGTAGATGTAGCCGACCTTGCCGCCAGACTTTTCAGCGACATACGCGCGCTTGGCTTCGATCCAGTCGCGATATCGCAAGGTGCCTTCGCTGCCCATGGGCTTGAGCACAACCTCGCGCTCCTTGCCATCTCGTACCGGATTCGAACTCACCGTGATCGATGTCACACGATCCGCCGTGCCGATGAACGCCGCGTAGGGGTCTTTGCTCGTGTCGATCGGCACGCCGTTGACCGCGAGCACGTACTCACCAACCTTCACATCGATCCCGGGCTGACTCAGCGGCCCGCGCGCGTCCGAATCCCACGACGCACCCGAGACAATCTTCGCGATCTTGTACGCTGGCGATGCACCAGACTTGTCCAACACGAAGTCGACACCCAGCAACCCCACATTCTGATTCGGTTGATCCTCAACATCACCCGGCGCGCCCAGATACGCGTGCCCGATGTTCAGTTCGCTGATCATCTCCGCGATGATCCAGTTCACATCTTCTCGGCTTGACGCATCGTCCACCATCGCAAGATAATGATCGCGGACTTTGGGCCAGTCCACGCCGTGCATGGTGGGTTCATAGAAGAAGTCGCGCTGCAAGCGCCACGCTTCATTCACGATGTGCTTCCACTCCACGCGCGGGTCCTGAATGGTCTTTGACATGCCCGCCGTGATGACGCTCTGGCTCTTGCCGCCGCCCGCCGAGGCATCAAGCACGTTCATGCTCGACCCGCCGCGCATCACGAGCAGTTTCTTTCCGTCGGCGGACAATTCATACCCGCCGCCGCTGGTCACGGCTTCTTCCTTCTTCTCGTCACCCGTGTAGTTGTAGATGCGGATGCCGTTGTTGTCGCCGCTGCCGCGCGAGCCCGAGCGTGTGAAAATCAACTTCTCGCCATCCGCGACCATCAGCCCGCCGAAGTTCCCCGCCGGAATCGGCAGCGGGATCGCGCGAGCCTCAAAGCCATCGAAGTCGATCTTGACTTCCTTCTTCTCGTCCTTCTTGTCATCCTTGGAATCAGACTTGCTCTCACCGCCACCCTCAGCGCCCTTGGTCGCTGTGAACTCGCCCTTGCCTTCGCCCGCGAACCACTCGCCAGTCAATTCGCCGCCCTTGATCTTGCCCGCGAAGCGAATCGCCTGCCCCTGCATGTTGATGGTGAACTCGATATCGCCAGAGCCTTTATCAAACGTGCCAGTCAGGTCCGCCTGACCCATCGCCGAGACAACGCTGCCCGTCACTTTGCCATCTGCAAGTTTCAGGTTGAACGTCACCGGCATGCTGCCGCCAGGCACCTGCGCGCCCTTTGCTGTGCCCGACCACGTGCCCGTCACCGGATCTTCGGTCGCGGGCTTGGCGTCGTCCTTCTTCTCGTCACTCTTCTTCTCTTCGTCCTTCTTCTCGTCTTTCTTGTCTGCCTTGTCATCCTTCTTGGGTTCGTCCTTCTTGTACTCCTCTTCCTCGCTCTTCGCCAGCCACGGACTCTTCACATCCTTGCGCAGCGGCACCATCAGCAGTACCTGGCTGTTGCGATACGCGTACGTGTTGTCGAGATCGCTGTACTCCGGGTTGTCCACGGCACGCTGGCTCGCAAAGAACAGCCAGTCACCCTTGCGATCAAAGGCGGGGCTGCTGCTGGCGAACATCACGCTCGTCACGGCCTGCTTCTCGCCAGTCTTCACGTTGGCGATCCACACCACGCCGTTGCTGGTCTTGTCATCTGACAACGCATATGTGATCCACTGCGAATCACTCGACCAGCTCACCCCCGGTTGGCTCATCCACTTGTCCTTGTCAAACTCCTTCGTCTCGCCCTTCTCAACATCTGTCAGGAACAGGCGGCCGTTCTGATCGACAAATGTGATGAACTTGCTGTCTGGCGACCAGCGGGGCTGGTATCGATACCCGGCACCAAGATCACTCAGCTTCCGAGTCTCGCGCTTGGGTTCGACGGCCGGCTCGTCTTTTTTCTCACTCGATGCCGCAACCTGTGAAGCAGTGCCGTCTGCCGCGCTGCCTTCCTTTGCTTCATCCTTCTTCTCGCCCGCGCCTGCGTCTACTTTGTCGTCTTTCTTGTCGTCCTTTTTCTTGTCCTTGTCGTCTTTCTTCTCCGGTGGCTTGGCATCCGAAGCTCTGACCCACAGGTTGTACTCCCCACCCTCATCCGAGAAGTACGCAATCCACTTCCCATCCGGGCTCCACGCCGGGTCGCGCTCCGCGGTTGTCTCCGTGCGCGTCATCGAGCGCACGACGCCCTCCTTCACCGGCGCAGACCACAAGTCGCCGCGTGCCTCAATCGCCACGCGCTTGCCACTGGGTGAGATGCTCGCGCCCTCGACGTTCTTGCTCGAGTCCACCATGCGGGGCCGCAGCTTGGGCCGATCTCCCGGCACCGTGATTTTTACTTCGCTTGCTTGCCCTGTCCCCAGGTTCAGCAGCATCAACTTGCTGCCAAGCTGAAACACAATCTCGCCCTTGCCATCGCTGCCGGGTCCGATGCTGGGCCACTTGACGTCATCGTCTGCAAAGTTCGTCACCTGACGCGTCACGCGTGTGTCAATGTCATACGCCCAGATGTTCATCCGATGTTCACGCCCTGAATCCGCGTGGTAGTACACCGTCTTGCCATCCCCGCCCGGCACCCACATGGGCAACGTGTCCACGCCCTCCCAATCCGTAATCCGCTTGCTCGTCTTGTCCTTCAAGTTGAACAGCCACACATCCGTTGCCATGCCACCCCGATACCGCTTCCACGTGCGAGTGTCCACGCTGTGCGTCGTGTATGCAAGCCACTCACCATTGGGCGACACACTTCCAAACCCGCCGTATGGCACGGGCAACTTCTCGGGCAACCCGCCGTTCGCCGTCGTCTGCCACAACTGTTGCTGCCGGGCAAGCCCTGACCAACCATTCGTAAAGAACAGCAGGTTGCCGTCCGGCAACCAATCGCACAGCGTCTCGCCCGCCGGATGATGCGTCACGCGCGTCGAAATCCCGCCGTTGATCGACATCGTGTAGATATCGCGATTACCTTCGTAGTTGCCGATGAACGCAATTGTGTTGCCATCCGCGCTGAAACGCGGGAACGTCTCCACTCCCGCCGGACTCGCCAAGGGACGCGCCTGCCCGCCGCTCTTGGGTGCAATCCAAATGTCATTGGCATACACAAACGCGATGCTGTCCCTGCTCACGTCAGGCCAACGCATCATCCCGGCGTTGGGCGAGACGTCGCCAAACGCCGAAGCGGTGCATAGCCCCGCCGCGAGCGCAACTTGACGAGCCGAAAAAAATGAGCGACCGACGAGGGGTGTTGTGTTTCGCATGTATTCTGCTTTCAAGCCAGGTCCGCAAAGTTCTGAGAACTCCGAGCGTAAGCGAGCGGTTTTCTTCAATCCAACCGCCCGCTTCGCGTCACAAAATCAGGCTGCCATCCTTCGCAAATGCCACTGGTTCGTTTCACTTCGTCGGGCAGTTGACCAACGCTGCAGCCGCTCGCAAAACGCACGTAGCATCCGTCATCTCGGCATATTCTGCCTGCCCAAGATGCCCCAAGAATCCAGCCCAATTCCGTCTCATGTCACCGGCTCCCAGCTGGTCGTTTCCACCGGGGAAGCCACCGGCATTCTCCCCGTCGATGGCGGCAAGGTTCCCCCGATCACCGTCATCGGAACTCCAGCCATCCGCGAGACCTTCGACGCCCGCTGCCTCCAGCAGGCCCTCAACTCCCGCCTCGCTCCGGGCGTGACCGACGTCGTCTTGAACCCCGACGCTCACTGCGGCTACGGCGCTCCTGTCGGCAGCGTCCTGGTCTCTCCAACTCACATCTATCCCGGCCCCGTCGGCGTCGACATCAAGTGCTCAATGAGCCTGCTGCAACTCGACCTTCCCGACCACGCCGTCCACGACAAGACAACCCGCCGTCGCCTCATCGAAGCGATTCTCGAGCGCACGCCCACCGGCGCGGGTCAAGGCCAGCGCCAGGTGAAGAAAGGCCGCTCTGTCGACGCAGCCCTCGGTCGTCGCGTCGTCACCGAGGGCGCTTCGCCGCACGTCTGCAAAGAGCTTGGCATTCCGGTTGAGTGGGCCTCGCGCTGCGAAGACTCTCATCATCTTGGTCACAACGACACAACGGACGCGCTCTTGGAGCGCCTCGATCGCACCACCCGCGAGCCGCGCGACCAGCAAGTGTTCGCCGACAAAATGCGCCAGCTCGGCAGCTACGGCGGCGGCAATCACTTCGGCGAATGCGAAATCGTTCACGTCGACGACTCGGACCACGCGCGCAGCGTTGCGAAGGTCTTTGGCCTGCGCGATCGCAACGTCGCGTTCCTCTCACACTGCGGCAGCCGCGGCTGGGGTGCACTCCTCGCCGACCGCCAGTTCAAAGGCATGCGCAAACACTTTGAAACCTGGGGCATCCCGCTCCCGGGCAACGACCACCACATGGTGTACGCACCGTTGGGGACGCAGGAAGCCAACGACTACCTCGACGACATGGCCCTTGGCGCGAACTTCGCGACCGTCAATCACCTCCTCATCAACGCCCTCGTGCTCGAAGCTTTCCAAGAGGTTTGTCAGGGAGCGGGTGGGAGCCTTGTGTACTTCATCAGCCACAACATCGCGCGCAAAGAAGTCGTCAAAGACAAACTCGCGTGGGTTCATCGAAAAGGTTCGACGCGCGCCTTTCCCGCGCACCACCACGCACTCAAAGAAACCCCCTTCTACGAAACCGGTCACCCAATTCTCCTCCCCGGCAACCCGCAGGCCGGCAGCAGCGTCATGGTTGCTCTGCCCGGCGCCAGCCTCTCGTGCTACAGCGTCAACCACGGTGCAGGTCGGCGCATGAGCCGCACCGCTGCGGCCAAGAGCCTCGACCAGCGCTTCGTCGACGAGTCCTTCGACAAGAAAGACATCCTCTTCAACGGCCGCCACTACCCGATTGACGAAGCCCCCAAAGCCTACAAAGACTTCGACGAAGTGCTCGCGAGTGTGCAGAAAGCGGGGCTTGCGAGCGAGGTGGCGAAGCTGAAGGCGAGATTTGTGATTAAGGATGGAGATAAGGCGGATGATTGACCGCAAGTCAATTCCGCATTCATTGGTATAGAATTGTTCTCGTCAGACAAACGAAGCCGTCCAATCAACCGGAGCCTTAGCAATGCCCAACCCCTTCGATCACCTCAAACTCCATCTCAACAAGTGGATCCAAAAAAACAAGTCCAACCTCAAGCCGCCGGTCAGCAACAAGCAACTCCTCAGTGAAGCCCAGGACGTCATCGTTTTCGTCTCGGGCGGCCCCAACACGCGCAACGACTATCACGTGAACCCCACCGAAGAACTCTTTTATCAATTGAAGGGCGACATCGCCGTGCGCCTCCGGCCCCTCGACGGCAGCAAGCCATTCGATCAGATCATCAAGGAAGGTGAAATCTTCCTCCTGCCGCGCTGGGTGCCGCACCGCCCGCAGCGGCCTGCGAACACGCTGGGCCTGATCATGGAATTTCCGCGTGGCGTTGACGCCGAAGGCAATCCGCAGAAGGATGGATTGCGCTGGTATTGCCCACAGTGTGACCACCTCGTGCACGAAGCCCGTTGGGTCCTCAAGAAGATCGACGAAGACCTCCGCATCATCATGAACGACTTCTGGGATGGTCCGGTGGAACGCCGGACGTGCGAGAAGTGCGGGCATGTCATTCAACGGGCGGGTGCAATTGCGCTGAACAAAGGCAAGGTGAAGGCGGCGGGCACGTCGACGAAGTCAGTCAAGCCTGGCGCGAAGAAGAAGGCGAAGCGATTCGTCGAAGCCAAGCCGCGTGCGAAGAAGGTTGCTGCTGCGAGGTAGTTGAAGCAGTTGGCGAGGTTCGAGCGTGTTCAGAGCAAACGAGTCGGTGTTTTCGGCCGCGTTGGGTGATTCATTTCAACAGAGAGAGCGCAGAGAGCACAGAGAAAAAAGCGAATGCGGGCGGCGAATGCGCTACGAGCCTGTCGCCCACAGCGATCTGCGTTTGTTGCACAAACCAGGTCATTTCTTGCCTTTCTCTTCTCTGTGTTCTCTGTGCTCTCTGTGTTCAATCGCCTTTCCAATCCCCAATCGCTTCTACACTCCCGCCGTGCCGCAGAAAATTGACCTTCACACTCACTGGCTTCCACAAACTTGGCCCGACTGGACCACGCGCTCGGGCTATGCCGGGTGGATCAAACTCGCGCACGAGAAACCGGGCTGCGCGAGAATGCTCCGCACCGAGCCTGACGGCACGACCACGAGCTTCCGCGAGATTCAATGCAATTGCTGGGACGCAATGGCTCGTATCACAGACATGGATGCAACTCAGGTCGCCTTGCAAGTCTTGAGCACCGTGCCCGTGATGTTCTCCTACTGGGCCAAGCCCACCGACGCCTACGACCTCGCGCGGCTGCTCAATGACGACATCGCAGCGATCTGCACAAAGTACCCGACCCGCTTTGCTGGTCTGGCAACGCTCCCCATGCAAGACCCCGCACTCGCGATCCGCGAACTCGAACGCTGCGTGCGAGACCTCAATCTCCCCGGCGTCCAAATCGGCACCAACATCAACGGCCTCAACCTCGACGAGCCGCAAGTCGTCGACGTTCTCGCCGCGTGCGAATCGCTTGGCGCGTGCGTCTTTGTGCATCCGTGGGACATGCTGCAGTTCAGCCAGCACCGGCGCATCGATGGTGCGTCCCACACGCGCCTCGAAACCATCAACCGCATGGCCCGCTACTGGATGCCCTGGCTTGTCGGCATGCCCGCCGAAACCTGCATCGCCATCTGCTCCCTCATGTTTTCCGGGACGCTTGATCGGCTTCCCAATCTTCGCATCTGCTTCGCCCACGGCGGCGGCTCGTTTCCCGGAACAGTTGGCCGCATCACCCACGGCCACGAATGTCGCCCCGATCTCTTTCCGGAACACTCGCGTACGCCACATCACTACCTCGCGACACCAACATCACCCGCCAAGGTCTACGTCGATTCCCTCGTTCACGATGTTGACGCGTTGCGATTGCTCTTGAAGCAATTCGGTAGCAACCGGATTGCGCTGGGTTCGGACTATCCCTTCCCACTTGGCGAAGACAAACCCGGCTCGATCATTGAATCCATACGCAGCGAACTTACGCCGCGCGACGTCGAAAACATGCTCTTCGCAACCGCACGAGAGTTCCTCCGCATCTGACTGTTTCGACGTGCCACCACTTGCAACTTTCCCTACCCTCCCCTTGTGACCTCCCTCCACTTCCAACCCAACGAGTCTTTCGCACGCGACCTCGATGCCGCCGACCCGCTGCGCTCGTTCCGCAGCCAGTTCCACTTCCCCGCCGCACCCGCTGCAGGCGCAGAGACCCTCTACTTCGTCGGCAACTCCCTGGGCCTCCAACCAAAGTCCACCCGCGCCGCGCTCGAACAAGAGTTAGACGACTGGGCTCGACTGGGCGTTGAAGGACACTTCGCAGCGAAACATCCGTGGCTGCCCGCGCATGAGGAAGTCCGCGACATGCTCGCCCGCGTCGTCGGCGCGCAGCCCAACGAAGTCGTCGCCATGAATTCGCTGACAACGAACTTGCACCTGCTGATGGTTTCGTTCTATCGCCCAACTCGTGAACGCTACAAAATCGTCATCGAAGACACCGCGTTCCCTTCCGACTCCTACGCGATGCAAAGCCAGATCGACTTTCACGCTCGCTCGACAAGTTTCAACACCAGCGACGCGCTGATCAGACTCAAACCCCGCGAAGGCGAACATACCCTCCGCAGCGCCGACGTCCTCGACACTATCGATCGCAACGCGAACTCCATCGCTCTCGTCATTCTCGGCGGCGTCAACTACCTCACGGGCCAACTCTTCGACATCCCTGCAATCACAAAGTTCGCCAAAGATCGCGGCATCACCGTCGGCTGGGATCTCGCCCACGCCGCAGGCAATATCAACGTGCAACTCCACGACAGCAACTGCGACTTCGCCGCGTGGTGCTCGTATAAGTACCTTAATTCCGGCCCCGGAGCCATCGCTGGCGCATTCGTCCACGAACGCCACCACAAGGATCGCTCCCTCCCGCGCTTCGCTGGCTGGTGGGGCAACGACCCCGCCACGAGATTCAAAATGGGTCCCGACTTCGTTCCCACGCAATCCGCCGACGCGTGGCAATTGAGCAACCCGCCCATCATGGCTCTGTCGCCGCTGCGTGCCTCGCTTGAAATCTTCGACAAAGCCACGATGCAGGCCCTGCGAACCAAGTCGCTCAAAATCACTGCATATCTCGAATACATGCTAACCCAAGCACCGCAGAGCGCCGGCCTTGCAAAGCGAGTTCGCATCATTACGCCCACCGGCCCCGCGCAGCGCGGCGCACAACTCTCGCTGCTTATTGATGGCGCAAGCAAGCAAACCTCCGCACAATTGCACGCTCGGGGCGTCTTCTGCGACTTCCGCGAGCCCAACGTCATCCGCGTCGCGCCCGCGCCGCTGTACAACTCGTTCCACGACGTTTGGCAACTCTCCAAAGTCATGAGCGAGGTGTTCGCGTGAACGACCACAACCACATCATGATCATCGGTGCTGGCCTCGCCGGCTCACTCATGGTCTGCTATCTCGCCCGTGCCGGCTATCGCGTCAGCGTGTATGAACGCCGCTCCGACCCGCGCGTCAAGGGCTACATCGGCGGCCGATCCATCAACCTCGCTCTCAGCATCCGCGGCATCACAGGACTGCAAGGGGCGGGCTTGGCTGACATGGTGATGAGCACCCAGGCGATCCGCATGCCGGGCCGCATGATCCACCCCCCGAGCAAAGAAACTCAACCAATCTTCCAACCCTACAGCCACGATCCCAACGACGCGATCAACTCTGTCAGCCGAGGCGGCCTCAATCTCGCCCTCATCGAAGCCGCATCGAAGTATCCAAATGTCGAGATGCACTTTGACTGCACGTGCAACGACATCGATCTCCCGCTGGATCCCGCCGCGGCACCAACCGCAATCTTTTCGACACCTGCAGGCGAGAAGCGAGTTTCGGCGAGTCTGATTTTGGGTGCGGACGGCGCGTTCTCGCCTGTTCGCAACCGTCTACAGAAGACGGATCGATTTGAGTACAGCCAGAGTTATCTCCAGCATGGCTACAAGGAACTACATATTCCGCCGACGGCGAAAGGCGAGTTTGCGATGGAGCCGAATGCTCTGCACATCTGGCCTCGCGGTGGTTCGATGATGATCGCGCTGCCGAATCGGGATGGTTCGTTTACTTGCACGCTCTTTTGGCCGTTCACGGGTGAACATAGCTTTGAACACTTGCGAACTGCGGGCGAAGTGCGATCGTTCTTCGAGCAGTACTACCCCGACGCTGTGCCGCTGATGCCCACGCTCACCGAAGACTACTTCAAGAATCCAACCAGTTCACTCGTGACCGTGCGCTCCTGGCCCTGGCACTACCAAGGCAAACTCTGCACGCTGGGCGACGCTGCACACGCAATCGTGCCGTTTTACGGACAAGGCATGAACGCCGCGTTTGAAGACTGCCTTGCGCTGTCGCAGTGCCTCGCGAAGCACTCCAAAGATCGCATCGCCGCGCTCGAGGAGTTTCAATCCCTCCGTAAACCCAACGCCGACGCCATCGCCGACATGGCCCTTGCCAACTTCATCGAAATGCGCGACAAGGTGGGTTCGCCCGCGTTCCTTTATCGCAAGAAGGTTGAACAAACCATCCACCATGCCTTCCCTAATCGCGTGAACCCGCAGTACAACCTTGTGTCTTTTTCAACTGTTCCGTACGCCGAAGCTATGCGCCGCGGCAAGCAACTCGACACAGTTCTCGATCAACTCGTCGCCAAGTTCCCACCCGAGACGCAGCACACGCTCGGTGCTGACTGGCACACCAAAGTGTGCGACGCAGCCTCCGTCTTGCTCACGAACGAGAGCACTTCGCGAGTAGCCTCAACTTCTCATCATGCCGCGAAGCAGCTGATCGACATCACCCCCGCAATCACCGAACATCTGAAAGTCTGGCCCGGCGACACGCCCATGTCCCGCGAAGTTCTCTGCGACATGAAGCAAGGGGCGAACATCACTCTCAGCACCATTCGCGCGACGGTTCACCTCGGCGCCCACGCCGACGGCCCAAACCACTACGGCAAAGACGCCCCGGGCATCGGCGAGCGCTCACTCACGCCCTACATCGGCCCGTGCCACGTGATCCGCGCCAAAGTGCATCGCGGCTCGCGAGTGCAAGTCGCTGACCTGAGCATAAAACTCAACGACATCCGCCACC
The DNA here is from genome assembly GCA_964516725.1 of uncultured Phycisphaeraceae bacterium. GTDB lineage: Bacteria > Planctomycetota > Phycisphaerae > Phycisphaerales > UBA1924 > BJHL01. Next base: position 14,253 of record CAZEZV010000040.1, read on the forward strand.
CGCGCGTCCTCATCGCAACCGGCACCTTCACCGATCCAAACTCATGGAGCGAGGACTTCGCCGCGCTGAGCGTTGAACTCGTCGACGCGCTTGCGGCTTGCGGGGTTATCACGATTGGCATTGATACCCCGAGCGTCGACTTGTTCTCATCCAAGGCACTCGAAGCACACAATGCAATCCTGAAGCACGACATCAGCATCCTCGAAGGCCTCGTGCTGAAACATGTTCCCGAAGGCGAGTATGAACTCCTCGCGCAGCCGCTCAAACTCATCGGCTTCGACGCGAGCCCGATTCGTGCGGTGATTCGACCGCTCGAATGAATCAGCGGCGCCACGATGCAGAGGAGACATGCTGAAGTTCGCATCGCAACATCGTTGCCCGTCTCACAGTCTCAACCCGTCGCCTCCGCCACCACCTTCACCTCAAAGTGAATCGGCGTCTTTCCTCCCTGCGGCAAACCGGAAATCTCACACGTCGTCCGCGTCGGCTGATTCCCCCCAGCCGGAAAGTACTCGCCATACACCCGGTTGTACGTCGCCCAGTCCCGCTTCAGGTTGATCAAAAACACCGTGATATCCACGATGCTCTCCCACGACGAACCGCAGTCTTCGAGGACGGCTTTGACATTCGCAAAGCAGGAGCGCATTTCGGCTTCGATGTCATAATCGATAAGCGCCCCGCTCGCATCAACCTTCGCCCCCGGTACATCCTTGCTGCCACGCGTTCGAGGTCCAACGCCCGACAAGAACAGCAGGTTGCCGACACGACGGGCGTGTGGATAAGGGCCAACTGGCTCCGCTGCTCTCAGACTGTCAATTCGTGTCGGTTTCATGGTGCTTTCAACAACTCCAACGCTGGTGTAGAACGACTTCGTACATGGTCGCGACTTGATATTCCGATTCGGCACAGAGACACAGAGATCAAGAGGGGAATGAGAAAAGAAAAAGTTGCAATGAAGTCTCCGTCTCTCCGTCTCACCGACCTCTGCCGACTTCGCTTCGGCGGAGACCGCCGACGAAAACAGATTGGCGGAAGACCGCCAAACTACCCGATGGCCACACACACATTCTTCGGCTCCGTAAAGAACCGCATCGCGTCCAATCCGCCTTCCCGCCCAACGCCCGATTGCTTCATGCCGCCAAAGGGCGTTCGCATGTCACGAATGTTCCACCCATTGACCCAGACGACGCCTGAATCAATCGCCGCGGCGACTCGATGAGCACGCGAAAGGTCTTGAGTGAAAAGCGATGCAGACAATCCGTACTTCGTGCCGTTGGCCAGTGCAATCGCGTGCGCCTCGTCACGGAACGACTGAACAGTCACGACAGGGCCAAAAATCTCTTCCTGCTCAACGCTGCACGCGGGGTCAAGCCCCGTAATGACCGTTGCCTGATAGAAGTACCCGCCTTTGCACCGCTCAGGCAAGTCCTTCGCCGCGACCGGCCCGCCGCCGCAATGAAACTTCCCGCCCAGTTTCCGCGCTTCTTCCACCATCGACGACACCCTCTCAAACTGCACCTTGCTGACCAGCGGCCCCATCTGCGTTTCCACATCGAGCGGGTCGCCAACCCGAATCGCTTTCGCCCGCTGCGTCAGCCCCTCGATGAACTGCGTGAACTTGCTCTCATGCACCAGCACGCGCGACCCGCATAGGCAGATCTGGCCTTGATTGGAAAACGCCGCGCGAGCGCTGATGTCCATCGCTTTGTTCAAGTCCGCATCTTCAAACACCACAAACGGATTCTTCCCGCCCAGCTCCAGCGACACTCGTTTGAGCATCGACCCCGCGTTCTGCGCAATCCACTGTCCAACCTTGGTCGAGCCGGTAAACGAAATCGTCGGCACATCCGGATGCGTCACGATCGCGCCTCCCGCGTCGGTCCCAAGCCCATGAACCACATTGAATACGCCCGCAGGCAACCCGGCCTCCGCAAACAACTCGCACAGCATGCTCGCAGTTCGGGGCGTCACTTCCGAAGGCTTGGCAACTACCGTGCTGCCCACGGCCAGCGCCGGGCTGATCTTCCACGTCAGCAGGTGCAGCGGGTAGTTCCAAGGTGAAATGATTCCCGCGACCCCGCGCGCGCGCCGCATCGTGTAATTGATTGAAGGCACCCCGCCAGGCACGCCGCCCCCGTCCGAGTCGTACCACTCTGACGACAAGTGGGGAACGAACGTCCCAAAGTGCCGGATGTTGGCCGCGCTGCGAAGTATGTCGATCGTTCGCGTCGCGGTGATGGGCTTTCCCGCATCCTCGCTCTCTGCAAGTGCGAACCGCTCCAGGTTTTTCTCAAGCAACTCCGCAGTCTTGACCAAAATCCGCGAGCGCTCAATGACGGGCGTCTTGCTCCAGATCGGAAACGCACGCTTTGCAGCGTCAACGGCAACCTGTACATCGCTCTTGTCGCTCGAAGCAACATGACACGAGACTTTGCCCGTCGCCGGGTCAAAGTCATCCAGCCATCGACCGGCCCCCGCAGCAACAAACCGGCCGTCCACAAAGTTCAAAACCTGCTGCATGCAGAAGGATACACCGGCATACGGCGATTGCGCAAGGTCACGTGCCACCAACGACGCAAAGCTGCAGTCGGTGGCACGAAGCTCATGAATTTTGAACTACGACTGCCTCGCTGCAATCATCGTCTCCCGCAACATCGGTATCTTCTCTGCGGCATGTTCTCGCGCGGAGCGATTCGACTTCGTCCACATCCGCCACGCCATCCACGGCAGCGGCAGTACGGTGAGCGGTATGTACCACAAGTAGGTGTTCCAGTCATACCCCCTGAAGTACACCTTGAGCATCGAGTCCGTCAGCCACACGCCCGGCCACACCGACAACACGCTCACCAGCGCGAAGACCGCCGGTGCACCTGGCAACATCCGCCCCTCAAACCACACCCGGCTCCCGACCCCCGACTGTGACGCCGCAATCTTCGCCGACACTTCAAAGTCCCACGGTTCGCCGAAGCCGTGAAACGCGATGACATCGCCGCGAGCACTCGACCCTGCTCGATACCCCGGCAGATTTCCCTGCTTCGAAAGTCGCAGCGCGACATCCGCCAGCGACTTCCGCGCCGCATCAACCGGCATCGCAATCTCAAACTCGCCCCAGATGGGTCCATGAGAAACAGGCGAAGCATTTGCTTCATCGCCCGCCGAAGTTGTTCCTTCTGTCCCAGTCATGCGATTCCCGTGTCGCAGCGAATGATGGAAATTCTCATCCGCAATCGACGGCGTCGGATCTTCGAAAGTCTCTTCCCCATCGGTTGCTTGTTCCCCCAGCCTTCATTGCTTACGAAAACCGAACGAGGCCCGTCCCTTCGCCGCACAACAAATAATCACAAATCATCGCTCTCACGCCAACATAAATCGCGCCGCCAACGAACAATCTACGGCCCGTAACCAAGGCAGGCACGCGGAGCGTGTCACAATTTCTGGCAAGTGCGCCAATCCGTTGTACATTCCATACGCCGTGCCTTCCTTCATCAAAGATGCCGACCATGGCCCGTTCCGGTTTCCGAACGGGCAGATAGACCCCGCGCCGACTCCGGCGACAGAGTCGCGAAGCAACGCGCGCCGGGATTCCGAGCCAACATCTGAAAACAGCGCTGAGCCGGGCGAGGTTGTGACCTTTCGGCTTCCGTCTGAATCGAAAAGGCCATCCAACACCAACCGCGGCTTCGGCGCGCTCAACAAGTTTCGCCGCAACTGGGCACCAACAACGACTCGTCAGCCGCCACCCTCGCGTCCCGCGCAACTCGCGAGCGGGACATGTCAGCCGACAGCAATTCGTCAACCTCAAACAACGCAGGAACCCGCCCGCGAAACCATCATCCGTGAGAACGCCCGCGCGGCACAACTCTCAAGCGACGACGCGCGCGTGATCTTCGCGACGCGCGTCCAGCACAATCTCGAAGGCGGCAAAGCCGCGATCCTCCGACCCGATCGTCGCCGCGCTCTTATGACGTTGTCCTCTGAACTCCGGCTCCGCGCGTTCGACGCGAATCTCATCATCGCCCTCGTGCAAGACGCCGCTCGCCGAGGTGAAGTCGTTGCGAGTGTTTCATCAACGGAAACTCCGACGCACGTGCGGCAGCTCGTCGAAGCCGACGAAGCCAAGGACATCCTTGCGATGATGTCTCCAGCGCGAAAGGACACCACCACCCGCGACCGCATCATCCTCGCCGTCGTTCTTGCGCTGGCGATGTTGGTCGTGCTTGTTGCGCTTGTCGGCCCGTAGCATGGCCTTCGATGTCATCCGAATGCCGTGCATCTAGCCCGATCGTATGGGAGGGCTTCGAACATCAATGAGTGTTCGCTTTTAACACAGAGACACAGCGATCGCGATGGGGATGAGGCGAAAAGCATCGACTCGATGCGTTGATGCCGCGTGGCTTGCTGCCTTCTTTCTCATGTCGCTTCCTCTGTGTTCTCGCTTTTATGTACTCAATTGTCTCATCCGCCTCTTGATCTCTGTGCAGAAAGGGAACCTCACAAAGCACCCGTCACTGCCAAATCACCACGAATCCAGGTATCAATAACCCGCCGCAACTCCCTGCCCACGCGCAATCTCAACCGCACTCCCACTCCCCTTCCCATAACTTTTCGCAATTCCAGCAACTTCGTTGGATTGACCCCGATTCGTTTCCGATGCTTCCTGAGTCCGTGTTTACTCAAGCCGCATTAGGAGCTATCCATGTCCATCCAGCCCCACGATTCAACTTCGCGTCCCGCCCGCAGCGCCAATTGGTATACCAATCTCGCGCTCACCGCGATCGCCGCGCTGCTCGGCCTTCACCTGCTCAAGAACAGCAACGTGACGCTTGAGTCCAGCGCCAACGCGCAGGTCGGCGTGGTCGGCACTTCGACGGGTCAGCAGGACGCCAGCGAAGGCTTGATTTCCGCCGCGGAACAGCGCAAGCAGATCGTCAATGAGATCCAGAAAGTCAGCGACCGTCTCGAGCGCATCGAGAGCGCACTCGCCAAGGGCATCAACGTAAAGGTCACGTCCATGCCCGCCACGAAAGCGGACAGCAAGCCCGAAACCAAGTAATCGCGTTGTGTTCCGAATCGGCAACCAACGCCGCGGACGCGTGGAAGTTCCACGAACTGTGAGTATTCCCCGTGACCATGAACGCACGTCATTCCGTCATCCGTCGAACCGGCTACACGCTCGTCGAGATGCTCATCGTCGTCACGATGATGGGCCTCGCCGCGGCGATCGTCATCCCTAGCCTCGCCAGCGCGAACACGCTGAAAGTGCAGGGCGCTCTGCGCATGATCGTCGCGGACATCACGGTCGCCCAGAGCGACGCCGTCGCATTCCAGCAGAACCGCGCGATCATCTTTCAGCACAACTCCGACAACTCGCGCTATGTCATCTGCGAGGCGGCGGGCATCACGCCCGATGACACGACAGGCATTATTCAGCGCCGCTACTTCGGTGGCGAGAACTTCGGCATGTCGTCGATCACATCGACAACAGGCCTCGCGCCGAGCAACACGCTCGTGTTCGACGCGCTGGGCGGCCCCGTGAAGGACGGCGCGGGCGGCGCGATCGTGCCGTCGGGCACGGCACAGATCAACATCTCAGGCTCCAACGAAAGTTGGCGCATCAACGTCGAGGCGTTCACGGGGCGAGTGACTGTCCAGAACATGAACTAAGTAATCAACGAGACGCAGCATGAGCTCACACGACAACAACACGCCGAGCGAGAATACCAACGCGCAGCAGCGCAGTGAACCCGCCGGCGCACAGCCCGCAGCGGTGACCTCGCCCAAGCGAGCAGCGTCTCGACAGGTTGTCGTCGCAATGCTGTGCATGGGTTTGACGGGCGCGCTGACGCTGCTGTTTTGGAAGAAGCTGCAACTGGTGACGGGCGTGCCGCGGACGGCGTACGCCGAGCCGGAGCAGAAGCGCGAGGGCGAAAAGACAGGCGCGAATCGTGAGGAAGCTTCTGTCCAGGGCGAGCAAGTCGAGCCGCGGTAGTGAATGAGTGAGAAGTTTGAGGCAGTTGGCGAGCGACAGGAGTGTCGCTGAAAACACGCGCGGACAGTTGGCGATGTGCGGTGATTGTGCGCACGGCCGGGACGATTTGTGTGACTTCAAAATTGCGCACAGCGAGTTGGCCGGACCGTGAGTGTGCGCGCGGGGGTGGTTTGTGTTGCGAGATGCGAGGGCGATGGGGGCGGGTCGAGCGGGGTATTTTGGGACTTTGCGGGAGTGACCGTGGGTGTGCGCGGTTTGGATGGGGACGTGATTTTTGGGGTGGGGAGCGACTGTCTTGATTGTCAAGCTTTTTCAAGAGAAGTTCTCCACGGGGTT
>CAZEZV010000041.1:0-20170 GCA_964516725.1 uncultured Phycisphaeraceae bacterium
CGGGCAAGATCGTGTCGAAAACGTCTGGACCTGTGATCACGTTCGCGACGACGTATGCGCTGGGGCAGGTTGCGAAGAGCTACTACGCGAGTGGTCGAAAGCTCAGCATGAGCGCGTTGCAGCAGCAGTTCAGCAAGACGTTTGAAGATGCGAAGACGCTGTACGCGCAGAAGGAGCCGGAGATTCGGGCGCAGGCAACGAAGATGGATGCGGGGAAGTTGTTGAACTTGGTGAGGGGGGCGTAGGGAAGGCACTGGGGGCTGGGCACTGGGCACTGGTGAAAAAGGCATTCGGCATTCGTGGATTGAGAATCGGGACGCGCTTGCAAAAGCGAGGCGAAGAATTCTCTTGGATTTTTTCTGAGCAGCGCGTAACGCGCGTGTTGTAAATTACTACAACTCGACATGACACATCACAACGAACGCAGTGGGCAGCCGGTTGTACATGCTGGCGCGAATAGCTTTTCAACTCGGCGTGACTTTTTAACTGCGGCTGTGGCCATCGGCGCGGCGGCTGGGTTGTCGGGGGTGGTTGGGCCTGCGGCGATTGCGCTGGGGCGGCCGATGCCAAATCGCGCTCAAAAAGGTTTAAAAGTACTGATTCTGGGCGGGACGGGGTTCCTTGGACCGGCGATTGTTGATGTGTGCAAGGCACGTGGACATAGCGTGACGCTGTTCAACCGGGGGAAGACTGAGAAGAGGATTGGCGTGATTGACGACGTTGAGAAGCTCAACGGGAATCGCGATCCAAACAAGCATGCGGAAGAAACGGATGAGACTACGCCCAAGGGCTTGACGCAGATTGAAGACGCGATCAAGAACGGGGCGAAGTGGGACGCGGTGGTGGATACCAGTGGATATGTGCCGCGGATTGTGAAGGCTTCGGCAGAACTGGTTGCGCCGGCGGCGGGGCAGTATGTGTTTATCTCGACGATCAGTGTGTATGCGAACAACGATCGCATTGATGAGGATGAGTCGGGCGAGTTGGCGGTGACGGATCAGCCTGAGAATGAGAATCCGATGGCGCCGGGGATGTATGGGCCGCTCAAGGCGCTGTGCGAGCAGGCGGCGGAGAAGGCGATGCCGGGGAAGACTGTCACGATTCGCCCTGGGTTTATTGTGGGGCCTGGTGATCCGTCGGATCGGTTTACGTACTGGCCTGTGAGGGCGGCGGGGATGGGGTGTGTTGAGGGGTCCAAGTGGGGCGAGAAGATGCTCGCGGCGGGGGCGGCGGAGGATCCGATTCAATTTATTGACGTTCGCGATCTCGCGGAGTTCACGGTGCATTGCATTGAGCAGAAGCACATGGGGATTTTCAATGCGACGGGGCCGGAGAAGCCGCTGCCTGTGGGCGACTTCATGGCGGCGTGTGCGGCGGCGGCGAAGGACGTTGCAAAGGTAGAAACGAAGATGGAGTGGGTGTCGTGGGAGTTTATTGAAAAGATTGAGGGGCCTGTGGATACGACGATTGTGCTGCCGCCGACTGGTGAGACGGCAGCGTTCCATCGCAGGAATGTGTCGAAGGGTGTGAAGGCGGGGATGAAGTTCAGGTCGGCGACGCAGACATGCAAGGACACGCTTGTGTGGTGGCCCAAGGAAGTTGCGAGGCGGGATCGGGTTGGGAAGCAGATGGTGGAGGATGCGAAAAAAGCGGAGAAACCGACGCCGCAACTGCCGCCTTCGGAAAAGTTGAGGGTGGGGATGACGCCGGAGCGAGAGGCGGAGGTGTTGAATGCGTGGGCGGAGCGGGCGAAGTAAAGTTCGCTTCGCGACGAAAAAGTGACGGATACGGGGGATTCGAGTATCAAGATGTGGACCCGGGCTTTGTGCCCGGGTCTGCTTTGTTTCAAGGAACTCACTATGACATGCGAACAGAACAAGTCCGGTTGGTCGCTTGCGTTGCTTGTTGGTCTTGCGATGACGGCGTGGGCGGTGTTTTCGTCGGCGAAGGCTGAGGCGCAGATTGTGTCGAGTGTGTCGCGGAGCGGGGGGCCTCCCGGGATGGTGATTACCAAGCGGAGCGTGGAGGAGTATTCGGAGTTGTTGGGATTGACGGCGGAGCAGAAGGCGACGGTCAAGACATTGCATGAGGGGTATCGCTCGGCGATGGATGTGATGAGCGAGGAGTTTGATGCGAAGGAGGAAGGGATTCAGGAGAAGGTGCGGGATACGGGTGACGCGACGCCTTTTCAAACTGAGATTCCGGCGCTGATGAAGGAGCGGATGGAGAAGTCGCGTGGGCTCACGAAGCAGTTTTTAGACGACGTGAAGGCGACGCTCACGACAGAGCAGGCGGACAAGTGGCCTGCGGTGGAGCGCAAACGGCGGCGCGAGACGGGGCTGACGGGTGGTTTCTTCAGTGGCGGGGATATTGATCTTGTGTCGTTGGCGAGGAGTGAGAAGTTGGATGTGAACGCGGCGGGCTTGAAGGACGCGCTGGAGGCGTATGAGACGGAGATTGATCAGAAGCTCAAGGAAATCGAGAGCGAGCGGGCGGAACTGCGGAAGAAGGACAATGGCGGGGCGATTGCGATTGTCGTGACGGATGACGGCAGCGGGCCGCGCGGCAGCGCTGATGATCGCATCAAGAAAATCGCGGAGCAGTCGAAGACGCTGCGCGACATCAACGAGCGGCATGTTGCAAAGATCGCGGCGGTGCTTCCAGAGGATGAGGGGGCAAAGTTTGAAGCGGCGTTTGAACGGCGTGCGTTCCCTCGCATCTACAAGCCCGCGTATGCGAGTGAGGTGCTGGAAGCGGCGCGCGGCATGGATGACTTGACGGACGAGCAGAAGCAGAAGATCGCGGCGGCGAAGGAGCAGTATGAGTCTCAGGTGAAGGGGCTGAATCGGGCTTGGGAAGAATCGCAGCGGAGCGCGGAAGATAAGTCCGGGATGGGGAGCATGGGGCTCATGATGATGGGTTTCGGGGGTGGGGATAAGGATGATGATGTCAGCAAAGCGCGCAAGGCGCTGAATGATGCTCGCAAGGCGAGGAAAGAACTGGATACGGCGACGGAGAAGAAATTGCGGGAGATATTGACGGCTGATCAGAAGGATCGGTTGCCTGAGAAGCGCAAGGATGACGAGGATGAGGGGCCTGGGAATGTGCGGATCAGGATCGGCGGCGGGCACGGCACCTTCGAGACCAAGGGCGAGGACGACGAGGACTAATGGGTCGGATTCGATGATGGCCTGAGCCGCGTAACTAAGCAGGCTTAGTTCCGTACAAGGAGTGCCCAAACCTCTGGGCTGTCCGGCAAATCGCCGGCGGCCTGTTGGGGTCTGGTTGGGTACTGTATTGGTATGGCCTGTTGCGAGGGCGGTCTGCCTGACGCCGCGGGCACTTCGGAGAAGACTCATGTGGATGACGAAAGGTCGATGGAATCGTGTTCTTGGTGGAGTTGCCGGGTCGGTGGCGACGCTTGTCGGCGGGCTGGGGACGACCGGACTGGTTGTCGGCTCGGCTGCGGTTTCGACCGCCCTGACCGGCGAGGCGAACGCGCAGGGTGGGATGACGCGGATGATGTCTGCGCAGATGAGCAACGCGGGTTCGCCGATCAGCCGGCGCAGCTTTGACGAGTACGCGAAGCTGCTGGGCCTCAGCGACGAGCAGAAGGAAACGGCGATGCTCTTGTGGGAGGGGTACAAGGATGCGCACAAAGCGGCGACCGAGGACATGCAGGTGAAGATGGAGGCGATGCAAGAGAAACTGCGCGAGTCGTACGACGTCAAGACCATGCAGGAAGAAATGCCCGCGATTCAGAAGGACTACGCGGACAAGGTTGAAAAGGCCGAGAAGCAACTGGTTGAGGATGTCAAGGCGACGCTGACGCCCGAGCAGTTGGAGAAGTGGCCCGCGATCGAGCGGCATCGGCGGCGCGACGCGGCGCTGCGGTTTGGCTTCTACAGCGGCGCGTCGCTGGACCTTGTCCGGATCGTTCAGCGCAACGGCGTGAACGCGACAAGCGAAGAGTCGAAGGAAGTGCTGCAGCAGTACGAAATGGACATGGACGCGAAGCTGGTGGCGATGACGGCGTCGTGGGAGGGCATGCGCGAAGACGCGTTCAAGAAGGCCGGGGACATGCAGTATCAGATGGACATGCTGAAGAAGGTGTCGGAGTCCTCGAAGGAAATCCGGGATGTCAACAGGCGGTTCATGACGCGACTGGCGGGAACGCTTGATGAAGAGACGCGAGCGAAGTTTGAGGAAGAGTACAACAAACGCGCGTACCCGAAGATTTACAAGGACAGCCACACCTTGGAGATGATCAAGGCAGCGCAGGGGTTCAGCGATCTTGATGAGTCGCAGAAGACCGAAGTCAAGAACATCGCCGAGCAGTACATCCGCGAGGCGAAGGCGAAGAACGTCGAGTACGCCAAGGCGCAAGACGACGCTGAAGAGAAGGCGGGCGGGTCGATGTCGTTGATGATGGCGCAGTGGACCGGCGGCACCGAAGAGGTCAAGAAGGCTCAGGACGAACTCAAGAAGAAGCGTGAAGAGCGAAAGGAAATCGACGACAAGTACGCGAAGCTGCTGAAGGAAAAACTCGGCAAGACTCAGACGGACCGCCTGCCGGGCAAGAAACCGACGAACCAGGATCCGTGGGATATGGGGTTCTTTGTTGAAGAAGAAGGGGCGGATGAATAAGCCGCGCCCGGGGTGACGAGTTGAGCAATCAACGCACATTCTGTGCGTTGAAGGCGTAGTGTTGGTGATCGCAGGAGTCGGTGGTGCTTTTCGCGCCACCGACCGCTGCTTTGAGCGGTCGGTGAACGCGCGATGTTGACTGACAAACCACCGGTCATGCATAGCCATGCTCGGTGGTCAGGTTGCAGGTCGAGGACTGTCGCATGAATCAAACCAGCACGTCGAACGGCCACCCCCCGAGCCTCCCCCCGATTCCATCGAGCAATGCTGTGAGTTTCAATGCGCCCATGTCGCCATCGGGCAGCGTTTCAGGTCGGTTTGCAGTATCCGAAGCAAAGGCCGGGAGCGGCATGAAGGCGAGTTCGATTCGTGTGCTGGAGAAGCCACCCGAGGTTGATGCGGCGGTGGCGGTGTTGCTTTCGGCGGAGCATGCGATTCGGCGGCGGGCGATTCCGTATGCGTTGGAGGGCCGGCGGGTGTTGCTCGCGATGGCTGACCCGTCTGACATAGCAGCCGCGGATGAGATCAGTATTGCGATTGGCAAGCCCGTGACGCGGGTTGGTTGCACGACGCAGATTTACACGGAGTTGCTGCGCAACGCGTACGGGACGACGGCGGCGCAGATGGCGGCGCGGCTGTCCGGCGCGAGTGATGGGGATGACCTGGTTGCGAATCTTGAGGCGATCGAGGCGGATGACTTGCATCGGATGGCGGAGCAGCCTTCGCTGATCAACCTGGTGAACTTGCTGGTGCTCGAAGCGATTCGGGCTCGCGCGAGTGACGTGCATATTGAGCCGTTTGAGAAGAAACTTGCGGTGAAGTATCGCGTGGATGGATACTTGCTGGAGCAGCAGTCGCCTCCAAAGCAGTTGCAGGCGGCGATCACAAGCCGCATCAAGATCATGGCGGGGATGAATATCGCGGAGCGATTCGCGCCGCAGGATGGGCATATCTCGCTGCGGTTTGAAGGCCGCAAGATTGATATTCGCGTGAGCACGGTGCCGACGTTGTATGGCGAGTCGGTGGTGATGCGTATTTTGGACAAGGAAGCGGTGACGCTTGATCTTGCGACGCTGGGGATGCGCGTTGAAGATCGCGACTCGATGCAGAAGTTGATTGACCTGCCGCACGGCATGGTGCTGGTGACGGGGCCAACGGGCAGCGGCAAGACGACGACGCTGTACGCGGCGCTGACGAAGTTGTATGACCCTAGTCTCAAGATCATCACGATTGAAGACCCGGTGGAGTATGAGTTGTCTGGGATCAATCAGATTCCGGTGAATCCCAAGCGCGGGGTGACTTTTGCGGACGGGCTGCGGAGCATTCTGCGTCAGGACCCGGACGTCATCATGGTGGGTGAAATTCGCGATGCGGACACGGCGGAAATCAGCGTGCGAGCGGCGCTGACGGGGCACTTGGTGTTCAGCACATTGCACACGAACAACGCCATCACTGCGCCCGGACGCATGATGGACATGGGTGTTGAGCCGTTCTTGCTGTCGAGCGTGCTTGAGGGCATTCTGGCGCAGCGGCTTGGTCGGCGGGTGTGCAGCGCGTGCAGGCAGCAGGTGCCGATTGATGAGGCGGTGAAGCATCGGTTATCGCGCAGCGAAACGGAGACGTTCAAGGGGATGTGCTGGGTTGGGCGCGGGTGTGAGAAGTGCAACAACCAGGGCATGCGCGGGCGGTTGGGTTTCTATGAAGTTGTGCTGACAACGCCGGGATTGCGACAGTGCATGGCGAAGCATGCGAGCGCGATTGAAATGGCGAGGCACATGCAGCCGGGTTTTATTACGATGCGGCGCGACGGCGTCATCAAGGCGGCGACGGGGCAGACGAGCATCGAGGAAGTGTTGCGAGCGACGCAGGACGCGGAAGAGGCGGCTGTGGAAGGATTCACCGAAGGGAGCAAGTAGTCAGTGCCGAGGTTTGCGTACAAGGCGACGGGTGGTGCAGGGGGCGGTGTGATTGATGCGCCGGACAGGGCTGTTGCGCTGCGCGAGTTGCTGCGCCGTGGTGAAACGCCTTCCGCCCTGGAAGAACTTGCGATGAACGGCTCGGCGGGCGTCGCGTCGCTCAATGGGCGAAGTGCTTCGACCTCGGGGTTTGGTGCTGACGATGTGGGCGATGCTACGAAATTTGCGATGTCGAGTCTGGGCGGTAGAGTCATGTCGCTCACAGAACTCGCGAACTTCATGCGGGAGTTGTCGACGGCGCTGCGGGCGGGGCTGCCCCTCGTGCAGGCGATTCGGACGATTGCCAAGACGGGGCGCAGTGTGAAGCAGAAGGCGATGATGGCGGGGCTTATCGAGCAGGTCGAGCATGGCAAGCCGCTGTCGGACGCGTTTGCGGCGCAGGGGCCGCCTTTCAATGAGCTGACGATCAATCTGGCGAGGGCGGGCGAGGCTTCGGGCAAGTTGGGGGAGGTGCTTGGGTATTGTGCGACGCTGCTGGATAAGGATGTACGGTTGCGAGCGAGCCTCAAGAGCGCGCTGACGTATCCGGCCATGATTGGTCTGCTCGTGGTGGCGGCGGTGATTGTCGTGACGACCTTTATTGTGCCGCGGATTTTGAAGGATGTGGCGGCGCAGGCGACGAAGCTGCCATTGCCCACGCGGATTCTGCAGGACTTTGCGTACTTCTTTGGGCACTACTGGTGGCTGGTGCTGGGCCTTGGCTTAGCGGCGATTCTGGCATGGAATGTGTTTTACAAGAGCCCGAAGGGGCGGCTGTGGTTTGACGAGAACATTCTGCGGGTGCCGATTGTCGGGAAGTTGATGCGGGATGTTGCGGTGGCGAGATTCACGCGCACACTGTCGACGCTCACGAGTTCAGGCATTCCGATTGTCACTGCGCTGCGAGTGACGAAAGGGACGCTGGGCAATGTCGCGATGGAGAATGTGATTGATGCGGTGATCGAACAGGTGTCGGCGGGGCGGACGATTGCGCAGCCCATGGAAGAGAGCGGATACTTCCCGCCCATGCTGGTGCAGATCGTCAACATGGGCGAGCGCAGCGGCCGGCTTGAAGAATTGCTGACGCAAGCGGCGGACGCGTTTGAGGAACGCACACAGCAGAGCGTGAAGACGTTCACGGATATCTTGCCGCCGATTCTGGTTTTGATATTGGCGTTGGTTGTCGGGTTTGTGGTGCTGGCGATTTTGATGGCGCTGCTGAGCGTGCAGGATGCGGTGATGCAGGGGTAGAAGTTGTAGATTGGCGGTCCTCCGCCAATCGTCTTCATCGACGGTCCCCGTCGATGCGAAGTCGGCTGAGGTCGTGAGACGGTGAGACGGTGAGACAGTGAATTTTGGTTCTGTAGTGTGTTGTCTGTTTCGTGAAAAACTGATGTGATGAACGGACGCAACTGGTCATTCGCCCATCCCACCCTTCGCAGGGAGAGGGGCTTTCGGAAGAAACAGCCGCGTTGCGGCTTTATGTGAGGTGTTTTATGACAAACGGTCAGATGAAGTTGATGTTGAAAATAGCACGGCGCGGGTTCACGATCATGGAAGTGATTGTGGTGGTCGTGATCATCGGGGTGTTGGCGGCCGTGATTGCGCCGCGGTTGCTGAATCGTGTGGGTTCCAGCAAGACGGCGGTCGCGAGGTCGAACGCGGAGTCGCTGGCGACGGCGATGAAGACCTTTGTTGCGGACTGCGGCATGCCCGACAGCGGAGCTTCGATTGATGTGCTGTGGGAGAAGCCTTCGAGTGCTGAGGAGGGAAAGTGGAAGGGGCCATATGTGGACAATCGGCAGGCGCTGCAGGATCCGTGGGGTCGGGATTTTGTGCTTGTCGTGCCCGGCGAGCACAATGTTGATTTTGATATTGTGAGTTATGGCAAGGATGGGAATCCGGGTGGCGAAGAGGAAGATCAGGATGTGACGAACGGGAAGCGTTGAGCATGCGGCCCGACCGCCCGACTGTGAGGGAGGGCTGGTGCGGTTGGGGTCGTTTGTACGCAAAGTGCGAGCACGTTTTGTTCTTGGTCGCATCACGAAGGCCCTTCCTGACGGTCGGGCTGCATGTAAGACACAGAGATCAAGAGGGTGATGAGGTGTTGAAGCGATTGAAAGAAAAGAAGGCATGAGGCAGTGTCGCGGCATAAAGGCATCAAGTAGTTTTCACCTCTTTCCCCTCATGACCTCTGTGTCTCTGTACTGAAAAAAGGAATGTAAAGAGTGCGGCGAGCAGCGAAGAGAGTCCGGCGCGGGTTCACGATCATGGAGTTGATCGTGGTGGTTGTGCTGCTTGGGATTGCTGCTGGGATGGTTGTGCCGCGGATTGTGGGGGGCGAGGATCGGAAGGTGCGGGCAGGGGCGGAGCGGGTGGCGGAGTTGCTGAGTGCGCTTGCGCGGCGGGATGCGATGCTGAGTCAGCCGATGGCGCTTTTGTATGACGCGGAGCGGCAGAGGTTGGTGGCGCAGGTGCTGCTTCGGAGCAAGGACAGCTTTGGTGAATCAACTTCGACGTGGCGTGAGGATCGGTTGCTGCCGGATGCGGACCTGCGCGGGCTCAAGTTGGTGAGCGTGCAGGCGGACGGGGCGGAGCTCGATGCGACGGCGCTGCGTGTTGAGTTTGATCAGTTCTCGGCGAGGCCTTCGCTGCGGGTGGTCGTGAGTGATGAGAAGGATCGATACTTCTGGAATGCGGAAATGGGGAGTTCAGTCCTACAGGCTCAGGTGATGGCCGGGGATGGGAAGGATGTCTTGGGTGGTGGGGATGCGAGAGTAATTGATTTGGATGACACGGGGCTAGGGGAGACGGCGTGGTGAATTGGTGAAACGGTGAAACGGCGAAAAAGTACTCATGCGAGTCGGACGAATTGTCAACACTGTTGATGTGTATGGGAGCGGGATGCAGCAGCACCGCGTGGTGCGCACGCAAACGTTTTCCCGTCTCACCGTCTCACTGTTTCAACGACACGGCATGGTCCTCGTCGACGCGCTTGTCGCGACGGTGCTGCTCGGATTGTCGCTGGCGGTGGTGATGTCGCTCGTGTCCCGGGCACTCACGCTTCAGCGCGAAGGCGAGCGGCTTGAGGTTGCGGCGATGTTGGTGGATGAGCAGTTGAACTTGGTGTTGGCGAGAGGGGCCGACAGTTACGCGAGTCGGTTTGGGCTTGCCGGAAAGTGTGACGTGCCGTATCAGGATTACTCCTATGTGCTCACGTTCGAAGGTGCCGGCGGAACAGACGCGTTTCTTGTCACGGCGACCGTGAGTTGGCGCGACGGCGGGCGTGAACGGAAGGAGAGCGTGCAGACGCGGATTGCGGCGCGGCGCGGCGAGGATGCTGATCCGGAGCGGAAACCCAAAGATGCGGTGGAGAGGTTCTAGAAGAAGTAACGAAGTGACGGAGTGACGAAGTGCCGGAGTGTGCGAGGACAATTCGACGAGGGTTCACGGCGGTCGAGTTGATCGTCGGGATCATCATCATCTCCCTGCTCGCAGGTGCGACGGCGACATCGATGAGTCGGCTTGTATCGGCGCGGACTGCGGTGCAGAGCAAGCGGCAGGCGTTTGCACGGGCGGCGGATGCGGCCAATCGGATGGCCCTGGATGTTGAGAACGCGGTACGCGATGCGGACTTGCTTCAGTGCAAGATTGAGGTTGTTGACAAGGGCGCGGGGGCTGTTGCACGGGATGAACTGCTGGTCTTGATGAAGTCGCTGCGGCCTGCACGCGGGCTGTTTTCAACGACGGGATTTGCCGAGGGCGACGAGTATGAGTCGCAGTATCGGCTGGAGTTTTCGGCGGGCAAGCGTTCGGTTGCGGCCGGGACGCTGATGCATCGGCTTGATCCGGCGCTGGATGGGTTTGTGGATGGTGGTGGCGTGGCTGGGCCGGTGGCGGACGGGTTGCAGTCTTTGTCGGTCGAGGCGTATGACGGTGAAAAGTGGTATTCGTCGTGGGATACGGATAAGGATGGGATGCCGCACGCGGTGCGGATTGTGGTCGTCGGGCTGAGCGATGATGGGAAGCGTGACGCGACGGTGCGGCGGGTTGTTGCGATTGATCGGGTGCCGCTGCCTCCGGAGACGGAGGAGGGGGAGGCGAGTAGTGAGACGGGGAACGGGGGTAGTGGTGGGACGGGTGGTGGGTCGTGAAAGAGAACTGGAATGCCATTTATTGCGAAGATGTTCGCGCTAACGATTCACGGACGACCACAACGGTGAATCGGTCATCTGTCTTGCGCTCCGCGCGAGCGAGGACACTCGTGCCACGACGGCGTGGCTTCGCCACTTTGTTTGTTTTTCTCGTCATCGTCTTCGGCGCGATCATCGTGTCGATGGTGCAGACGGCCAGTTACGCTCAGGCGGCGGCGGGGAGAGAATCGCTCGCGAGAGTTCGGGCGTACTGGGCGGCGCGGGGTGGTGTGGAGATGGCGTTGTCAAGGCTTGAGAAGATTCGCGAAGAGTCGGACAACCCGGCGGCGTACGACATGCTGGATTCGATGGCACAGGTCGCGGACGGGGAACTGGATGGGGCGTCGTGGCGCGTGCGGAGTTTGCAGAGCGGGAAGGAAGTGCCGGGGCCAACAGACTGCGCATCGCGGATTAACTTGGGAAGAGTCAATCCGGATATTTTGCTGGGCCTTGAGCCGTTCATGGCTGAGGACACTGTGGACGCGATTCTTGATTGGATGGATGAGGACGACGACACGCGGGAGATGGGGGCGGAGATTGGGTATTACCGCGGGCTGCGATATCCGTTTGAGCCGCGGAACGGGATGCCGCGTTCGATATCGGAGATGGAGTTGATGGCGGGGACGGACCCGGAGTACGTGCGCGGCGAGGATTGGAACTTGAACGGATTGCTTGATCCGAACGAAGATGATGGCGACGCGAGTTGGCCGCCGGACAATGCGGACGGGATTCTGGATCGCGCGTGGTCGGGGCTGCTGACGGTTCACAGTGTGGAGATGAATCGCGGGCCCAGCGGGGAGCCGAAATTGGAGTTGCCGGCGGCGACGGAGGGCGAACTCGTGTCTCGGCTTGGGATCTCCAACGATCAGGCGAAGGCGATTGTGGATGTGCTGGACACTGTGCAGGGTGCGACCTTGACGGAGTTCGTGAGGCAGCCTTTGCCGCGGCTTTCTCAGCAGGCGGCTCGGGCGCGCGGGGCGACTCGACAGGAAATCCAGCAGGCAGGGCGGATTCGGGACTTATCGACTGAGCAATTGGGCAAACTGCTGGATGAAATCAGCATGTTCCCGGCGGATATTCTGAAGTTTGTGCCCGGAAGATTGAACATCAACACGTGCGACGCGACGACGTTGGACTACCTTCCCATGATTGAGCCAGAACTGTCGGACTCGATCATCGCCGAGCGCAGCAGCAAGACGAACGGGTTTGAGAATCTTGCGGAGTTGCTGGAGGTTGATGGGATGAGCCGGCAGACGCTTGCGGTTATTGTGGAACTGCTGTGCGTGCGGTCGAATGTGTATGAATTGACGAGCAAGGGTGTGGACGAGAAGACGGGGCTTGAGGTTGAGATTGTTGCAGTCATGGACGCGTCGACCTTGCCGGCGGCGCTGCGAGAGGTGCGAGTGCGATGAGCAAAGTCGGAGCACAACTTGGATCAAAGCGTCGGCGGCATGAAGTCGTCGCGGGCATCGCGCCCACGGGCGACGGGCAGGCGTGGTCTGTGGTCATCGCGCGCGGCGGGGGCGGTCTGGGCTTGAGGGTCTTGAATGCGATGACGTACACGCGTGCCGACGCTGCGGCGATGCGGCGGGAACTCGCGGCGCAGAAGGCGACGTTGGTTGTGCGAGTTGTGCCGACGCGCGAAAGCGTTGGACGCGTCGTGCATGTGCCGATGGCGGGGGACGCGGACTTGCAGCGGACGCTCAGGCTGATTGTGGAGGCGGAAACGCCGCCCAACGTGCTGCCCCATCGAGTTGGGGCTGCGTTTTTGCCGTTGGCTGCTGGGACGATGACGAATGGGCAGACGCGGAGCGCGTTGTTGACCGGGTGGGTGGGTGCGCACGGCGATTCGGCGGGGAAGAATGCAAAGCAGAATGAACTTGAGGTCGGCGAGGGATTTGAAGAGCGGTATTGCACGCCCTTGGGTGCGATCGCGGCGTTGCGCGGGGCGGATGAGGGGGACATTGTCGATGCGAGGGAGTCCGAGCAGGCGCTGAGTATCCTGATTGGGGCTGACGCGAGCGGTGAGGCGAAGTCGGTTGCTCGAGTCGTGATCGATGAGCCGGATGATGGGATGAGCTGGACGCAGATCGTTGAAGGGACAATTGAGGGCGCGATGGAGTTGGCGGGCGAGGGCGGGGGCGGGGGCGGGATGCAGAGTGGCGACATCGGCAAGTCGTGGCCCACGGGCGCGGCGTGCGCGTCGGCGGTCGCGAAGCGTGTGTCGGGTGCGTCGGTAGACGCGTCGTGGATGAAGAAGCACGCGATTGCGCTCGGCGCGGCGTGCAGCGGGTTGGACGAGTACAAGGGGAGTTTCGGTTTCTCCGAGATTCTGCGCGAAGCGCCGAAGGTGTATAAGCCATTGACGACGCGCGTGACGGAGTGGGCGAGTTCGCCCGGGCGAGCCGGTGCGCTGGTTGCCGCCGCGTTGCTGGCGATGTTGCTCGTGCCGTGGGGCGTGTCGTATGCGCGGATGCGGGTGCTGCAGACTTCGGCGAAGGACTTGTCTGATGTTCGCGGCAAGAGCAAGGATGTCGAGCTTCGCGCGGCGATGTATCAGCAGCTGGAAAAGTCGCGCTGGCCCATGACGAAACTGATGTCGGATATCGCGGGAAGTGCTCCGGTGGGTCTCACGATCACGGAGTATCGCGCGACGGTGGAGCAGAACATCGTGCTGGTGGGGGAAGCGGATTCGCGCGAGTTGGTGACAAACTTCGAGCGGAATCTGAACGGGACGAAACTGTTTTCGAGCGTGACGCAGAAGAGTGTTGACCCCAAGGGCACGATGGTGGAGTTCACGTACACGCTGGTGGTCGGGCCTGGCGCGCACGCAGCGGCGAAGGCGGCGGATGACTTCACAGCGGTGCCGCTCGCGGTGAAGTTGTACGGAGAGGGCGCGAGCAATACTCTGCCGCCCAAGGGGGCAGCGCCAGCGGCTGTGCGAACCACGCGCAGCGCGGCGCCAGGTGCTGCGGTTGGGCCGACGGTTGGGGGCAAGACTTCTGGAAGTTCAACAAGCGGTTCGAGCAGCGAGAGTCGTCGGCCAAGTTCGAGCAGCAGTTCGGAGCCGCCCGCGGAGGTTGCGGACGCGGATATTGCGAAGATGACCAGGTCTGAAGCGATGAAGGCATGGGCGGAGCGCAAGCGGTTCCTGCAGGCGAACGCGAAGGCTGATCCGACGATCAAGTCGCGGCTTGAGGACGAAGTGACGAAACTGAAGACGCGAATGGACGAGGCGGCGAAGACGGAAACCAAGCCTGCAGAAGGGGGGGCACCGAAGTGAGCGTGATGAGTAGCAATATGTCCAAGAGTGGATCTTTGTCGCAGAATGGAATACCGATCGGCAGTACGGCACCTTCGTTGTGGTCGAGAGTTCGCGCGTTGCCGTTTGTGGTGAAGTGTGCGTTGGGAGCGGTGTTGGTTGCGGGCGCGTACTTCGGTGTTGTTGAGCCTGTGCTGGAGAAGTCTGGCGAGATGGGCGGCAAAGCGAGCGCACTCGAAGCTTCGCTTGAGACCTATGCGCAGAGCAAAGCAAAGCTCGACGCCGCGGCGGACGCGGTGAAGTTGGGCGAGCGGCAGTTTGGTGTGCTTGCGGTGCCGGAAGATCCGTCCAAGCGCAGCACGGAGTTTTCGAGTGCTGTGGACGAGGTGATGAAGAAGCACTCCATCGATGGGGTGACGAGCAGCAACCGGAACACGCCGGTGGATAAGGGGCCGCTGGTGACGCAGTTGGCCGCGACAAACCGTGTCGAGAAGATCGTGAAGGATCTCACGTTTCTCGCAACGCCCGAGCAACTGGCCGGTGCGCTCTCCGACTTGGAGAAGGAGCCGCTCGTGACGTCGATCTCGCGAGTGAGCGCGAGGCAGTCGGACGGGCAGGAGCGGTTCGATCGCAAGCTGCGGTGCAGCGTGGTGGTGGAGACCTGGGTGATTGTGAAGAAGGGGAAGTAGGAAACATGCAGTCAGCCCCCGCCGTGAGCGAGGGCTGGAAGTGTGCGAAGGCTTGACTTATGGCGCAGAACGTGATGAACATGACGGCCAATAGCAGCGGACACAGAGCCGGCCCTCGATGGGTCGGACAGGTTGCGTTGCTCTTTCTCGGGATCGCGGCTGCGGTGCTGCTCTGGCAGTTGTGGCTCGTGCTTCGGGCGGTGATGCTGCCCTCGCCAACGGCGTTTGTGCAGGGGGAAAGCAACAACGCCGAGAAGGTCGCGCAGCGAGAGGCGTCGTTGGAAAGTGCGGTGAAGCAGATCAATGGGCGGTCGTTGTTTTACGTGCCGAGCAAGCCGGGCGAGGCGGGGACAGCGCCGGTGATCGAGGAAGAGCCCGAAGAGACCGAAGCGGCACCATCAAAGTACGACGGGCCGGCGATCACGGCGATTGTGCTGGATCAGGTGTGGTTTGACGGCGGCAAGAAAATCAAAGTCGGCGAGGGTGAGGTGGATGACATCGAGGTGATGGAGACTGATGCGCCGTGGGGTGCAAAGGTGAAGTGGAAGGGGAAGGAGTTTGACGTGAACTTCTATGAGCGGGATCGGGTGGTGTTCAAAGGCAAGTGACGAAGGAAAGAAGTGACGGAGTGACGACGTGAAGGCAGTGGTGCGATGCGGTGATTGATTGATGATGAATGGCTGACAGCAATCCTTGCCGTCTCTCAGTGGGCAAGTGCAATTAGAGGAACGAACATGACCACAGTGTGCAATGGTGTTGACATGGCGGTAAACCGGACGAGCGTGCATGCGATGGTGCGCAGGAGTCGCTCGCTGGTGTTGTGCTGTGTCGCGGGGAGCGTCATTGCGATCGCGGGGAGCGCACGTGCGCAGGATGAAGCGCCGAAGGACGACGCCAAGCCCGCAGAAGTCGCGGCCGTCGTGCCGGCGGCAAAGGCCGAGGAAAAGCCTGCGACAAAGCCGGAAAAGGCAGAGCCTCAGGTCGATGAGCGCGGGCGGCGTGTGGTTGAGGGGCCGCCCACAGCACTGGCGTTCAAGAATGTATCGGTGGAAGACATGATCCCGTTCATCGTTGAGGTGACGGGCAAGGTTGTCATGCCGCAGCAGGCGGTGTTGAGCCGCAAGGTGACCGTGCTCAACGACAAGAAGATTCCCCGCGAAGATGCGCTTGACCTTGTCATCCTTGCGCTGCAGCAGAACGGCATCGCCGTTGTGGAGTCCGAAAAGACCGTCACGCTGCGCGACATTGGTGAAATCACTCGCCAGGACGTGCCCGTGATCGGACCCACTGAGTCGGTCCTGGGGCGAAACGACCTTGGCGTGTTTGTCGAGAAGGTGTTCCGCCTTAAGTACAACACGGCGAAGAAGATGAGCGATGTAGTGAAGGTGGGGCTGCCTGAGTTTGCAAAGATCGCGGTGGATGAGGAGTCGAATCAACTCTCTGTCATGGGCAACATTGCGCTGCTGCAGCGTATCGAGTCGCAGGTCAATGCGCTGGACCGGCCTGCGGCTGGTGCGCTTCAGACCGAGACGTTCCGCCTGCGATACGCCGACGCGAACGCGATTAAAACGAACATCGACGAGTTGTTTGGGCAGGGCGAGAACGCGTCGAGCCGCAACGACCCAAATCGCTTCCAGCCTTGGATGCGCAATCAGCAGAACAATGAGGAAGGCGCATCGACAAACGTCATCAAGGTCACGAGCAACACCTCGCAGAACAGCATCACGGTGGCGGCGGACGGCGTGATTCTCGGGCAGATCCGCGAACTCATCGCGTCGCAGTGGGATCAGCCTTTGCCCGAGGCCGCGATTGTGCCGCGGATTTATGAGCTCAAGCACAGCGATCCGGTGAAGGTTGCAAACCTGCTGACGGGGCTCTTCGGCACTGGTGCCACTGGGACGAGCGGAGCGAATCGCCAGGGCGGCAACCAGCCCGGGCAGAACAACCAGAACAATCAAAACAATGCGGCACCGGAATCGGGCCAGGGTGCTGGACGTCTCGCCGGGCAATTCACGTTCCAGCCCATCGCCGAGGCAAGCCGCCTCGTTGTGATCGCAAAGAGTCCGGACAATCTTGCGGTGATCGACAAGATCATCGAGGGGCTGGACATGCCGCAGACTGTGGGCCTGCCCGAAGTGCTGGAACTGAAGCATGCCAACGCCGAGGACCTGGCGGAGCAGCTCAATGCGCTGCTTGCGCAGGAAGGCACACTTGCGTCGATCCGGAGGGCGGAATCCGGGCTTTCAGACAGCGGCTCAACCGGCGCCAGCCCGTTCGCAACGACAACCACAGATCAGGCCGGGAACACAGACACGACAACGCCCGATGACTTGAGTTTCTGGTGGCAGCGAGCACGCACACCGACGGATCGCCGCAATTCCAGCAATCTGATCGGGCTCATCCGCATCGTGCCCGTGTGGCGTCAGAACGCGGTGCTGGTCATCGCGCCGCCCGAGTACAAGAGCAGCGTTGCGAAACTGATTGATTCGCTCGACCGCCCCGGGCGGCAAGTGCTGATCTCCGCGATCGTCGCCGAAGTTTCGCGCGAGGACGCCCTGTCGCTGGGGCTGCGCTGGGGCAACCAGACGCTCACAGGAACCAACAACGGCGAAAACGCCATCAGCCTCGGCACGAGCGCGAGCGGTCAGAGCACCAACTTCGCGTCGTCGCTGTTTGATTCGTCGCTGCTCACGATGAACACCAATGTGAACGCGCTGCTGCAGGCGCTGGCGCAGAAAACGCAGGTCAGCATACTGAGCGAACCAAAGGTGTTCACGAGCGACAACCAGGAGGCGGAGTTCTTCGATGGGCAGGACATTCCGTTCGTCACGGACAGCCAGACCAACGCGCAGGGCAATCTTGTGCAGAGCTTTGACTACCGTGCCGTGGGCATTCAATTACGAGCAAGGCCCCGCATCACGATCAAGGGCGATGTCGATCTGCGCGTGAACCTTGAGTTGTCGAGCATCGTGCCTGGCCAGACACTTTTCGGTGGGTTTGTGGTTGATCGGCGCGAGACGACGACGCAGCTTGTGGTTGGCAACGGGCAGACCGTCGTGATCTCGGGCATTCTCCGCGAGGAAGTATCGAACATCACGCGGAAAGTGCCGATCCTTGGAGACTTCCCGCTGCTGGGCGAGCTGTTCAAGAGTCGCGACATCACGAAAACGAACACGGAATTGCTGGTGTTCATCACGCCGCTGGTGGTCAACAACTCTTCTGAGAACGTCCCCGCCAACGAGCAGTTCATCGATCGACTCCAGAACATCCGTGAAGACTCCAGACCTGATGAGTATCGCAAGCAGAATCGTGATCGGGAGAAGGAACGCGTGCCACAGCCCGGCGACAATGTGATGGTGCCGGCGGGGATGGATCCGAAGTAGGGAAGTGAGTGACGAAGTGAAGAGTGTGGGCTATAAGCGATGCAGCGGCGGAGCAATGGGGCGATGCAAGTGGTCGCTCGCGCGGTGGCGGTGTGCAGTTGTTGCAAACCTATGCGCTGTTGCATGCTTCAGCGTTGCCCTTTGCGGCTGTGTGACTGTTGTCGATCGCCCAAAGGCGCGAGGTGTCGTGCTGAAGCCGGACGGCACGCGTGAGCCTGCGGCGCAGCAGGTTGCCTCCAAGAAAGCAGGCGACGCGCCGGAGGCGCTGACGGTGCCGGTCGTGCCGATGATGCTGCCCGAGGACGGCACGATCGCCCAGCCCATCACCAGCGGCAACATGGCCACGCATGTGCAAGTGACGGTCGTGCCGCTGGGCATCGTGTCGTATGACGGGCAAACGCTGCCGATTGTGTCGCCAGACGGACGATTTATCGCTGTACAGAACGGCGGCGCACCGACATGGGCGACGATTCTTGCGACGCAGGCCCAGACGCCTGCAGACCTCGCACGCCTGCATATCTATGAAGTGACGGACAAGGGGCTCAGGCAGATCGCGACAACCGCGAGCGTGCCCAAGGGCGCGGTGTTGGGGCGCGATGCGACGAACGAAGGGTTTCTCATTGAGTCCGTGCAGGCCAGCGGCGCGCGATGGATCGGCGAGGTTCGCTGGGTGACGGGCGAGACTCGTTGGCTCGTGCAGGGCGGGTCTGTCAATTGCCACGCCGCATGGCTGCGCAGTGAGACCGACGACGCGCTCGTGTACACGCGCCGCGAGATTGGAGAGCAAACACGGGGCTCGTTGATCGTGCTGCACCGCGGGGTTGAACAGGTTGTGAGCACCGGCGCGTGGTGGTTCGCGACGCCTTCGGCATCCGGGAATCACGTCTACGCGTGCGAGATTGGCGATGGGCTGGTGATATCGGCGTTCGGCGTGAACCGCAATGGCGGGCAGCTGCGAGTGGCTGGACCCATCGCCAAGCGATCACTCTCGAGCGAAGCGGACCCGGCGATGGCCTATCAGGTCTTTGCGAGCCTGCAGCCTGGCGCGTGGATGGCTCGGCAAACGGGCGGAGGCGAAGACGCTGACGTGATCGGGATCATTGATCCCGCCGCGGGGCGAGAGGCGCTGTACGACTCGAAGGCCGGCGCGCTTCGCGCGCTTGGCAGGGGCACTGTTGCGAGCGTGCGATGGGATGAGGTCGACCAGAGCGGCGTGAGAGCCGCCGGATACTTTCTCACGTCGCGGCAAGGGCTTGTCTTTCTGCCCGACAGTGCGGTGGGCACAAACCTCGAGCCCGCGCGGGTGCTGGGTTCGCCCTATGTGCCGCGGGTCGTGCGCGATGCGCGTGGGGCTTCGCTGCTGTGCTTCGGGCCTGGAAAGGGCGGGTTTTCGCAGTTGGAGGTTCTGCGCGTCGTCGTGGGTGGCGCGGAAGCTCCGCAGAAGTAGACACCCGGGCGTAATCAAACGTGCTTGGAGAAGTTGGTGCTGATTGCCTTGCAATCTTCGGCAAGAGAGATGTTGAAACACGACGCGTCGGCAGCATCGAACGTATGATCGCTCCTTTGCAAGTGAACTGGAGCCCCGTGTGCCTGTTGGGGATGCGTTGCGACAACTTGAGGCGTCTCTGGATGGGCTGTTGATCGCTGATCGCGTGCGGCTGTCGCGGCGCGTGCAGAGTCTGCGCGCTCGCGGCTCGCTTGACGCGGCGGCGATGGCGGACATTGAGAGAGCGGTGAAGGCTGGCAGCGAGCGTGTGCTGCGGCGGCGAGAGAGCGTGCCGGCGATTGTGTATCCCGACGACCTGCCCGTGTCGCAGCGACGCGACGAGATTCTGAAGGCGATTCAAGAGAATCAGGTCATTGTGCTGTGCGGCGAGACCGGCAGCGGCAAGACGACGCAGTTGCCCAAGATATGCCTTGAGGCGGGGCGCGGGGTGCTGGGGATGATCGGGCACACGCAGCCGCGGCGCATCGCGGCGCGGAGCGTCGCGGCGAGGATTTGCGAAGAGCTACAGACACCGCTGGGTGAGCTCGTTGGTTT
>CAZEZV010000042.1:0-19750 GCA_964516725.1 uncultured Phycisphaeraceae bacterium
ATCCACGGCCTTTGTGCCGATCGCGCTTTCGCCCACGTCCTTCATGATTTCCTTGAGCATCTCCATCGCCATCTCATTCGCGCCGCCGTGCAGCGGTCCCTTGAGAGCAGCAATGCCGCCAGCAACCGCCCCGTGCATGTCGCTCAGCGTCCCCGCAATGACGCGCGTCGTAAACGTGCTCGCGTTGAAGTCGTGCTCAGCATACAAAATCAGCGACACATCCACAACCTTCGCGTATTCCTTCGCCGGCTTCTCGCCCGTCATCAGATACAGCAAGTTCGCGGCGTGCGACAGCGTCGGATCGCCGCCGCGCTCACGCTCGATAATCGCCTTCCCATCAATCACATTCTGCATGTGCCCGATCATCGTCGGAATCTTCGCGAGCAATCTCTTGTACTTGCGCTTGTTCGCTGCCTTCTCAACGCTCTGGCTCTCCGGATCAATGTGCCCGAGAATCGAAACGCACGTGCGCAAAATATCCATCGGCACCGCACGCCCACTCGCCAGATACCCACCCATGCTCTCAATGAAGTTCGTCGCCTGCGTGGGCAAAGGCCGCTCACTCACCAACTCCGCCTTGAACGCCGCGAGTTCACTCGCGCTGGGTTTGTTGCCCTCAAGCAGCAAGTACGCAACCTCCTCAAATGTCGCGTTCATCGCAAGGTCATGAATCTCATACCCGCGATACCAAAGGCCGCCCTGCTCAATCGAGCAAATGTCAGTCTCGCCCGCGATGATGCCTTCAAGGCCGCGAGAGAAAATGGCGTCGGCTTGTTCTTTGGAAATTGGGGCGGTTGGGGCGGATGGGGCTTGGTGTGCCATGAAGCGGAGTACCTTTCTGAGTCGGTGGGGCGGCTGAACCGGATCGCCTTGGGAGGGAATTATTGCATCCTTCTGGCCACGGACGTGGAGCACAGTGCAGATTGTCAATTACCGTGCGAACCACCAATCGATACCACACGAATACTTCATCGTGGGAAACGCCGCGCTCAGAACTCGGCTTTGGTTCGCAGCGTACGTCGCTTCCGCTATTGCGCTGGGCATGCTGCTCCTAGGTGCCTTCGCTGCGAATTCGTCAAAAGTACGCATCAACTTTCACCGGTTAGACCTCGTCTTTGAACGCACCGAACAGGGTTACACGACGCATCGCGCAGATGGATTCACATACCAGTTCGAAGACGAGCGGTTTGTTGAGGCGACTGATTTTACCGGATACGGCTGGATCCGCGTGCCCTTTGCGGTTGCGTCCCGGACGAACAAAACACTCGTGTTGCATTCGTATCGTCATGATGAGCATGGGAATCCTGAGGGACACGACTACGAAGCAATCCTGGCAAGTCTGAAGTCGTTCATCGCATCTGACAAGACGGGCGACTTCGCAACCTTCTGGGCCGGAGTTGTCCCGACTCTCAACAGCCACTCGATTTCGCTTCGACCCGATCGCTACACACCAGATTACAAGGGCATGCTTCTTTGCGTCGCATTCTGGTTGTCTCCGTTCGTCGTGTGGTGTACACGATCTCGATGGAAACACTGGCGTGTGTTCGCCGAAATGTCACAGCGGCAACAATGCTTGAACTGTGATTACTCGCGTGCAGGTTTGCCCGTGAGCGCCGCCTCACGCTGTCCGGAGTGCGGCTTCGTGTTCGAACAACAGCGCGCTGTTCAACGTTGAAAAATTCAAACACCAAAGCACCTACCCTCCCCCATGGACGCCCTCCTCCAGCGCCTCGCCTCCTGGCACCCCTTCACCGCCATCGTCATCGGCGACTTCATCCTCGACGAACTCGTCTATGGCGACGCCGAACGCCTCAGCCCAGACGCGCCCGTCCCCGTCCTCCTCGTCAAGCGCCGCGAGCAACGCGCAGGCGGCGCGGCGAATGTCTGCACAGACCTCGCCGCGCTCCGTGGAAAGGTGATTGCACTCGGCGTGACCGGCAACGACCCGGCGGGAACAGTTTTGCGAGAGTTGCTCACTAAAGAAGGCGTCGATGCCTCGATGCTCGCGAGCGATTCGATGCGGCCAACAACTCTCAAGCAGAACCTGATCGGCCTCGCCCAATCTCGCCACCCGCAGAAAATGTTCCGCGTCGATGAAGAATCCCGTGAGCCAATCGGCGAGCATGTGCAAAAGGAACTGCTCGCAGCGTTTGATCGCCAACTCGCGCACACCGATGTCGTCATCATCGAAGACTACGCCAAGGGCGTGTGCAGCGAGGCGTTGTGCCAGGCGATCATTCTGCGTGCAAAAAAGGCCGGAAAGCCAGTGTTTGTTGATCCGGCGATGGGCGCGGACCCCAAGAAGTATCGCGGCGCGACGACCATCACACCAAATCGCACCGAAGCCGAACGCGCCACCCGGCTGCACACCCACTCTTCAAACGACCCCGCCCACAACGCCGCCCTCGCCGGCAAACTCATGCGAGACCTCGATCTCGAAACCGTGGTCCTGACCCTCGACCGCCACGGCGCGTTGCTCTTGGAGCGCGACGGCTCCAGCGCCGCCATCCCCACCACCGCCCGCGAGGTCTACGACGTCTCCGGCGCGGGCGACATGTTCCTCGCTGGCCTTGCAGCCGCACGCGCCAACAACTTCACATGGCAAGACAGCGTCCGCTTCGCCAACGCCGCGGCTGGTCTCGAAGTTGAGGTGTTCGGCGTGCAGCCAATTCCCTACGAACAAGTCCGCGACGCGATGCTGCGCGAACTCGGAAAGTCCCAGCCCGGCAAATTGCGCACGCTTGAACAGACCATCGCGCAAGTCGCCGACCTCAAACGCCGCGGCAAGAAAGTCGTCTTTACCAACGGCTGCTTCGACGTCCTGCACAGCGGGCACGTCACGCTGCTCGAAAAAGCCGCCGCGTTTGGCGACTTTCTCGTCGTCGGCCTCAACACCGACGACAGCGTGCGTCGCCTCAAAGGCGCGGCAAGGCCCATCAACAACCAGAACGACCGCGCCCGCGTCCTTGGCGCACTTGAAAGCGTCGGCACTGTTGTCTTGTTTTCACAAGACCGCAACGGCACCGACACGCCGCTCGACTTGATTGAGAAAATCCTGCCCGATGTACTCGTCAAGGGCGCGGACTACACCAAAGACCGCGTCGTCGGCGCCGAAGCCGTGGAACGAGCCGGCGGGCGCGTTGAACTGATCCAGTTGGTTGAAGGACGCAGCACCAGCGCCGTCATCGAAAAAATGAAAAGCTGATGACGCTTCCGCCTCCACTCCGTCTTTTTCTCCTTCGTGCTCTTCGTGCCTTTGTGGTGAATCCGCCTTTCTCGAACCGCGTCCAGGCACAATCCCTGCCACATACCATCCAACATGAGCACGATCTTCACCAAGATCATCCGCGGCGAGATTCCCTGTCACAAGGTCTACGAAGACGCCCACGTCTTCTCCTTCCTCGACATCTTCCCGCTCAGCAAAGGCCACACGCTCGTCATCCCCAAAGTTGAGGTCGCAACACTCGACCTGCTTCCTGACGATGCCGCGGCGGCCCTCGGCAAGGCGCTTCCCAAAATAGCGAGGTCAATCCTCGCCGCCACCGGTGCGAAAGCCTACAACATCCTGCAAAACAACGGCGAACTCGCACACCAAGCAGTGTTCCACGTCCACTTTCACATCATCCCCAAGTATGAAGACGGCTCAGGCCTGGGCATCGGATGGAACGCGGGCAAGTTGGATCCGCAGACCGGCACGCAACTCGCTTCGCACATCACGAACAACCTCTGAAGTGCACAGCAGTTGTAGCACGTTTCCTACTGCTGCGCGAACGTCCAACTCGTGCTTGCCACAATTTCTCTCCATTTTGCTCCAAGCAAGCCAAACTTGAAACCATAGTGTCGATCAACATCGTTGGTTGATGTAGTGAGGGAGAGAGCAGGTCGAGCACTTCGTGCCGCGTCTGCGAAAACAAGCACTGTTCACATCACCGGCCAACGCGCCCGTGTCGTTTCTGGTTTCCTATTCGGCTGTGCCGGAAAGAGCTGTCTCATGGGCCAACGTCTCTTATCTCTCATCTGCACCGGCATTCCACTTTATTGTGCGCCGCTCGCGCTCGCACAGACCGTGTTCGAAACGGAAAATGACGGGCAAGCGTCCAACAACTCGCTCGCAACCGCGCAGCAAGTGTTGAACACGTCCTTCTTCGTCAATACAGATCCCAATGTCTTCGGCTCGCTGCCCACCGCGATCATCTCCGGAAGATCCAGCGCTTCCGATATTGACTTCTACGCCTTCAGCGCACCATCCGGCGCAGCGTACTTCGACATCGATCTCGCCGCGCCCTCGCTTGATACTTATCTCGCGCTCTTCGACGCGTCGGGCACGCTGCTCGCGGACAACGACGATTCCTTCGCGCCCGACGCGGGCAGCGCAACCGACCGTGACGCCTTCGTCGGCAGCATCCTGCTCTCAGGAGGCAACTACTTCATCGCAGTTGCTTCCTCCGGGAACTTCGCGAACGCAACCTTCACCGGCCTAGACCCCATCGAGCTGTTCAGGCCCGACGGCGGATTCGGCGGGTTCGCGTTCCCAGGCGCGACGCCGGGCGACTCGTCGTTCCTGATGTCCGGCGCACAAAGCGCGTCTCAGGCGTACTCGCTCGCCATCACGGTTGTACCCGCGCCAGGCGCGGTGTGTCTCGCGGCTTTCGCGTCCATGATCGTCTCGCACAGGCGCAGGCGCTGACCGAGTTGCGCATGCATGCCGACGGTGATTCACTGCTCGCGTGCGCGTTTTCATGTGTCTCTACGGCTTGAACGTCTTTCGGTCGGCAATCGTTCTGGGGTTTATTTCACAACAGGAGTCTCTCATGAATTGTTCTAAAATGATGTGCGCCGCCCTCGCTGCGGCTGCGTTCGCTGTCCCTTCTTCCTTTGCGTCCAGCCATTCCGAGGCTCCGTTCATCAAGGAAATCCCCAAGGTTGATGCGACGGACTTCTACATGTTCCGCAGCTACGAACCCGGCAGGGAAGGATTCGTGACCATCGTCGCAAACTACTACCCGCTGCAGGATCCCTACGGCGGCCCCAACTACTTCTCGCTCGACCCCGACGCTGTGTACAGCATCAACATCGACAACACGGGCGACGCTGTCGAAGACATTGTTCTCTCCTTCAAGTTGACCAACACCAATCGAGACATCTCGCTCAACATCGGTGGGGTGATGGTGCCCGTTCCGTTGTACAACGTCGGTGCGCTCGGCCCCAACGCCGAAAACAACGGGCCGCTCAATATCCTGGAAACTTATACATTGCAGGTTGCCCGCAATCAGGGCCAGCCAAACTTCGTGACCAACGCCGCGAACGGCCAGTCCATCTTCCGCAAACCCGCCGACAACGTCGGCACAAAGTCGATCCCGAATTACCCTGCGTACGCGGCGTCACACATCTACAACATCAACCTGCCGGGTTCGGCAACGCAAGGACGCCTCTTCGTCGGCCAGCGCAAGGATCCCTTCGTCGTGAATCTCGGCGAAATCTTCGACCTCGTCAACACGAACCCGCTCGGCCCCCCCAACGCAGAAACCGACGGCCTCGCAGACAAGAACATCACGTCCTTCATCCTCGAGCTGCCCATTTCATACCTGTTGCCAGCCAAAGGTGGCAACACCATCATCGGCGGCTGGACGACCGCAAGTCTCCCCAGAGCACGCGTTCTGACGCCGGCTCCGACGTTCGAGCGCCCCGCGTCCGAAGTCGGGACGATGATCCAGGTCTCTCGGTTGGGAATGCCGCTCGTGAACGAAGTAGTCATCGGCCTGCGTGACAAGAACAAGTTCAACGCGAGCCAGCCCAACGGCGATGGACAGTTCCTCACATACGTCACCAACCCCACGCTGCCTGCATTGTTGAATGTGCTGTTCCCGAGCGTGACCGCCCCATGCCTCCCTCGGAACGATCTCGTGCAGGTGTTCCTGACTGGTGTCCCGGGACTGAACCAGCCGGCGGGCGTCGTTGCTTCGGAGATGCTGCGTCTCAACACCGCAACGCCCGCAACGCCCGTCGCAACGCAGAATCGCCTCGGCGTCATCGGCGGCGATGTCGCCGGATTTCCCAATGGCCGAAGGCCGGGTGATGACGTCGTCGATGTCGCTCTCCGCGTCGTGATGGGCAAGCTCATCAGCGATGCAGCGTGTGCGCCCAGCGGACAGCTGGAGTTCACCGACGGCGCGTTTGTCGATGCGAGTATGTTCGACGCCGCCTTCCCGTATATTCGCAATCCGATTCCGGGCTCTCCTCGCTGAGTCGTATGCGAGTCGCGGTTGGAACGCAGAAATGCACTTCAGCCGCTTGTTTCATCTCAACCTCCTTCGCTCGAATTGCCCAAAAGGGCACATCTCACATGAACATTCGCATGAACACCAAGCTGGCGCTATCCATCCTCGCTCTCTCAAGCGTGCCGGTACTCGCGCACGAGTACTGGATCGAACCGACCACCTTCCGCCCTCTCGTCAACTCCACCGTCGGCGTGCAGCTCTTTGTTGGCGATGGATTCCCGGGCGAAGCGCGACCCCGAGACCCCAACAAGCTCGTCCGCCTCTTCGCGTTTGGGCCAAAGGGCGAGTTCGACATTCCCGGCGAAGACGGCGGCAACCCCGCCGGGCACTTTGCGTGCGAGCACAGCGGCGTGTATGTGATCGGATACCGCAGCAATACCACGTCCCTCAAACTCGATGCGAAGAAGTTCGAGGAATACCTCGAAGACGAAGGCCTGCGCCACGTCATCGAGGCCCGCGCGAAGAGCGGGGAAACAAACAAGGAAGGCCGTGAGCACTATTCACGCGCCGCCAAGTGCCTGATTCGCACGACAAGCGCAAAATCAGACACGAAAGCAATCTCACTGCCCGCCGACTCAACCGAAGTCGAAATGTCGCTCGCGTTCCCCGCGGAAGTGACGCCCAAAGGTATTGACCCAACCACCGCACACCCAGGCACCG
The DNA here is from genome assembly GCA_964516725.1 of uncultured Phycisphaeraceae bacterium. Taxonomy (GTDB): domain Bacteria; phylum Planctomycetota; class Phycisphaerae; order Phycisphaerales; family UBA1924; genus BJHL01. The sequence continues at coordinate 6,939 of CAZEZV010000042.1, forward strand.
AGCTGACGTTCCTCGTGACGCACGATGGCAAGCCCGCCGGCAACGTGCTCGTCATGGCGTTCTGCAAGGAGCAAGCCGGACACATCGTCAAGGCTCAGACAGACGAAGCAGGTTTGGTTCGTGTGACGCCTGATCGCGCCGGAACATGGATGGTGAGCAACGTGTTCATGAAACGCGCGGAAAGCAACTCCGACGCGGATTGGGCGAGCGTGTGGGCATCCCTCACATTCGAGATCACTCCAAAGACCGAGGCAGAAGCTCAGAAGCGAGCCGCCGCGAACCCGCAGACCGACGCTGACGGTACAAGCTCGCAGCCAAAGTGAACGCGGGGTCGTTGCGTGTCTTTCGCAACGCGTCTTACACCTCAGCCAGGAAGCGCAAGTCATTTTCAAACAGCAATCGGATGTCCGGGATCGCGTACTTTCCCATTGCGAGCCGCTCGATGCCGAAGCCGAAGGCGAAACCGGTCCATTCCTCGGGATCAATCCCGCACGCCGTCAGCACCGCCGGATCAACCATCCCGCATCCGCCCAACTCCATCCACTTGGGCGGCTGACCTTCTCGCAGCGCGATGTACATATCCAGTTCCGCGCTGGGTTCTGTGAACGGAAAGAAGCTGGGCCGCAGCCGCACGTTCGCGCCTTCGCCAAAGTATGCCTTGGCGAATTGCAGCAACGTGGTTTTGAGATCAACCACCGTCACACCTCGATCAATGTACAGCCCCTCCAACTGATGGAACATGAACGAGTGCGTCGCGTCCACGGCATCAGGCCGATACACGCGACCCGGCGCGACAATCCGAATCGGCTTCTGAAGCTTGCCGCCGCCTTCCTTCACCAACTGCTCCATGACGCGAATCTGCACAGTGCTCGTCTGACTCCGCAACATGCGCGGCTTCGCGACACTGCGGGGATCATCCACATAAAAGTTGTCATTGGGATCGCGAGCCGGATGCCCCGCAGGAATATTGAGCTTCACAAAGTTGTGGTCGTCGTCCTCAAGCTCCTTTGACTCCGCAACATCAAACCCCATGCGAGCAAACACCTCGCACAACTCATCCCGCACTCGAGACAGCACGTGTCGCCTCCCAACCGCGCTGCTCGACACTTCGCCAGGCTCCGTCACATCAATGAAGTCCTTGACACCACTGGTCGCACTCCCACCCAGCGAACCCTGCCTCGTGGCAAATGCTTCTTCCAGCGTCTGCTTCGCCTGATTGAGACGAGCGCCGACCGCGGGTTTCTGATCCTTGGCCACATCCTTCAGCGAAGAAAGCAGCCCGCGCAACTTCCCATTCGCCCCGATGTACGCGATCCGCCACTGCTCCAACGCAGCCGCATCAACGCACGCCGCGAGCTCCGTCGTCGCGGTCGTCTGGAATGATTCGATATCTGTTTCGCAAAGAGGCATGGCGTGGCAACCGTAGACAGAATGATGCGGTCATGCGAAACACACAGCCCGTTTCAAGCCTTGCGAGTGCAAGTCGGCGGACTCAACTCAAATGCCTTTTGCACCCCGCGCCATGCTCGCCTTCTGACGGGCAAGGCTCCGCTGACGGTTCAGCGTCTCTACCGCGGCGACCGAGTTGTCGCGCGGCTTCGCATCCGCCAGTGCCTTCACTTCCGCGTCGGCGTCCGCAGCGTTGAGCGACTCTGCGGCAAACGCGGCTTCGGCAAGGATCGTCACTTCATCCGCGGTCACTTTCATGAACCCGCCGTCCACTAGGAACGAACGCGAGCCGCCCTTCCCGAGCTTTGCATCATCGGCCATGTCCAGTCGCAGCTCGCCCTGGCCAAGCTTCACAAGCGTCGGCGCGTGCCCCGCGAGCACGCCCATAAGGCCGTCGTAGGCCGGAATATTGGCGTACGCAACGCGATCATCCAAGAGGGCGGCGGTTGGGGTGACGAGCTTGCAACGGAATGACTTGGCCACGTGAAAACTCCGAAAAATTGGGGGAGCAATGATAGGCGAGCAAGGTCGGAGTTGTCGTTTTCTCAACCCAGGTGCCGTGCAATCGCGCCACCTACAGGACCAAGGACTCAGGACCACAGGACTCCTTGCGTCCCGCCCCCTAGTATCCCCTTCCCCATGCCGCCCCCGACGCCCTCCACGCCCCCGACACCCCCGCCCCCCCCCACTCACGACGAAGTCATCCCCATCCTCGACTTTGGCGGCCAGACCGCCCAGCTCATCGCGCGCCGCGTGCGCGAACTTGGCGTCTTCACTCTCTTGGTCTCCCCCACTATCAGCGTGAAGGAACTCCGCGCCATGAATCCGCGCGGCATCATTCTCTCGGGCGGCCCAGCAAGCGTCTACGAAAAAGGCGCGCCGCACTGCGACCCCGCGGTCTTTGACATGGGCATTCCGGTCCTGGGCATCTGCTACGGCATGCAGCTCGCCGCGTACATGCTCGGCGGACAAGTCAAGCCTTCCAACGATCGTGAGTTTGGTCGAGCGCAGATCACACTCCAGCCCAACACGCATTCTGAACTGCTGAAAGGCATCCCGGACCGCACCACAGTGTGGATGAGCCACGGCGATCAGGTCTCCGATCCAAATCACGTCTTCACGCTCCTCGCGAGCACGCCAACATGCCCGCTCGCCGCGGCCACCTGCACGAAGCCCGACGCTTCGGGCAAGCCTCGCAAGTTCCTTGGCGTGCAGTTCCACCCGGAAGTTACCCACACGCCGCACGGCACTGACATCCTCCGCAACTTCGTCTACGAAATCTGTCAGGCCAAAGGCGACTGGCGCATGAGCGACTTTGCTGAGACGATGGCCGAGAAAGTTCGCAAGCAAGTTGGCTCGGGCCATGTTGTGTGCGGTCTTTCCGGTGGAGTCGACTCTGCTGTCGTCGCCGCACTCCTGCACAAAGCCATCGGCCCGCAACTGCACTGCGTCTTCGTCGACACTGGTTTGCTCCGCAATGCCGAGCGCACGCTTGTCGAAAGCACCTTCCGCGATCACTTCAAGATCGACCTGCGCGTTGCTGATGCAGAAGCCCAATTCCTTGGCGACCTCAAAGGCGTTACCGATCCGCAGGAAAAACGCAAGCGCATCGGCCACCGCTTCATCGAAGTCTTCAAAGACGCTGCGAAGAGCATTCCCAACGCCAAGTTCCTTGCACAAGGCACGCTCTATCCCGACGTGATCGAGAGCGGCCACGGTCATGCTGGCACCGCCGCGGGCATCAAGTTGCACCACAACGTGGGCGGCTTGCCAGCCGAACTGGGCTTCGAACTCGTGGAACCTCTCCGCGAACTCTTCAAAGACGAAGTGCGAAAACTCGGCAGCGTTCTTGGACTTCCTGATCATCTCGTGTGGCGCCATCCTTTCCCGGGGCCGGGCCTTGCTGTGCGAGTGCTGGGCGAAGTGACGAAAGACAAACTCGACATCCTCCGCGACGCCGACGAAATCCTGCTTGAAGAAATCGTGAGCGCGAATCTGTATCGCAGCACGAGCCAGGTCTTCGCCGTGCTTCTGCCAGTGCAAAGCGTCGGCGTCATGGGCGATGGCCGTACCTACGAAAGCACTGCAGCGATTCGAGCCGTCGACACGCAAGACTTCATGAGCGCCGACTGGTCGAGAATCCCCTACGACGTCCTCGCCCGAATCAGCAACCGCATCATCAACGAAGTCCGCGGCATCAACCGAGTGGTGTACGACATCTCAAGCAAGCCACCAGCAACGATTGAGTGGGAGTAGGCGTGTTGCATCGAGAAACGCATTTTCACCACAAAGACACGAAGAGCACAAAGAAGAAAAAAAGGCCTGAATATTCAAGACGATTCGATGCTAGTGAATTGTGTAAGAGTTGTTTTTTGGGTTTGTAGTCAATCTCTGGTGCGCGGGTGGTCCTCGACAACTCTTGTTCTCTTCATCAGTGTTTTGTGGTGATGAGACTTCGGCTGGAAGCGTGACACATTGACCCGGACCTTTGCTCGAGGACTCGCTCGGGTCCGGCGTGGGTGCAGTGGTCTTTTGAACGATTTTTCGTGTCGTTGACGGTGGAACATTGGGCGATTCAACATCGTGAGCGGCTCGCATCGAAGTCGTCGCACAGCGGTCGACTTCGATGGCACGGGGTGGACGTGCATGAGGTGGGCGGGTCAATTCAAAGTGGCGGAGGATTCTGGAGGCGGCTCGGCGGATGGTGCTCGGGTTGTGGTCGTTGGTCAGCGCGGCGTCGAGGGTGCGGAGGGCGCGTTCGCGGCGTTCGTTGTTTTTGAGCGTGATAAGTGCGGCGATCCACGGCGCGACGACGGGGTCTTGCAACTGCGTGACGGTTTCGAAGAGGTCTTGCTTTAGAAGCGCGGCGAGTTCGGTGATGTCTTGGTCGATGTCGAAGAAGGCGGCGATGAGTTCACGCTGATGCGGCGTGAGTGCGGGGAGCGGGTCGACTTTTTGGAAGGTTTCCCAGAGCATGAAGTATCATGACTGGTGTGATTGAGAAATGCAAGAGGGAAGTTGGGAGTGACCGTGTTTTTGCGCACAAGGGCGGTCGATGCGGGGTAGATTTTTTGTGTTGGAGCGAGATGGGACGCAAGCGAAGCTCGCCGATGCTCATCGAATCAGGACACGCAGCCGACGCTCGCATCAATCCGCTGCAAAGCCGGCGGATTGATGGCACGGATTGGGGCCATCTGCCTGGTAACGGAAGAAGTCGGCCCCCCACGCTGGTTGAAAGCCTGCCACGTCCCATTGACACAACGTCCTTTTCGTGGTATGTTGGTGGTCGGCGGTGAACTCCCATCGCTTGAACCAAAGGGGCAAAGATCATGCCATCAATCATCAAAGTGCCCACATTGAGAACCTATCTTGGCAGATTGGGAGCGAATATGGGCAGATGCGCTCCGGATGTTGGCAGATTGGTAGTCCGTGCATGCACCTTGATATCCAATGCCGGCAGTTGGCAACTCCATAGGGGCATACGCCACGTCGATGGGAACGGATCGTTTAGGAACAATTTAGCGCCTCTGGCTTCGATCGCTTTGGCACTGGCTCCCATTCCTGCTGTGGTCGCGCAAAGCGGCGAACATGACGGGTGGACGTGCATTCGCCTTCGCCCGCTTGAAAGAAGTCAGGCAACGTCGGCCAGCGGTTCGCAGCAGGCGGGGTACGTAGGACCCCACGCGGCCCTTTGGAATGCGACTGAAGAATCGTTCGTTTCGCTTCAACCGGGGTCCAATATCATTTCTCGCGTTGAGGCAATTTCTCCTTGGCAGCAGGTGGGTTGGGCTAACTACGGAGCTTGTCTTTGGACTGGGACTGCGGAATCGTGGGTGCACTTGAATCCCGCTGGCTTCACGTACTCAGAAGCACACGCAGTCGGAGGGTCTCAGCAAGGCGGCTGGGCACTCAACTCGGGCCTCAACCGTCATGCGGCACTGTGGAGCGGCAGTGCCGCGTCCTTTGTCGATCTCTCGCCGCTAGGATCGATCGACTCTGGCGTGACCGCGATCGATGAAGGTTTTCAGGGCGGATATGCTGTCTTTTCGATTGATCCCAGCTACGGGCGCGCGGGCATGTGGAACGGCACAGCAGCGTCATGGATCGACCTTCATCCGCAGGGTGCAGTCAGTTCCGCTATCGAAGCGATGAGCGACGGAATACAAGCCGGAAGTGCATACGTTGTCGTGCCACACAGTCCGTTCCCAGAGACGCACGCTTGCATTTGGCGCGGAACTGCGGAGTCGTGGGTTGACATCAACCCTCGCGGAGCGGTTTCTTCAATTGCTCTCGCAACTGATAATGGGCTGCAAGTTGGGCGAGCGTACTGGAACGGCAACAGGAGTACCGGTGCGTGCATCTGGAGCGGAACCCCAGAGTCGTTTGTTGACCTCAGCCCCTACCGACCGGCAGGCATCTTCTTGGTCGAGGCGACGGGCATCTCACACGATGAAACGCATATTTATGTCACTGGTTACGGCTTCAGCGTTGGATTCATACGAGAAGCTCTCCTCTGGCGAAGGTCCATCGGCCCCACTTGCGATTCGGTGGACTTTAACAATGACGCCAGTCTCTTTGATCCGCAGGACATTGAGTCTTTCCTATCCGTGTATTCGAGCGGGCCGTGCCTGCCAGCCAGCGTGCCCGACGTGTGCAACGATGTCGACTTCAACAACGACGGATCGCTGTTTGATCCGTGCGATATCAGTTCGTTCTTGGCTGTGTACAGCGAGGGGCCGTGTACGGCGTGTGGGCAGTAGCAAGAGCCGAGGTGCGCGAACACCCCGCCACACGCATCGCCGTGCAAAGCCACGGCGAAGCATGTGGCACGTCCGCTTTGGGTATTACCGGGTTGTATTGGCTGCCGACATCGCGATTCACGTCAACGAACAATCAGTAGCCAGAACTCGCGGATGGTCTGCGACAGCAGCCAGAGAGTCGCCAAACAGATTGGCACGGCGATGATCGCCTGTTGAATCCGGTACGCTTTTCTTCCAATCTGCTGCTGCCAGAAACGATGACGCGCCTTGATAGGTGTGTAGTCTTTGCGACACGTGTACAGCACAGAGAAAGTCAACACGCCAGCGAACCCGGTGACCATGAGCGCCGTCAGGGCATTTTGGAGATGATTGACTTCTGTGCTTGGCACTTCTTGGAGAAAACTCTATTCGTTTCGTAGGACAAATACAAGTGCGATGTTTGGAAGCCAAGTGCCTTGCTACGCAATCACATCCCCCAACTCCTCCATCCCCTCACTCATAATCCTCGGCCCCTTCTCTGTAATCAAAACATCGTGCTCATAGTGCACACTCATCGAGCCGTCGGCGACCATTTCGGGCCAGCGTTGGTCCATCGGGGCCTTGCTCTTGTCCAACAGCACGCCCGTGCCCACGGCGATCATCGGTTCGACGGCGACGAGTGTGCCGACTTCGCACTTCCAGTTTTGTTCTTCCCAGCCTTCGCCAGAATCGGGTAAACGATTTGCGACGAAGGGCGGGCCGTGTAGGCTGGGTTTGCCTTTGACGAAGAGGCCGTGGCCGCCCATGCCGCGGATGAGGTGAAAGCCGTATTGCTTTTCGACGATGGTTTGCACTGCGTGGGCGAAGTCGCGGAAGCGGTTTCCGGGCTTGAGTTGTGCGCAGCCTGCGGCGAGTGATTCTTTGCCGGCTCGCATCAACTTTGAGACTTGCTCGTTGGGCTTGCCGAAGACGTAGGTCCAGCCGGCGTCGCCGATCCAGCCTTTGTACCACACGCCGATGTCGACTTTGAGGACGTCGCCTTCGCGCATCTCGCGACGCAGGTAGCCCGCAGTGCCGTGCACAACGCATTCATTGACTGACAGGCATGCGTGGCTCGGGAACGGGGGCAGGGTTCTTCGATTGGGTGTGTATCCGAGGAAGCAGCTCTTTGCACCCTGCTCGTCGAGTTGCTTTGCGACGAATTGATCGACCTGTGCGAGCGTCACGCCTTGCTTGAGAAAGGCGGCGATTCGGCGATGGGTTTCGACGACGACTTGGGCCGCGGCGTACGCGGCGTCCGCTTGTGCGGGATTTGTCAGCAGGGAAGTGGACATTGGAGAGCGAGATTAGGGCGGGTGCGGCTTGAAAACCTAGCATTGGTCGGTGGGGTGGGCCAATGGTTTGCACGACTCTGACAATTCTGAGAGTTATTCGAGAATTTTCGTTGGCATCACGCGCGGAGTGCATCACACTCCATGATCCGACGTTCTGGCTGTCTGCGACTAAAGTTCGAGAACTTGATGATATCGGAATTGTGCGGAAAGATCGAGCGTTATTTTGAACGCAGAGGAAAACTGAGCATTCATGGGGAGAGTATGAATGAGCATTTCACAAGCACGCGTCCACAATCCACCGTCCCCTCCGTGTTCCACTTCTTTCTCCACTGTTTTCCTCTGCGTTCAAAGGTAACCACCAATCCCACATCCACAAGTCTCCAATGACCACACACACAACCACATCTCTTCTCGCCACCCTCGTTCTGTGCTCCGCCGCGAACGCGGGCGTTCTGTGGAACGAAACCGTGCAGGGCGACCTCTCGAACGACTGGCTCGCGCCGACGATTGGAACGCTTGTCGCTTCTGAAGATGGCGAGAACATTCTGAGCGGGACGTCTGGCGACGATGGCACTGGTGTTGATCGGGATTACATCACGGTCACGATTCCGGCGGGCGCGGAGCTAACGGCGATTATTTTGCAAGATTACTTTTCGCCCGACTTCAACATGTTCATGGGCGTGGTGGCGGGCACCACTGTCGTGAATCCCGACGATGCCACTGATCAATCTGTGCTTGGGTACACGCTCTTTGGTCCCAGTGACCTGGGCAACGACCTCATGGAAGAGCTCGCCGTGCCCCGTTACCCGGGCGGCGGCTTCATCGCGCCGGTTGGACCGGGAACATACACGTTCTGGATTCAGCAGACGGGGGAGCCGACGATTTATCAGATGAACTTTGTGGTGGTGCCGGGGCCGGGGACGGTTGGCGTTGCAGGTTTCATGATGTTTTCGATGGCGCGAAGGCGCAGAGCATCGTGACGTGCCAGCAATGTCGCGGCTTTGGGGAATGCCATTCAGTTAGCGTTTCGACTTCAGGCCGAAGGCCTGGACGTTCGTAGCCGGGGCGTGGAGCGAGGCTTTGCGAGCGACACCCCCGGGGAGCGAGCGACATCGCAATCGCAGTCTGAAAGACTGCACGCAAGGCCTGCAAATAGGTACTTCGTACGAGCAGTCCTTCGGATTGCTGGACGTTCGCGAAATCTATCCGGGGGTGGCGCTCGCAAAGCCTCGCTTCACCCCCGGCTACCAAAGTCCACGCCTTCGGCGTGAAAACGCGTCTTCGAGCGTTATCTGAATGGCATTCCCTCAAAGCAGGGCAGATTGATTGCATTGTGGGCCGACGTTTCACAATACACTTACCCGCCGCGACGTCTCCTGCTTCACCAAGTCGCGCATGAGTTCAGAAAAATCACCCGCGAGCAAGTCTCGAAGTTGATACTCCCCCGGCAACCGCTCATCCGCCGCGATCCCTTCCTTCCAGCGATAGGTACGGATTTTTTCGCTGCGGCCGCCGGTGCCGATTTGGGCGGTGCGGGCTGCGGCGCGATCGCTTGCGACGCGTTGACGCTCGAACTCATACAAGCGTGCCATCAGCAGTCGCCTCGCGCGTTCGCGGTTTTGCTGCTGGCTTTTGGCTTCCATCATTTTAATGATGATGCCACTGGGCTTGTGGTGAATCTGCCATGCGGTTTCGACTTTGTTGACGTTTTGGCCGCCGGGGCCCTGCGCCCGCGTTGCGAATTCTTCGACTTCGTTGGCCCAGTCGATTTTCACATCGACTTCTTCAGGCTCAGCAAGCACGGCGACGCTGGCAGTGCTGGTGTGGACGCGGCCTGCGGCTTCGGTTGCGGGCACGCGCTTCACGCTGTGCACGCCCGCCTCAAAGTTCATCTCGGCCCAGCAGCCTTCGCCCTTGATGCTGGCGACGGCGTTGCGGATGCCGCCGACGCCGGGCTCGGGCGTCACTTCGAGAGACTCAAATTGCCAGCCGCGCTTCATGGCGTACTTCTGATACATCTCGAGCAGGTCGCGGGCCCAGAGGCTGGCTTCGTCGCCACCCGTGCCGGCGCGGACTTCGAGGATGATGCTGCCGATTTTCTGGTCGTCGGCGTTGACGAGACCGGTGATTGCGCTCTCGAGCAGTTGCGAGGCTTTCGCTTTGACTTGGGGCAGTTCTTCCTTTGCCATAGCCACGAAGTCGCGGTCTTCGTTCGCTTTGATTGCGTCTTCGAGCGCGCCGGCTTCCTGATCGAGTTTCACAAGCGTGCGCCATGCGTCCGCCACCGGCCCGAGCGCACGGCGCTTGACGGAGAGATCGCGCACTTTGCGATGATCCGTCACGACGCTGGAATCTTCCAATTGCGCGGCGAGCGAGCGGTCCTCGGCCTCCAACTGCGCGATCTTCTCCATCACACGCGGGGGCGTGTCGGAGCAGACGTGGCGGAGATGGGTGGGGTTTGATGACATGATGTGAAACTTGAGACTTGTGATGATCGGGGCGTTATTTTTGAACGCAGAGGAAGACAGAGAAAGACCGGAGAGGAACACAGAGAATTTGTTAGAGAGAGAGTGTGTGTGTGACAACAGTTCATCACTTTCACAGCATACACAAAACCTCTGTCTTCCTCTTCTCCCCTTCTGTCTTCCTCTGCGTTCAAAGAAAACACCCGGTTCCTCAATACGTACCCGGAATGTCCCGTGATTCAATACAAAAAACAGCCCATGCTCACGCACGGGCTGCCTTAGACATCGTTCAATCAATCTAACCGATCTTGACTTTGGCCTTCTTTGCCGGGATCGGCTTGGCGGCCTTGGTCGCCGTCGCGACAATCTTGTCAAAGAGCTTGGGGTCGTGGATCGCCAGTTCGCTCAGCATCTTGCGGTTGATGATGATGCCGCTGTTGCGGAGGCCATTCATGAACAGGCTGTAGCGGGTGCCGCGCATGCGGCAGGCAGCGGTGATGCGGGTGATCCACAACTTGCGGTAGTCGCGCTTGATGCGGCGACGATCACGGTGGGCATACACGCCCGCGCGGATGACGGCCATCTTCGCACGATACTTGCTCGTGCTGTTGCTGCCGAAGTGGCCGCGGGCTTTACGGAGGAGTCTCTTGCGGGCTTGTGCGCGTGCAGCGCCTTTACGAACACGGGGCATACTTCAAACTCCAAAGTTGTCCGAGCGGGGCGGGGCTGCTTTCGAAAGAAAGTTCAGTGAATCCCGTCTTGGTTCCCGTCGGGCGGGTGTGGCACGGGCTTCTAGCCCGTGAGTAGGACGGCCTTTTTGGCCGTGACGATTATTTCTTGCCAGCATCCTTCTTTGCCGCTTCGCGCATCGCCTTTTTCTGGGCGGGGCTGGGGCTCTTGCGCAATGCGGTGCGCGGCTGGTCTCGCCCGCGGAGGCGACGGAACAGCAACTTCTCCAGACGCTTCACGTCCGGGCCGCTCATGAAGCCTTCACGGCGATACTGACGAAGCTTTTTGCCACCCTTGCCGGAGCGCAAGTGCTTGCGGCCAGCGACGCGGTGACGAATCTTGCCGGACTTGCTGATGCGGATGCGCTTCAGAAGGCCTTTATGGTTTTTGCTTTTGGGCATGACGTGATCCAGTCTCGATCGAGTTCAATTGAAAAGCCCGTCCGCGAAGTGACGGGCCTAGATGATAGGCGGGGTGTGTTTGGTTTGTCTAGTTTTGTCGGGGGGACGGGGATTCCAGACGGAAACCGAAAAGATGGCATTCAGGGGCCCACAAAAGAATCGTTGACCGATCCGGGTGTTTCGGTGCCTTCCAGGCGAATCGCTCGCTGGCGTGCCGCGTCTGCGCGGGAGAGCAAGGGGACTGCGCCGTTGGTCGCGCCTTCTGCTTGCATTTGTTGAATCTGGCGCAGTGCTTCTTCGAGGTTGGCGGGCAACCAGATGTTGTCGCCGTTACTGACGGGGGTTGCCATCCACATGGCTGAGCCATCGAGGCGGAGGACATTCTGGCCATCGCCGCTGTGGTTGGGGGAGTTTTCGAAGGGGTAGATTTGCTGGCCTGCGATGGCTCGGAGGATGACGGGGGAGCGATCGGCGAGGACGATGGTTTGTGACGGATGCTTTGCGAGTTCGGCAAGGTTTGGGCGTGCTCTGCCGAACATCACGAAGTATGAGTACGAGACGTTTTCGAGCGAGGGCCAGTCCATCGCGTCTTTGAACTTTGCTTGGTACGACTCCATCCGGCACTTCTTGTTGCCGCCGCAGGACAATTGGGGGAGGCCTGTGTAGTTGGTTCGTGCGAGGGTGTACAGGTTTGCGGAGTTTGACTGCGCGGGGTCTTTGCCGACGTTCCACCAGGGCAAGCCTGCGAGGCTCGCGCTGGCCATGGGCATCGAACCCTTATAGTCATTTGCGTATGCGCCGAATGCACTTGCGACGCTGGCGAAGTTCGCTTCGCAGCTCTGGCGATCGCTGTGCGTGCGATAAGTGGACATGACGGGCCAGATGACGCTCGCGCCGATGAGCAGCATGGCGGCGATGGAAACGAGGTCGGCCCACGAAATGCCGCGGCCACGCGCGGCGGGTGCCTCAATCGGCATCGCTCGCGGCGCGTTGATGGCTTTCTGGTATGTTCGCTCTATGAGCAATTGCGCACCGGGCCAGACTTGCGGCCCAACTTCGGGCAAGCTCACTTCGTTGGCGTGTGCTGGTGTCTGCGAAAGCAGTTTGCCGATTGCTTCAAACTGCTGGGCACGGGGACGAAGCGATGACACGACACGATTGGGTTCGTAATTTGCAAGCAAGTACGCTTCGAAGGCGTCAGTGTCCTGCTCGCTCAACGCTGCTTCAACGTACGGGCTGTTGTCTGATGCGTTCGTGCCGTTCTCGGATGTCCCAAACGCGCGTCCGCGTTGGTTCACGCCAGCCAGTGTCTTCTCGATCAGGCCGCCCTTGATTTGCGGGCCGCCGATTTCCAGCAACTTCATCAACTTGCCAACCTGCACGACGCGCATCGTCGCGTCGTCGCTGGCATGAAGCCCCGCCGACCCACCCCGTGCAAGCCACGCCCCCACTGCCAATTGATCGGCCTCGGAAAGTTGCGGCGTGAGGTCGCTTGCGGTCGAGTCATTCTGTGTTGGCTGCTTGTCGTCACTCATAGCGAAGATAAAACCCAAATCACTACTGAATATGCTTGGTCACAATCCTGCACAGCTCGTGCTTCGTTCTTAGCACTGCGAACACAGAGAAAAGACTTGGAAAGCAATTTTTTTCTTCTCTGTGCTTTCTGCGCTCTCTGTGCCAAGTACGAACTTCCAC
>CAZEZV010000043.1:0-19735 GCA_964516725.1 uncultured Phycisphaeraceae bacterium
AGCAACTTGGTGTCCCACGCAAGACGGCCTTGCTCAACTTCGATCGCCGCGAGCGTGGCGGTCATCGCCTTGGCGCAGGAGCCAAGGTGCCAGAGATCGTCCATCGTCGCTTTTTCGGATTGGCCCCTCGCCCGAACGCCTGCGACGCCTTCGAGGACTACTTGGTCGCCTTCGATGACGACGGCGCAGAGCGCGGGGACTTGGTGTTGCTCGATGAGAGCGGCGAGTTGGCCGGAGATATCGCGGGGGTCGAGGGTGGTGAGGGTGAGCGAGGCGAGGGTGAGGAGCATTGGGGATTGTACAGAGTGATGTCCGGTCGATGATGGGCACGACGTGAGTATTCGGATTCGCGTGGGGGTTTGGCACCGACGACGCAACGCCGTAGTCAATGGCAGGACGAAGGGCTACATTCTGAGGTTCGCTTCAAAACGGGCCAACAATGCTTGACAATCACCAATCAAATCAGCCCTGAATGACGTAGAACAGGCTGAGCGACGCCCCGGTGCCTGACCGATACTTGTTGTACTCACTATGAACTTCATTTCGACCACTTTCGATCTTCTGCTCGTCATCCTGGGCTTCGGCTTCATCGTGTTCATTCACGAACTCGGGCACTTTGTCGCAGCGCGCTGGGCGGGGATTCGGGTCCTCGCGTTTGCGATCGGGTTTGGGCCTGCGATTCTCAGTTTCAGAAAGGGGATGGGCGTTCGCAAAGGATCGAGTGAGCAGGAGTATCTTGACACGCTTCGGCGCGAAGGAGAACTCGCCGCGATTCGCACGAGCGGCGACCTTGCATCTGCTCGCTCGCCCCGGCTTGCACACACGATCTCACCGACGGAGTATCGGCTCAATGCCTTGCCGTTCGGCGGGTACGTCAAGATGCTGGGGCAGGACGATATGGACGCCACCGCTCGCAGCGAAGCGCCGGACAGTTACCAATCATGTGTACCTTGGAAGCGGATGGTTGTCATCTCCGCCGGCGTCATCATGAACGTGATTCTCGCCGCGGCCTTGTTTGTCGTCGTGTTCATGGTGGGGCGAGAAGTTGACCCGCCGGTGATTGGGGGCGTCGAGGCCGGTCGCCCCGCAGCGTTGGCGACTCCGCAAGCAGCGTGGTCGGATGTCGGTGTTGGGTTAAAAGCGGGCGATGTTGTTGAGCGAATTGGCGACGAGACTCCCAGGACCTTCGATGACATCGCGATCGCTGCGGCGATGGCGGAAAAAGGCGTGCCGCTGCTGTTGCAAGTGCGCAGGAATGGGCACGCCGAGCCCATCGTGTTTGAAATGACACCGAAGAAAAATGCGCTGACAGGGATGCAAGACTTTGGGATTCAGTCCAGCGCAGGCGCAATCGTGGCGGACGACTTTGGCAATCTTCGCAAAGGGATGGTGCTGACGCATGTTGGCGGCACGCCAGTGTCAAGCGCTCACGACTTGTACCGCATGGTTGAAGCCTCAGAGGGGCTACCGATGCTTGCAACGTTCATGGATGAGCGCGGCGTGAGCATTGAACAGACGGTGACGCCTCAGCCCGAGTTGCAGGTGGCGTTTGTTGCCGGCGAGAGCGGCGGGAAACCCGTGATTCGAGCTCAGTCACACTTGTTGGGATTGGCCGGGGTGATGAGTGTTGCGAGTGCTGAAGATGACAAGGTGTTGAAGAAGTTGGCTGTGGTTGGCTTACAACCCGGTGATATTTTCGCCCGCCTTGGCAATGTTGAATTTCCGAGTTTCGCGGAGGGCATCGGCCAAGTCGCGGCCCACGCGGGCAAGAACGTTCGCGTGATCGTCCTCCGAAAAAACGAGGCATCGTCGCAACCCCAAAGCACGCAGGGCGCGGCAGCAGACATCGCTGAGACGTTTGTGCAAGTCGACATAGGCTCTGTGCCCGTCAATCGCAAGGGCCAGATCGGCATCAACGTCACGGAAACAGCGGGCGATTTGACCCTGCTGTCCGCTCCCATCATGAAGTGGCAGGACGGAGCCGGGAATTCGCATGTGAGCAGCACGCCGACGGTTTCGCCTGGTTCGATCATTCGCGCGGTGAACGGAGTCGAAGTCGCGAACCTGCGAGATGTCCAGCGCGTGCTTCGCAAGGTGGCGCTTGAAAAAACCGCCATCACAGACCCTCCCACTATCTCGCTGACGGTAGTGCCAGCAGTGTCGGGCGCTCCGCAGTTGCCCGGGTTGGCGTCGGCGGACGCGTCAAGCGTGGAACTCTCATGGAAGTTGAGCAAGGCCGATGTCGAAGAGTTGCGAGAGCTGTCGTGGCTCAGTGACTTGCGAGTGAACTTCAAGCCCGCGAAAACCACGCTTCAAGCAACCGGCCCCATCGACGCCCTGAAGATCGGCCTCGCCGAAACCAAACGCATGATGCTGATGACGTACTTGACGTTTGTCAGGCTCGTGCAAGGCACCGTAAAGGTTGAGCATCTCAAGGGGCCAGTCGGCATCGCCCACATCGGCACACTCTTCGCCGAACGCGGCTTCATCTGGCTGCTCTTCTTCATGGCGATGATCAGCGTGAACCTCGCCGTCATCAACTTCCTGCCACTACCCATCGTCGACGGCGGCCAATTCCTGTTCATCCTCTACGAATGGATCCGCGGCAAGCCCGTGCCCGTCGGGTTCCAAAATGCCGTGACCATCGCGGGATTGGTGCTCATCGGCGGCATGTTCCTGTTCGTCACTTACAACGACATCAGGAACTTGATCGGGATATGAGGTTTGAAACGGTGAGGCCGTGAAACGGTGAAAGTTCGCATCTGCGCATTTTCTGTTTGCAATGCCCGTGCAGAATCTTGACGGCGAAGCCGTCATGGTCAATAGCCGTGGGTCGCCGCGAACGCGGCACCCACGGAAAACAATCACTTGGACAACTCACCACGAAGTGGTGAAGGTGCATATTCGTACTGCCCGCACCACTTCGTGGTGCTACCGCGGAATGCCGTTCTGACCGTGGGTGCCGCGTTCGCGGCTACCCACGGCTATTCACCGTGACGGCTTTGCCGTCAGGAGTTTTCTGACGCTCGGGCTGCATGTTTTTTCGCATCGGCGGGGACCGTCGACGCAAAACGAATTGGTGGAGGACCACCAATGTACGAAACAACACATCACTTCGCCTCCCCCAACTCCCGCTTGAAAAACTCCACCATCCTCGCATTGATCTCCTTCACCAGCGCCGGCTGCGTCACCATGTGCGTCTGCCCCGCCAGCGGCAGAAACTCAAACTTCTTCCCCGCCCGCGTCAACGCATCCGCCATCTTCACGCTGTGCGTGAAGTAGACGTTATCGTCTGCAGTGCCATGAATGATCATCAACGGCACGCTGAGGTCCTTGCAATACGTCAGCACGTTGCTCGCGTCGTAGCCGGCTTGATTGCCCGCGATGCCGTCGGTCTTTTCCTCAGCCGCGGCCGGCAGGCCCAGATATCGCTCGGTGTAGTGCGTGTCGTAGTCCCGCCAGTCGGCGACCGGGGCACCCGCGATGCCCGCCTTGAAAATGTCCGGACGGCGCATGGTGGCCATCGCGGCGAAGTAGCCGCCGAAACTCCACCCCGACACCCCGATGCGCTCGCGGTCCATCTCCGGATACTCCTTGCAGAGGGCTTCGAGTGCGTCGCTCTGATCCTCCAAAGCAACATCAATGAGGTTGTTCTTTATCGCACGTTCCCAAGCCCGTCCACGGCGGGGCGTGCCTCGACCATCAATGGTGACGACAATAAAACCCTGATCGGCGAACCACTGATGCAGGAGATAGGCGCGGCTGTTGGCGTTGACGGTGTTGACGCCCGGGCCTGTGTAGGCGAAGTTGAGCACGGGGTATTTTTTGGTTTTGTCGAAGTTGGAGGGGCGGATGATCATCGCGTGCTCTTTGCGAGCCCAGCCGAATTCTGGATACGAAGCATTTTCAATGATCGGTTGAAACAACGGATTGACGTTGACGGGCGCAATCAAGGGTTTCTCTGCAACAGACCTCAATGTGCCCAGCCACTCGCGAAATTGATTCTCTCGATTCTCAGGGTTCCCGGGAACTCGTCGGATCACACGCATCAAGGGTTCACCAAACAGGTTTGTCTCGCCTTCAACCCAAATCGAATGATCCTTACTGAATATCGCAGATGCTACTGTTTGCATGCCTCGTGGATCAATTCCTTGGCCTCTGATCATATTTGAGCTTACTGGCTGGAAGCCACCGTTCATTTCGAATTCCCACAGCATGTCTGCCAAGCCATGCATTTTTTTCGACGCAATGAATCGCGTGTTGTCTTCGCTTACAGATACGACAGTGTTGAGAATGTTTGAGCCTTTACTCGCAAACCATGACTTCACGATTTCGCCGCTCGCGGCTCGACGCTGGAGTGCCCAACCCGTCTGCTCACCTTGCTCACTCATCCACAAAAACGACCCATCCCCCAACCACTTCGGCACATCATCCTGAATATTGATCCACGTCGCGTCCTTCTCGCGCAGCAGTTCGCGCACCTCGCCCGTCTTGTCATCCACGGCGTACAGCACCTGCTCGGTCTGCGTGCGGTTCTGAACAAGAATCGTGAGCGGCCCGTGCTTTTGCCAGGTGACCTTGGCGAGATAGGGGTAGGTGAAGTGGTCCCAGCGGACTTCGAAGGATGCGGACAGTTTGATGAAGGATACTTCGTCGCCACTTCCACTCATTTCGACTGTCTGAATCTCGCCAAAGTGCTGGACGAACAGGCGAACGTAAGCATTTTTTGTTCCTGCACGCGGATAGGGCCATCTCTGGGCTGGCTTTACAGGATCGCTTGCATCCGCGATGTTGAAAATCTGCACGCCGGTCGTGTCTGTGCTTTGGTATGCAATTGCCTTGCTATCCGGACTCCACCAGAAACCATGTTGGCGCCCCATTTCTTCTTGGGCGACGAACTCGGCTTCGCCATAGGTAACTTCGCGAGTTGGTTCGGGGCTTATTGGTTGCTCCACACGCAACACGGCGGGATCCTCGAAAACAACCTTTGTGAAAAGCCTGCCTTCTCGCACATATGCAACCATCTTCCCGTCTGACGAAAGTTGCGGATCGAGGCTGCCGCCCTTGTTCGTCAATTGCAACACACTCGGCTTCCCCGCTGCCGCACTCGCATACTCCACCACAAACAAGTTCCCGCTCATCGGAATCAGCAACTGCTTCCCATCCTCCGAAATCTGATAACTCGCAATCCCGCGGCTGCTCATCCGCATCCGCTCCCGCCGCGCGAGTTCTTCTGCCGTCAGGTTCTCTTCCTTGCCGCCCAGCAGTTGATCCGCCGTCAGCAGCAGTTTCTCCTGCTTGCTCGCAACATCAAACATCCACAAGTCCTGCTTGAAACTCCGCCCATGCTCGCTCCGCAGAAAAAGCACCGCGGAAGAATCCGGCATGATCTTGATCGCCGTCGGCTGCCCCGCACGAAACCGATTGGTCGCCGCGTATTGCTCGATGAACTCGAGGTTTTTGACGGTGGGGTGAGACGTTGCGACGGGCGCACCGGATTGCGCAAAGGAAGTCGCGGCAACTATCAGCGAGGTGGTGATGCAGAGGAGTGGTCGGGGCATGAGGAATGGTACGAATGCCATTCACGTAGGGCTTTGCACTGCCTTTCACACCGAAGGTGTGACATTCAGTAGCCGGGGGTGAAGCGAGGCTTTGCGAGCTCCACCCCCGGTAGGGTTTGTGATCGCACATGCAGCCCGAAGGGCTGCTCGTGAGGCTGATATGTGCAATAGTCGTATGAGCAGTCCTTCGAACTTCTGTGCTCTCGCGCGGTTGCTCCGTAGGTAGCGCTCGCAATGCCTCGCTTCACTTGTGGGGGCGGCTTTGCGTAGTCGGTGCCGAACTTCACAACACCCGCTTTTCAGTACCACCACCGACAATCAAAGCACTGTCGGTGGCACGTCAGTTGATCCGCGCTAACCTCCCTTCTTGCCCCAGAAAGCAGACATCACCCTCTCGACTTCACTCGCGGACACTGGGTTGTTCACGCCCAACCAAACCGCGCTCTTGGCAGGGTTGGGTTTGACGAACGTCGGCAAACTCATCGCGCACCTCCCCATGCGCCACGAGCGCCTCGAAGCCGAATCAACGATCGAAGCGTTGGAACTGGGCGCAATCGGCACAGCCCGCGGCGAAGTCACCGCCGTGCGACCCGTCCGCGGTCGCGTCACAAGACTCGAAGCCGTCGTCATCGATCACACGGGCCGCCTCGATGTCACATGGTTCAATGGCCTGTATCTCGCCGAGCGCGTGCGGCCCGGGGCGAGGCTGCGACTCACCGGCAAAGTCGATGCACGCTACCACAACAAGCAGATGGTGAACCCCAAACTCGAAGTTCTTTCGCCCATAAAGGAAGAACCAGAGGAGAAAGATGGGCGATGGCGGCCTGTATATCCGGCGAGCGAAGAGATCAATTCAGCACACATCGAAAAACTGGTTGCCAAAGTCTTGGAGCACGCCCTGCCGCTGCTCGAAGATCATCTGCCCGACGACTTTCGCAAGGAACGCGACTTGCCCTCGCTGCGCGAGGCGTATCGCATGCAGCACGCCCCGCTGACGCAGCACGAAACGCTGGTGTCACGTCGGCGGCTGGTGTATGACGAACTGCTGCTCTTGCAACTGGGCGTATTCATGAAACGGGCGCAGCTGCGCGAGCAACTGCGATCCCCCGCGCTGCGCCGCGAAAAGGAAATCGACTCCCGCATCCGCGCCCGCATCCGCGCCCGCATCCCCTTCACCCTCACAAAGGGCCAGGAATCCGTCATCGCCGACATCCGCGACGATCTCACCACATCAACACCAACAAACCGCCTGATCCAAGGCGACGTCGGTAGCGGCAAAACCGTCGTCGCGCTCTACGCCATGCTCATGGCCGCGGCCAGCGAACAGCAAGCCAGCCTCATGGCCCCCACCGAAGTACTCGCCGAGCAACACTTCCGCAGCATTTCCAGAATGCTCGAAGGCTCGCGCGTACGCATCGAACTCCTGACCGGCGGCACGCCCGATGCCCAGCGCGCGTCAATCCTCGCAGGCCTGCGCACCGGCGAAGTCAACATCCTCATCGGCACGCACGCATTGCTGACGGAAGACGTGCAGTGGAAGAGCCTCGCCGTCGCCATCGTTGACGAACAACACCGTTTCGGCGTCTCACAGCGTGCGACCCTGCGGGCCAACGCAACAGATGAGAAGTTGACGCCACACGTGCTCGTCATGACCGCAACGCCGATTCCAAGGTCACTTGCTATGACACTGTTCGGTGACCTGGATATCAGCGTAGTTGAAGGCCTGCCGCCCGGACGCACGCCCATTAAGACGCAGGTGCTATCAAGCCACGATCGCCGCTTTGCGTACAAGGAACTCGAAGAACGAATCGCACGAGGCGAACAAGGGTACATCGTGGTTCCGGCAATCGAGCCCGGACAGTCAGGCGACACGCCGCTCGTTGATGTCAAAACCGTCCACCGCGCACTCGAAGAGCAATATCTCCCCAATCGCCGCACCGCGATCCTCCACGCTCAGCTCAAACGCGACACGCGCGAAGCCGTGATGGAGCGATTCCGCCTCGGCATGATCGACGCGCTCGTCAGCACCACCGTCATCGAAGTCGGTGTCGACGTTCCCAACGCGACCATCATGATCGTCGAGCAGGCCGATCGCTTTGGTCTCTCGCAGCTCCACCAACTCCGCGGCCGCGTCGGTCGCAGCGACAAGCCCAGCACGTGCTACCTCGTCGCCGACCCGACAACTCCCGACGGCCAAGCCCGCCTCTCCGTCATGGAGCGCAGCAACGACGGCTTCGAACTCGCCGAAAAGGACCTCGAAATCCGCGGCATGGGCGAGTTGTTCGGCTTGAAGCAATCAGGAGCCGCGCCGTTCAAGATTGCGGATCCCTCACGCGATCGTGACCTGCTAAACCTCGCACGCCGCGACGCAGCCGCGTGGATCAAACTATCGCCGCACCTCGCCGCGAAGGATGAAACACTTCTCCGCAGGCGGCTTATGAAAGCACACGGAAAGTTCCTCGGGCTTGGCGACGTTGGTTAAGGACTGAATCATGAAGTTCTGGCACATCATGCTCATCGTGGGTTTCATGACAGTCATGGACTTCATGATCGTCGGAGCGATCCTGCACTTGGCGGTGCAGACGCTCTTCGAGCCATTGTCAAAGCGGTTTCCCCCTAAGCAGATGCGTGAGGACGCTGTCGAGAAGTCGTTTCAATCGATGAAAGTGGGCATGATGAACTTCGGCATGTCAGTACACGTTGGGGTAGATGATCAGCATGTTCACATCGTGCCGGCGAAGATTTTTCGGTGGTGCGGGGCGAAGGCGAGCAGTGTGCCGATGTCGGAGGTGAGCGTCAAAGCGACTTCAGTTGATGCGGCTGGATGCCGTGCAAACAAGTTGATCGAAGGGGTTATTGGCGGCATCGGGTTACGAGCACCCGCGTGGGTGTTTCAAGAAGTCGAAAAGCACAAGACCTCAGTCGCACAAAGCAACTGAGGTCTTCATGAGTTCGAATGTGCCGACTTGTCTAACTCGCCGCGCGGAATGAACTCTCGTTATACGCCGCTCGCCCCGCGAGCGACTGCAACACCTGTCGGCTCCGTGGGCCCAGATCAAAGAACTCCAGCCCCGCTTCACGCATGAACAGCCCGCTGCGCTTGATCCATCGAACGCGGCTCAAAATCGCCAGCGGTCCATCAACCGTCACAAGCGTGATCACAAACACATTGCCTTCGCCCGGCAACTTGTATCGGGTGCGCACTTTCATACCCGAGGCCGAGAGGTCAATCACGTCGCCGATGGAGCAGGTGATGTCCTGACACACGACGCGCCCGTGCCGCCTCTTTTCCGAGTCCCGCTTGGACTTGGAGAGATTGATCGTGACATCTGCGTTCCTCGCAAAGCGCATGAACTAATCATCGTCGAAACGTTGAACCACCTTGCTTCAACGTCACGTCTAACGAGCATTGTGCACGAATTGTGGGGTGCGTTTATTCCGACGACTGTCCGAAAACGAATGCGACCGCAGGCAAAACCCCCAAACAAACGAGCAAAAAGCCCACGAATATAGAGCGTCGTTCGCCTACGGACTGAACACGAGCACCTCGAACACGAGTCACTCAAGCACGCAACGCGACCTATCGCTGGACCCGCTCCGGATCTGGAAAGTCGCGATAGAGCGCGGACTTGAAGTCCTTCACCGCCGAATACACAGGCCGATGCAACCGCTCAACCTCGCCATCCCGCGTCGCAACCAGCGAAAACGCAGTATCCAGTTGCGCAAGGTCCTTGCAATGCACCTCGCAGTGAAACTCGCCCATCCCATCAGGCCCAAACCCAAACTTCCGCCGCGTGAGTCGCCATGACTCAATCTTGCCCTGACCCTTCAGGTGATCGAGATACGCCGCGACGCTGCGTGAGAACTCGACGTCCTTGTGAGAATCGATGAGGTTGAACCACATGTGGTAGATGTTCATAGTGAAGTCCCGCGCTTACTTGTTCAATTCCGCCAACAACTCCTCATCAATCCCCACATACTCCCTCATGTACGCATCATACTTCTCGCTGTCCTCATCACGCGAAAGGTCCAATCGCAACTCGTTGATCACCTTCGTTCCCTGCCGAATCCACTCGTCCCACGTCTCCGCGCTGATGTTCTCAAAGATCCACTTGCCCACCGCACCCTTGAAAGGCGGCTTCGGAAGCTGGTGCCCATTCCGCCCCGACTTGCGGCACATGAACGTGCCCGTGCTCGCGTCCATGCCCGCTTTTTTAGATTCGACCACTGGAATCGGCGCACCAAGTTGCGTCAGCAGTTCGCCCATCGCCTTCATCGGCATCCGATCGCCCTTGCTCGCTGCGATCGAATAGCCCTCTGTCAACGCCGCTACCGCCGCGTTCTTGTCGCCGCTGTCTGAGAGTACCTGCCCCAGCATCTGCCACGCCTTGCTAAATCCCTTGTTGATTTCCACAACCCGACGAAACGCACGCGCAGCATCCTCAAGCCGCGCCGCATCCCGATACGCCCCGCCCAAACTAAACCACGCCATGTCGTTGTCCGGGTCAGCCTCAGGCCGAACCATCGTCTCAAATTGTGCAATGCGTCGATTGACGGCTTCCATATCCATACGCCATCGTAGAGCCTCTCGCGCGTTCGCCTCATGCCTTGATGCCGCTCCGCTGCCTTGTGCCTTCTTCATCCTCACAAACACATATCGCTTCCAGGTCCCCCGCGATCTCATATCATCTGACAGTTGCCTTCTCCCCTCACCACCAACCTCGCCGGCCTCGAACTCGTAAGCCCGGTGATCCTCGCCGCGGGCACTGCCGGCACGCTCGACGAGATGGCCGACGTCATCGACCTCGCCCGCGTCGGCGCTGTCGTCACCAAGTCAATCACACCGCTCCCCCGCGAAGGCAACGCTCCATGGCGCGTCGTTCCAACCGAAGCCGGCATGCTCAACGCCGTTGGCCTCGCCAATCCCGGTATTGAAGCCTTCACGAAGGAATATGCCCCGCGCATCGCAAACCTCCCCACTCGCATCATCGGCTCCATCGCCGGTTTTTGTATCGACGATTACGTCACCGTCGCCGCCGCGATGAACGCCATCGACGCGATCTCCGCCGTGGAACTCAACGTCAGTTGCCCAAACGTGCACAAAGGCTGTGAGTTCGCAGCGGACCCGGAATTGCTCACGGACCTGATCCGCGAAGTCCGCCGCGTCCTCACACACACTCGCCTCTTCGTCAAACTCAGCCCGATCCCAACCGGCAAAGTCACGATGACCGACATCGCGCGAGCCGCCGTGGACATTCCACACTCTCCACCCACCGGCCCCTGCAAACGCCCGGGTGCAGACGCGCTCTGCATCGCAAACACAATGCCTGCTATGGCAATAGACGTCGAAACCCGCACCCCCAAACTCGGCAGAACCACCGGCGGCCTCTCCGGCCCCGCAATCCACCCCATCGCTGTCAAACTCGTCCACGATGTCTATCGCAACTTCGCGAAGCAGTCGCAAACACCCATCATCGGCATCGGCGGCGTCCTCCGCTGGGAACACGCCGCAGAGTTCATCCTCGCCGGCGCAGCCGCAATCGAAGTCGGCACAGGCCTCTTCGCAGACCCCAAGTGCCCAATCAAAATCGCCAAAGGGCTTGAGAAATGGGTACAAAGGCAAGGTTCAGGATCGATTGCAGCCTTGGTGGGTGCAGCACGCATCGACGCATAGCACCATTCCTCAACACCTCGCTGCCTCGATGCCGCATGCCTCGACGCCATCTTCTCCCAACCCCTCTCGCGCCCTCTCTGTGGACACCCGCGTTGTCCACGATCATACTTTCTTCCACAAACGACCACGTTTGTGCGCCAATTCGCGGTCACCCACGACTTCCCTCTTGCATTCCGCTGCGCCCACGTCATGATACAGCATGCTCTGGGAAACTCACGATCCTCTAAACCCGCTCCCACCCCTGTCGCTCGAAGACCGCCGGCTCATCGCCGCGTTCCTCGATGCAAATCAAGACGTCTTCGAACTCGCCGAGCACTCGCAGCAGGACTTGTTTGACTTGGTGCAGAAACTCTCTGACCCCGTGATCAAAGCCTGGCTCGCCGCTCTCACCGCGCTCACCAACGCTTCTCGCCGAGAACGCGCACTGCACACGCTCGATGCCGCGCTGACCAATACAGCCGACGCACCCACGCTCCGTCGCTGCGCCTCGCGCCTCCTCCGCCACTTCGAAATGACCCGCCCTCGCAGACAAACGCGCACCCTCGAGAATGGCGACACTCTCACGACTTCACAGACGCAGAACCAATCCTGTCCGAACACCGCCTCGGAACATCAGAACCCCCCAAACATCACCTCACAACCTGATTCCCAACTCGACAACGCCGGACCTGAGCGAGTCTTTGCGCGAACGTCCGGGTCCGCTCACGAAAGTGCGGCACATGCCCGCGAACCCTCACACACGCAGCAACTTCATGAGCGCCCCGCGAGCGATGATCTACAAACCCAAGACGCAACACGCACACAGTCTGCAATTGACTGCTTCAGCCTGCCTTCAAAGCCCTTTTCTCCTTTGTGTGCTTCGTGTCTTTGTGGTGAATCAAGTTCGCGCACAACACCTGCTCAACATTTCTGCACTCCCCTCACCGCCCTTGTTTCTCCACCAGCCTCTGCACTCTCCCAGGTCGTGACGAATACGTCGGTGCATCCACAAGCCGCGCAGACTTCAGCACAGGCGGATCATTGGGCCGCTGATCTTTCACAGGCACTTTCGAGAGCGCCATGATCGTGTCAGTCCCACGCACGGCTTCGCCAAAGGCCGTGTATCTCCCATCCAGCCGCTGCGTCCCTTCACGCGACAGCGCGATGAACACCTGCGACCCATTCGTATCCGGATCATCGCTCCTCGCCATCGACAGGATGCCGAAGTCGTGCTTCAGGCCGGTGTTCTCGAGATCGATCGAGAAACCCGGCCCGCCGTCGCCCGTGCCTGTGGGGTCTCCCACTTGCACAACAAAGGGATGACCACTCGGAAGCGTCGGCACGATGCGATGAAAAATGATGTCGGTGTAAAAACCGCCCTTGACAAGTTCGCGAAAGTTCCAGCAGGTGTTTGGCGCTTCTTCAGGTCGCAAACGAAATTCAACTTCGCCCAGCGAGGTGTCGAAGATGATGTTCTTGTCAACGTACGCGCGGATGCCGGAGTACGCGGGTGGCTCAGTCACCCATTCAATCGTCGCGGTCTTCACCGGAAAGTTCTCAGAGTTTGTGTTCGGATCTTTGAACCACAACGCGCGAGTCTTGGGCTCCACCAACTTCGCCCTCGCTTCGCTCACCATCGGTTGCAGAATCACGGGCGCACCAACTTGCTCACCCCCGACGACAAGCTGCGCAAATCGCAGTCGCGGCAGCGGCCCCGACCACAACACCGGAAACAACGCCGCCAGATCAACCGCGCCCGCCGACGCTGGCGCAGTAGAAATCGGCTGGTCTTTCCCAGGCTCAAAGAGATCAATGCGTACTTCGCCCGTCTTGCCCTCCGGAACCCCCACCGACATCGAGATCGGCCGATGCACCCCGAAGTACGCGCGGTCCGCAGGATCAGGAGTCAGTTGCGCAGATGCAAGTTGGCAAACGCAAAGGCTGAGAACAATGCCCGCAAGCACGGATTGTGGCGTTGGGCGAAGTCGGAAGTTTCGTGGTCGTGTGCAGAATCCACGCCGCGATCCGTTACTTTCGTTCATGACGGGCATCAGTAAAATCATGAGTTCAGTGTATTGTCCAGCACGCTGCATGAGTGGCTTCTTCGCTAAAGCGTGCGAACGCCTTGCGCGGTCCGTTTGCAAGTTCGGGGACCATTCGGCCCCCCGATCTTCGCGCCATTCGGCTGCCAACCGGGCCTGTGAGCGTGCCAACGAGAACACGAAAGGCGGTTGCTGCGGCCACCCTGAAGACGCCCGCCGAACCCGTTCGCGTGACGTACGTACCATGCACGCGGTGAGTGCTTCATCCTCACAACCCGGCAATGTTGACGCGAAGCCAGACGCGATGCCAGACGCCATGCCAGACGCGAAGGCCCATGCGCGGGCGACCGCCGCCACCCGCGCGGTGGAGGTCATTCCGGCGAGCGTCGCCGCGGCTGCCGACGTGTCCGGGCTGGGGTTTGGTGATTCGGCGCTGGTTGTTGAATTGAAAGCCGGCGATGCCCGCGCATACGAGCGTGTGATTCGCGAACTTGGCCCGCGACTGATGACCACCGCCCATCGCATGCTGGGCAACGAAGAAGACGCGAAGGACGCGGTGCAAGACGCGTTCCTGTCCGCGTTCCGCAACATCCACACCTTCGACGGCAACAGCAAAGTGTCGACGTGGTTGCACCGAATTGTCATCAACGCGTCGCTGATGAAACTGCGGACGAGGCGCCGCAAGCCTGCGGTATCGATCGATGCGTTGCTGCCGCGATTCAACAACGACGGACACATGGAATTGCCCATCGCAACCTGGCGCGAACGCGACGAGGGCGAACGATACGACAACGAAACCCGACGGCGCGTCCGCGACGAGGTGGAGAACCTGCCCGACGAGTATCGCACTGTGATCATGCTGCGTGATATCGAAGGGCTGGATACCGCGGAAGCGGCGACCGTGCTGAACATATCCGAGAGCGCGGTGAAGACGCGATTGCACAGGGCCCGTCAGGCACTCCGCGAACGGCTGGCCGAAATGCTTGGGGCGGGGGCTGGTTCCGGTGAAACAACGTCGAAAGGGGGCTCTTGATGGGTTGCCCTGATTCCAAAGGTCCACACGACGGCATCACCTGCAAGCAACTGTGCGAGTTCTTGTATGACTTTGTCGAAGGTGACTTGCCGGGCGAACGCCGCGCTTCGTTTGAAGCACACGTCAAAGCATGCCCACCCTGCGAGCAGTACTTGAAGACGTACGAGAACACGATCCGAATGACCAAGCGCTGCATGTGCCCGGGCGTGGAGAAGCCCCCGCCAGTGCCGGATGACATGGTGAGAGCAATCATCGCGGCGATGAAACTGCCGGGACAGTGAAACCGATCGGGCGTTCGGTAGGGCGTTGGGTAGGGCGAGGGGGAGGTTCTTTGAAGCGACTACTGACATGCACTTCCGTCTTAGTGTGCAGTCTTGCTCACCTGTATCCGACCGTTGCTGGTACGGATGGTCGAGGTTGCTCCACCGACTCCGATTCGGAAGGTCGCGCTGGAACGGTTCTTCGAAATCGTCTGTGCATTCGCAACATCGCAAGAAACCCCGCCGTTGCTGGTCTTGCAATCAACATCGCCCGCGAAACTGCTCGCAACGCGCAGCGTGATGCCGCCGTTGCTGCTTTCGAGATCGACAGGGCCAGTTGCGCCGTCCTTCAAGGCGACTTCGATCCTGCCATTGGAGGTGTCGGCGCTGGCGCCGAGCACACTCGTGAGTTCGATCGCGCCGTTGCTGGATTCGGCACGCACATTGCCGGCGAAGTCTTGTGCGATGATCCTGCCATTGCTGGTGCGAAGGTCTGCCTCGCCTGCGAGGCCATTCACAGTAATGCGTCCGTTGCTTGTGTTGATGGCGAGCCTCGACGCATCAGGGATTGCGATGACGAAGCTGCATCCTTCGTTGGGAAGTCGCTTGCCGTCGGGCCACTTCGCGTAGATGTGGAGTTCGCCCGTCGCGCCACGCTCGCCGATCACCTGCACAGCATCGGCGCGTTCCTGGGTCTGCGCTTTGATGGTGGCGTCGATGGCGACGTCGGTGCCGGTGGACTGCGAGATGGAGATTTCACCATTGTCGCCGGAAACACGCAGGGCCTGACTGGCCTGATGGGGGATCTTTAGAGCGCGGGAGGAGACCGAATTCGCTGCGCCCATGTTTGTGCAGCCGCTGGAAGTGACGCTGATGCAGCCCGCCATCGGCAAAGACAGGGCAACGGGCAGACTGAGGCTGCACGCAGAGAAGATCGCACGACTGTTCATTTCGGGTCTCCGGAAAAGTTGAGGGTGTGCCGGCTTTATTCGGGATCAGCAGCGGCGCGTTTCAAGGTGCCCCCACTTCGTCACTCCATCACTTCGTTCCTTCGTCAATTGCTAGAAAATCCGCATAAAAAACGGGGTCAGGAGACCCAGGACGATCAGGGCGATGATCACGATCATCCACGTGGCGGGGCGTTGCTGCGCTTCTGCGCCCACCGCGTGTCCGCACTTGTAGCAGAGTTCGACGTCGTCGTACAGTGTGGCGCCGCACTTGGCGCAGGGGCGGGTGACGTCGCCGAAGTCTTCGATGTCTTCGGGGCGCGGGCCGTCGTCGGACAGCCGTGGCTTGGTGTTTGGTCTGCCTCGTTGGATCATGCGGTGACCCCCGAGCCCGCCGCGAGAACCGCGGCAAGTTTGTCAAAGACGAAGATCATGTTGACGTTGGCGTCGACTTCCCACTCTGCGGCACCGAGAGCGTCGAGGGCTTCGAGGGCTCGCGCTGTTTGCGGGCTCTGGACATCTTTGGAGGCTCGCTTGAGTTTCGCGCTGTAGTGCCACGCGAGGATCTTGAGCATCCACGCCGCGGCCTGGTGATTCGCGGCTTCCTTGCTGGCGTTTTCGTTGGCCTCGACCCAGGCCTTCGCCCAAGAGTCCACAAGATCCGCCATCGCAGGTCCAAACTCGACGACGTGTTTGCCCTGATCAACCTGCGCGAGCATGGGCTCGATGCGCCCCCACCAAGCGCCGATGCCGGTCTGCGAGCAGCGGACAAGTGCGCCGGGCGAGCCTTGCGCAAAGTCCATCAGGAACTTCTTCTGGGCAACGTCGATGTCCAGCGGCGCGATGCCTCGCTCTTCGTTGCCCGCTTGCGCGGACCTGAGCCATGCTTGCATCGCCTTGTCTGGAATCGGCGAGAACACGACACGCTGGCAACGACTGCGAATCGTCGGCAGCAGCTCTTCAGCCGCGTTGCACACGAGCATCAGTGTGGTGCGGGCGGGCGGCTCTTCGAGAAACTTGAGCAGCGCGTTCTGGGCTTGCACGTTGAGCAGTTCGGCTTCATCGATGATGAACACCTTTGCAGTAAGAGCGTCTTTGCCCGCCGCGCTGCCGGCGAGGCCGCCGTGCTCGAGAACGAACTCTCGGATCACTTCGACCGAAATCGCCCGCTGCTTACTCTTGCGAATGTCTGCGTCGGAATGATGTTTGGCAAGCTCTTTGGTAATGATGGCCAGGTCGGGGTGTGAGCCGGCGCGGAGCATGACCTGGGTTCTACTGTCCGGGTCGGCGGCGATGCCGCCCGAGAGGCCTTCGGCGGTGGTGTCGTCGAGCAAGAGTGCGGCGAACGCGAGCGCGGCGGTGAACTTGCCAACACCAAACGGCCCTTCGAAAATCCATGCGTGATGGAGTTTGCGGGAGCGGATGGCACGCTCAAGGACATCGACGGCGCGCTCCTGGCCCAGAATCTGGCCCAGCGCGACGGGCGCGGGCAGCTTGGGTAATTCGGGCAGCGTGAAGACCTGCTCGCGCAGTTCGCCGAGGGCGCGGCCAGTCGATTTGCCGGGCTTTTTCGCCATGGCGGGAGGGTAGGGAGGGCGTGGCGTGTGCGTCCCGCCGTGCGAAAGAAGGAGATGATGAGATGATGGAATGATGGGATCATGGGATTTTTTCCCATCATCTCATCATCGTCTCTGCCCGCTCAACTCTTCCGCGTCACCGACATCGTCATCGTGTTGCGCGTCGTGCCTGCGGCTTCGCCTGTTGCGTGGGTATCAACCATGAGGCGCTGGGTCATGTTCAGGCTTTCGAGCATGCCGCGTTCGGTGTTCCAGTTTGCTTTGCCTGTGATTGAACCTTCGCGGATGTTGGCCATGCCGGTTGCGCCGCCGTCGAGGCTGACGGTGCCTTGGATGTTCATGCGGGCCATAGAGCCTGCGTGACTTTCAAGCGTGTATTCGTTTTTGATTTTGGTGGTGCCCAACTGCCCCGCCATCGAGCTTTCGTTCGTCCACTTCTCCCCCACCTTGGCCTTGCCGTCACCGGCTTTGATGGTCGTGATTGGTCCAAAAATTCCTTTGACAACGTCGGCGCCTGTGAATCCCTGCAGGAGCCCGCCTGCGAGTCCACCCCCGCCCGCCGAACTTGAAACGCTTGAAATGTTGCCATTTTCGTCGATCTGCATCGTCATGGTTTGACCGACGATGCTCCGCAACAACCCATCGAACTCGTCCTTGTCGTTTTTGGTGGCAGTGCTGTCGAAGCTGATCTTGCCGTACGCGGAATCCGCATCGAGTTTGAGAGACTCGTACACCACGTCAATCGTTGCGGCACCACTCGCCGCAACTTCCTTCACTCGTAGCAGCAAACCAATTTTTTGGGTCGATGTCTGCTTCAGCGGTTCGCCCTTGGTATCGTCGCCGCCCTTGCCACCAGCGTTGAGGTTTGTTTCGGTGACGATTGTGAGGGACATGTCGAAGCGAGTCTCCTGACCTTTGCGCCACTTGGGGCGGAGGTCCACTTCCTGTACCGCGACTGTCTTCTTGGATTCAGACTGCGCGAACGCGGGCGTTGCCACAAGTTGCGGCTGAACCACCATCCACGCGAGCGCGAGGGCGGCGAGGCGGGAGACGCGACAAACACTTGATGAACCACTCATGACGACTCCTTGACAATCTTGTCGGCGTGCTGCACTTTTCATCGATGCTCGCAACTTGCGATCGCAGCTGCCATTCTGACAGCATGTTGGGGACGAATTCCGTTTCGAGCGACTGTCGCGTTCTGCGAAACGCGTGTGCTCTGCGTATGTGTATCGACCAATCGGCACATAGTTCCCGTTTTCGGATGAGTTTGTGGGAGTTTTGCGTACAGAAACGCGGCCGGAGACCCCTCTCAAACTCTTGTACGACAAGGACTTTTGACGCATGAGAAGGCTGGTGGTTCACCGTCCAATTCGGTCCAAATTCCTGGCGCCTTTTTCCCAACAATTCGGCGAGGTACGGCGTACGACGGCTGAATGGCGAACCAGCGCTTTAAGAGCGCGTGGCACGTCGGCGCGGGGTTTGCATCAGAGCTCATGCGTCGGGAGGCGTTTATGACGCGCTCGTCGCGGGGCTGAAGCAAGCCGCTCCCTTACGGTCGGGCTGCATGTTTTGGGGCTGCATGTTTTGAAAGGTGTTCGATGATCAGAGCAATCAACAATATGAAAACTGTGCTGCTGCTGGGCGGCATGATGGGTTTGTTCCTCGCGGTGGGCAGCATGTTTGGCAAGAACGGCTTGCTCATCGGGCTCCTGCTGGGCGGGGTGATGAACTTCGTCACGTTCTTCTTTTCGGACAAGATCGCCATCGCGAGCATGCGG
Source organism: uncultured Phycisphaeraceae bacterium (assembly GCA_964516725.1). Taxonomy (GTDB): domain Bacteria; phylum Planctomycetota; class Phycisphaerae; order Phycisphaerales; family UBA1924; genus BJHL01. The sequence goes on from CAZEZV010000043.1 coordinate 18,855, forward strand.
GGCGTTGAGGTTGGGCCGCAGACGGCGGGCGTGGGCGGGTCGCTGTACCGCATGGTGGATGAGTTGCGTCAGCGTGCGGAGATGCCGATGCCTCGCGTCTACATCTGTCCGGTCGACGCGCCCAACGCGTTTGCGACGGGGCGCAGCCCGAGTAAAGCGGCGGTTGCGGTGACGGAGGGTGCGCTGCGGTTGCTCAACGAACAGGAACTTCGGGGCGTGATGGCGCACGAACTCGCGCACGTCAAAAATCGCGACACGCTCATCTCGTGCGTCGCGGCGATGATCGCGGGCGTGCTGAGTTACTTTGCGCAGTTTGGACTGATGTTTGGCGGTGGCAGGCGCGATGGTGAGGGTGGGAATCCGCTTTTTGCCCTCGTCGCGTTGATTCTCGCCCCGATCGCAGCGGCTTTGCTCAAGTCGATGATCAGCAGAAGCCGGGAGTTTGTTGCGGACCATGACGGCGCGAAGATTGCGGGAACGCCCGACGGGCTGATCTCCGCGTTGCAGAAACTGGAATCGCTCTCGCAGCGCGTGCCGATGCCCACGCACAACCCGGCGATGAACAACATGTTCATCGTGGAGCCGTTCATGGGGCGGAGTTTGATGAATATGTTCGCGAGCCATCCGCCGATGGAAAAACGGATTGCGGCGCTCAGGGAGATGCGGTAGAGTTCGTTCCCTCGTGGCGTCGCGCGTCGTACGTTCACCGTTGACCACAGAGGCACAGAGGATGGGAGAGAAGAATACGCTGGATGCGACAGCGACTGCGCACTGTTGTTTTCTCCTTGTTTCTCTGTGATACGGATTCCATTCACAATCCGCGCGTGCGTTCTTGTCGACGGCAAAGCCGTCACGGTGAATAGCCGTGGGTCGCCGCGAAC
>CAZEZV010000044.1:0-19667 GCA_964516725.1 uncultured Phycisphaeraceae bacterium
TGTTGAAGTCGATGTCGTTGCAGGTAGCAGACTCGGGGATGCAGGGGCCTTCGCCGTAGGTGCTGAGGAAGGCATCGATGTCGATGGGGTCGAAGGCGCTGCAGTCGTTGTTGTAGTCGATGTTGTCGCATGGGAATGGAGATGAGCCAACCACGTCCACAGGCACCGAATTGCTGACAATGCTCGCACACGCCGCAGACACCACAACGTCATACACACCCTGCTCGAACTGTGTGATCGAGCCAATAGTGAGCACGGTACTCGTTGAACCCGCAATCGTCGCGCCGGATGGAGCAATGCCATCTGTAAGTAGAAATCCGTCTCTTCGCCACTGATAGGAGAGCGAAACTCCTCCAATTGCATTGACGGTCAATGTAGCGACTTCTCCAGTGCAGAAAGCGCTCACTACCGGGTTCGTTTGAATTTGTATTGTCGAATTATGGATTGTCCCAGGCTGTCCCGGAGTCGAACCAATCCCCCTCACTTGAACATTGTTCGCTGGAAATGTGCTGAGGCAACCTTGAATGGAGACACGTCCTCCCCCGCCGCCCCCGTCGCCCGGATTCTCTCCTGGACCACCATTTGCCGTAACCACACCCACGCCGTGAAGCCTTGTTGCAGTGATCCAAATACTGCCTCCGGATCCACCACCCGCGCCGGAAGAGATCGCAGCGTTTGCATGAATGCTGCCGTCCAAAAGCATCACGCCCGACACAGAAAGTCGAACCGCGCCGCCACCGGCGCGCCCCGGCCAATTATTGCCACAAAAGTCTGCACGCCGACCGCCCCGACTTCCGAGCAACATCGGAGTTGCTGCGACGCCGTATACCGGACCGGGGCTGCCACTGCAGCCGGTACCAGCAGAGGCCGGCGCACCTGTTCCACCGTGTCCAGCTCCGCCAACCCAAGAGCAGTCACCTCGCGAACATCCATTTCCAGGACTGGTCTGCTCCACTGTGTATCCTCGGCCATCAACATTGATCGAAGTTCCGCTGAGGATTGTGCAGTCATTCGCAATATTCAAGTGGAAGCCGCCAGCAATTTGCACGCCCGGTCCCGGATCTGCGTCGTATGCGAAGCCGGGAGTATGCGTCACGGTCGCACCGTTTTGAAGGACAAAGCTCTGAATGTTGTGCGTGCCGTTGACAGTCAAGACAGTCAGAGGGCCCGAAACGGTGATCTCAGCAGTCGCCATCGACACCGCTGCCCCGCCGCCAGTAGGCACGATCGTTGCTTGACCCGGGCTGATGGTCTGCGATGCAGTGATGTGCACAGGCTGCGCAAAACCAGCCGAAGCGCAGGCACTCGCGACAATCAAACCGAAACGACGAACTGACCCTATCGACGTCCCCATTATCCAACCCCTCAACGCACCCGTATTGCCGATATTACTCGAATTGGTACTCACAAAAGCTCCTTCCACACCTCTCGCCACTCCCACCCACTCACAGAGACAATTCCCGGTACCCACCTGCGCTCCCTATCGCCGCGCTTGGGCTCCTTCCGTTGGCACGGGCGCTCCTTCTCTTGGCAGATGCGCTCCCTACGTGGGCACAAAAACTGTTCTTGTGCCCGCGTAGATGATCTAGCGCGGCTCTTTGCTCTGCCCGTCGCCCTGATTGCAGGTCTTTTGTGCGTTTGTAGAGTGTTCTTGCCGGTTTTGTTGAAGTGTCGGCGAAGAGCGATAGTCTACCGCAAATCGGGCGGGGGTGCAAGGGGGATTTGGGCCCGGATGTTTCTTCACGCCGAAGGCGTGGAAGTTCGCAGCCGGGGGTGGAGTAGGCTTTACGACGACACCCCCGGTTGGCCTCGCAAACGAATCGCCGTCCGGAGGACTGATCGTACAAATCATCTGCACATAGCGGCACAACGAGCAGTCTTTCAGACTGCAATTGCAACTTGGCATCCTTCCGGGGGTGTCGCTTGCAGAGCCTCGCTCCACACCTCGGCTACTGGCTTGTAGGCCTTCGGCCTGAAGAGCAACGTTCCTATCTCAAATGCACTCTGGGGCGTCCTCGCCTGTGATCGAGTGTCGTTGCACTCCGGTCACAGGCGAGAACGTCCGCTACCTGTGCCGCCACGCTGGAAACATTTCTACTTCAACTGCTCCGCCACCAACTTCATGATCGCGGCTTTGGTTTGGTCGAGGGTCATGGCGACTTTGGCGCCGGCCGCGCGGACGTGGCCGCCTCCTCCCATGGTGCTGGCGATGGCGTTGACATCGACGGGGATGGGCTCACTTTTGCTGCGCATGCTGATCTTGATGATGGGGTGATCGGTGGTGCCAGGGGCACTTGGTGTTTCGATCAGCATTGCCGAGACCATGACGCTGGGGATTGCCTGCGTGAAGTCGGTGATGCCGCCGGTTTCGCCTGGGTTGGCGCCGCTGTCGCGTTGATCGGCCATGGTGAGATGCATGAAGGCGAGGCGATCGCTCAAGCGGAGGTCGAGGGTTGAAAGCGCTTTGCTGATGAGGCGGAGGCGGCCTGGGGTTTCTTGCTGCTCGACGCACTGGTAGAGTTTGATGTGATTTGCGCCGGCGTCGAGCAGTTCGCCTGCGAGGGTCATCACGGTGCGAGAGACGTTGCTGTGGCGGAACCAGCCGGTGTCGGTGGCGAGGCCAAGGTACAGCGCTTCGGCGACGGGCGCGGGGAGTTTGTCGGGCGAAGGTGCGTTGAGAAGGAGTTGGCAGAGTTTCGCGACGGGCTGCACGACGGCGGCGGCGGAAACTTCGACGAACCGGTTCGCGGCGACGGCTTCGTCGCCTTGGACGTGATGGTCAATCACGTTTGACATGGCGCGACGCGGCGTGAGCCACGCTTGAAGCGGATCGAGTTGCTTGAAGGAGCAGGTGTCGGTGATGACGATGGCGTCGATGTCGCCAGTGCGGAGTGTTGTCGCATTTGACTGCGTGGCGTCTTCGAGAGCCGCGGCGATCATTGCGGGTTGTTCGAACGATTCGTGCGGAGTGTCGCCTACGACGACGCGAAGCCATGCGGGGAGCGGGCCGATGTACCAAGCCTGCGCTTTGGGCTTGGTGCCCCAAGCAGGAAGCATGTTGATCGCGCGGACGAGGGCGATCGAAGAACCGATGGCGTCGCCGTCGGGCTTGGTGTGGGTGAGGACGACGACGCGCTTGGCGGAGCGGAGGCGGTCGGCGATCGACGCGAGTGTTGCGTTGGTGAGGGGAGATGAGGCGCCGGGGGCGTCGGGCATTGGGCGGACAGTAGGACGACATGGCGTTGTGCTCGCGACGCTGTGCATGAGTTGTTCAATGTCGGCCGCATCGTGCGATTCAACGACAGAGTGGCGAAGCAGCGGTCGATGGCTCGGTTTGCATAAGCGTGCATACGCGTGCAATGTCTCGACCGATTTGCGCTCGCAAGTGCGCGAAACTCGGAAACTTTACTTCGTCGCGGACAAACGAATGTAACTCAACACGTAGGGGCCAGTTGTATTCGGGTACGCCTGGGAGCGGTGACCATTGAGCGGGGGTTGCCGAGTCGGCGTTTCTGATGAGATGAATTTCTGCGCGACGTTGCAGCCCCCCCACTGTCGGGCGCGCGCCGACTGCGATGGCGGCGACGAAACTCTCACCGGTTGGCAGCGTCGCGCGGCCTGCGTAAACGCCATCGAGAGGCAGGAGGCATTCGGTTGCGAGGTTGCAGGTGGGCACGTCGATGGTGCGGCCTTTGCGATCGCCTTGGATGACGGTGCCTTCGAGTTCGTAGGGGTGGCCCAGCACACGGGCGGCGTCAGAGACTCTGCCTTGGGTGATGAGCCAGCGGATGAGGGTGCTGCTGGCTCGTGCGTATTGGTGATCGCCCAGCACGACTTCGATGGCGGGGACGATTTCGACTTGCGTTTGCTCGCTCGATTTTGAACAGCGATGTGAAGCGGCGAATGCGATGAGTGTTTGGATGTTGCCATCGCGGCCTTTGCCGTAGTGAAAATCGGGGCCTTCGACGATGAGCGAAGGATCGAAGCGTTGGAAAAGCCACGAGAGAAAATCGTTGCCGGCTTTGTTGAGCAGGTCGGTGGTTGGTTCGAGACGAACGACTTCATGAGCGCCGGCTTCGTGCAGCAGTTGCTGCTTGCGTTCCCAGGTGAGCAGACGCGGCGGCGCGGCTTGCGGGCGCAGCATGGTCATCGGGTGGGGATCGAAGGCGAGGACGATGGCTTTGCCGTTTCGTTGCGCGGCGTGTGCTGCGCAGCGACGAATCAGTTCCTGGTGGCCCAGGTGAACGCCGTCGAAGGTGCCGATGGTGAGGGCGGTGGGCATGGAGTGAGTTCTGTGTGGTGAATGCTGATGGTATTCGATCGGAGACAGCAGCAGCAGAGGCTGAAACGATTGAACTGCATTGCAAAGCGGCGGCAGTTCTGATGAACTGCCGCCGCACGGACTCTGTTGAGAGTCAAGAAGAGTTTTCTTATCGAGTACTCACACGGCTGTCGCCGCTGGCACTTTGATTAGACCGGGCACAGTGCGCACGCGCCTTCGCCGTACACCTGCAGGAAGCTTGCGATATCGCACGGGTCAAACACGCTCGTGTCGTTGTTGAAGTCGATATCTGAGCAGGTTGCTGTGTCAGGAACGCACGGGCCTTCGGAGTAGACGCTGAGGAAGGCGTCGATGTCCTGAGGATCAAAGATGCTCGTGTCGTTGTTGAAGTCGATGCTGTCGCAGCCCTGGGGCGTGATGGCGAGGTTGCCGGAGCCGACCGTCGTCGCGTTGTTGGTGCCCACGCGGATGATGTAGTGCGTGCCGGTGGTCACTGCGAAGTTGTCGATGAGCGACGGGCTAGTGCAACCCGCGATGCCGACGGCGTTGTCGTTGCACGCGAGTTCGGTGCCGTAGCAGGTGTCGTAGATGCTGAGCACGGTGTTGAGCGTGCCGGGGCAGGTGGTGAAGCGGACGTTGCCGGTTGCCGTCGCGGTGTAGTCAAACCAGACGTCGCGCGAGAGTGCCGGGTTACAGGTTGCGACGAAGTCGTTGGTTGCTTCGTTGAGGTCAAAGGCGTTCGCGCCGTTGACTGCGGTCGATGCGGTGAAGCAGTTGTCGTTGGCCGCGGGCAATGGGGCTGCGGTGATCGACATGTTCATCAGACTGGTGCCCGAGAGGAACGCGGCGCTCGGAGCGGAGATGCGAATCAGGTAGGGCGTGCCACCGATCATCGGCGTTGAGAGGACGCGGCTGCGAGAGCTCGTGCAACCTGTGGTTGGACCTGAGGTGTAGTTGTCGTTGCAAGCGAGTTCTGAACCAGAACAATCTGCGAAGACGCTCAGCGCGGTATCAAAGTTTGCGCCGCAGGTTTCGATGCGGAAGTTGCCTGACGCCGCGGGCGTGAACGAATACCAGCGATCGCTCTTTGTGCCTGCGGAGACGCACGATGCGCCGCCGACCGGATCATTGATGTATGCGCCGCAGGGTGACTCGCCTGCGCCGAGCACGTTGGTGCCCATCACAACCGTTGTCGCGCTGCTGCACACGTCGTTGGCAGCCGGTGGGAACGCCGGGTCGAGCTGAACGACTGCGTTCGTGCTAGTCGCGGGAGAACCGCAGCCACCGGTGACGACGGCGTAATAGGTGCCTGCATCAGCGGGCGAGAGCGGCGGGTTGACGCGCAGCTGGAATGAGTCCGCGCCGGTGACGTTTGAGCCGCTGGGCTGGCCACCGTTGGAGAGCGGGTTGCCGTCCTTGTACCACTGGAAGGTGAAGGGGGCGGTGCCCAACGCCGCGACGTTGAGAATGATGTTGCTGGAGCAGGCGGAGAAGTTGACGGTCGGCGTGGGGTTGTTGGTGATTGTTGGAGCGACGCAGGCCGGGCCGTTCTCGACCATGATCCAGGGTGGTGCGCCGACGATGATTTGCGTGCCGAACTGGAAGCCAGCGAAGGCTGTACCGTCGGGTGAGATCGCAACGGGCGCGCCGAGCACGGGCAAGCCGCGAGTTGGGTCACCAGCGTCGCCGGTGGGGCCATACAGACCACCGACGCTGACACCGGGAACGCCGCGAGCAGCGTTGTAGTCATACCAATCTTCCATGACTGGTTCGCCGGAAACGATGTGATAGATGAAGCCGCCGGTCATGAAGCTGCCGCAGGTGCTGTAGGTTGCGGATCCGACAACGATGCTGCCGTCCTCGCTCATGGCAAGGCTGCTGCCGATGTTGGGCGGCAGGCCGCAGCTGGTGACAGAACCTGGTAGCCAGGAGGCAGGCGTCGTGAGGTTGCTGCCGAGGTTTTCCGGGCCGTCCCAGACCTGCGTGCCAGCGTTCCACGTCCAGCGACCGATGAAGCTGTTGGTGCCGTCGTTGGTGCGGGCGACGATGATCGTGCCCGCTGCGTTCATCGCGAGCGAGCCGGGCGTTGAGCCTGCGGCGCCGGTGGGAAGTGCGAACGGACCGTCGTACTCGCCCGTGCCGGCGTTCAATCGCCAAGTTGCGAGGATGGCGGAATCGCCGCCTGTGCCGCTGACGTTGTGCTCAACTGCGCCTGCGACGACGGAGCCGTCAGTGCTGATCGCGTATGCGTTCCCCGTGCGGCGGCGCCAGGTGTTGGTTGATGTGCGGAACGGAGTGGGGAGAATCTTGTACCCGCCTGCGCCGGCGTTGGCTTGCGCATCCCACACCCAGCCGCGCCAGGTGAAGGTGTTCGCGGTGATCGTCGCACCAGCGGAGCTGTTGTACGAAGAGACATAGCCCTGACCGACCAAGAAGCGGCCATCGGACGAGATGTTGTGAGCGTTGAGGAAGTTGCCGGTGGTGCCGCCGCTGGAGCCAGAGCCATAGACCATGAGGCTGGGAACGATGGGCAAGCCGCCCGGGCTGTTCCATGTTCCGCCTGTCACGTCATATCGACGCGCAGCGAATTCTGTTGGTGCGGGCAATCCGGCGAATGGCGGTGTAACGGTTGGGGCGGCCGGCACCAAAGTTGGCGTAACGCTGAAGGGTGGCGATACACCAGCTGCTGTGTTGCCGAGAATCTGCGGGCCGGTGTTGAGCCACTGGCCGGTAAGGAACTGACCGTCAGCGGACATTCTGCCGCCGCCGCCGGTTGCGCCCAAGTTCTGTTGCGTGAGCGACGCGCCGGTGAGCGACCAGCGGAACACGCTGCCACCGCTACCACCGACGTAGTACGTTCCGCCTAGGTTGTTGGTCACGCTGGTGGGCGCGCCTGTGCCCAGGGACGTGATAGTGGGCTGAGCCAAACACGTCGCCGTGCCAGCCATCAGGGATAAAGCGATCAAACTCTTCTTCATACGATCTCCTTCAACTCTTGACGCGCGGGCGACATGCCTGCACTTTGAAAAGACTCCATCAGTTGACCAATCCAACGTGCTTTGAATCCAAACTTGCACCGATCTCTCCTCGTGATGTGCAGAGCGGCTGTCGAATGCTGCGCGAGACTGAAGGAAACACCTATTTTGGGACTTAGTGACAGCGGGTTGGGCCATTGTGCTGAAGTGACATACTCAAGTCGCTCATTAAACTTGCGATCTCCAGAGAAAACGGAACGCAGCGTGTGAAACTCGGTGGAATTCAACGTACACTACTAGTTTATATAGGGTTTACAGAACAGCAAGTACATTTTTGAATTTTCTCCACAGAAACTTTCAAGAGCTCATGGCATCTTGTGAATTCTCTGGTATGCTTGTGCTTCCTACACACTGCACTTTGTCATTTCGTAGTTTGTTAAGCCCATGAATCACAATGCTGTAATCCCGCAAACAAGTGACCCTTTCCTCGACGAAGGGCATGCTCGGGTTGCAGCACTCCGCGAAGCCATTCTGACGACTTTGGCATCCGTTTCGGGTGACATAGAACAGCCGCAGGAGATGTCGAGACGATTCGGACTGGACAAGACGCTGGCGTGGAAACTATCGCGATTGGTCACGGAAAGTGACGCGCTCTCGGCTGTGATTCGTGCGCCTCGTCTGCCCGGTCTGCAACTCTTCGAGCGGGCCATGGCCAAGCACGGCGCAGCGCCCTCGGCGCTTTCGTCGCTTCGAATTGCGATCGTGCAGTTTGAGGCCTTCGTCGCCGAGCACGCGGGGGACCGCGACGTGATGGAGATCATCGTCACCTCAGCAAACGAACGTGTTGGTGCGAAGCGCCTCGAGCAGTTTCGCAAGAGCGGCTTTGTCTCTAACAGCGCGCTGCTGGGCGTTTCCACCAAGACCCATTACGCCCTGCGGATCGTGATACCCAGCACACGCAAGCCCGACTTTTTTGACCTCGTCACCGTGTCGGCGTTTTTCGGTTTCAGGCGATTGCGACCGGATGTGCCTTGGACAGTCTCCACGCTCTCGCAGTGGCAGATCAAGAACGTTGTTGGAGTTGAGCCGCTGTCGGAATTGCATGCGAATACGAATATCCCGTTCCTTGAACAGTTCTGCTCAAAACCGCTGCCGGCAATGCGAGCGATTCGGGAGGAGAACGGCAAGACTCGCTTCGTGCTGGATCCGGGGCTCGTTGGAAATTCAGCGGCAGCCGATGTCGTGATTGGCTGGAAACACGCCGCGAGCGCGCCGGTGCGGGAATCGAGGCCTGGCGAGCAGGGTGAACACGGCGTGCTGCTCGCGACGCCGGCGGAAACCATGCTTCATGACCTCTTCATCCATGAATCACTCGACTTTGCGATGAGTCCGACAGTCGACATGTACAGCATGATGCCCAACGGTCCCGGATATCCGGCGTCCGCGATGCAGCCTCAGGCTCTGCCGGTGCATGCTGTGATTGAGCGGGTGGATGCAAGCACGCAGACGCCCGAGGTGCCCAACTTTGCGTCGCTGCTGGCCATGACGGCGTCTCAACTGAATGTTGACGCGAGCGTGTTGCGCGGGTTTCGGGCGAGGGTGAAGCATCCGCCCATCCCGGCGATGAATGTTTTCAGGCATGCACTGCGCCCTCGCGATTGACGAGGAAGTGCGAGCCGACTTTCCAATGCGCCGACAACTCGCATCCTCCAGCAAAGCGATTCAAACTCATCGGCATGTTGGAACATGCATACGCATCATTTGGGGCTCGCATCGACGAGCCATAAAAGCGGTGCCGCCGGAGTGGCCTCATCCGAACAGACCTTTCGGCTGTTCACTTCTCTCGATGTTTGTCGGCTCGTTGTGTGCTGGCTTGTTGACCTGGGAACTGACTGGAACCATGCCTATGCTTTCAGAGGGGTATGGCTCAAATACTGCTTCGAGGTGGGTATCGCTGAGCGGGCCTGCGGCGAGCCATGTGTTCACTTGTTGCGGAGTTAGGATGACGGGCATCCGCGAATGCACTTTCTGCATCGCTTCGTTCGCGGTCGTCGTCAGAATTGTGAACGTGGGGAGCAGCTGATTCTGGCTTGCTTCAGGTGCTTCTTGGGGTGGTGTCCACAGACCCGCGAAGTACATGATTGGATCATTGAGCAGCGTGATGTAGTACGGCTGTTTGGGAATCTTGCTGGTCATGCCCGCCATCCATTCATAAAAGCCGCTGACGGGGACGATGCAACGGGTGGAGCGGAACGCGGCACGAAAGAGTGGAGAGGTGGCGACGGTTTCACAGCGGGCGTTAATAGGGCGCGTGGTGGCTTGCGTTGCCCACGCGGGGGCAAAGCCCCATTGCATGTATTGACCGATGCGGTTGCCGTCCTTGTCGAGCGACACCACTGGTGCGGCTTGTGTCGGCGCAACATTCCAACTTGGCTTCAGCGATTCTTCCGGCGGCTGCGCAAGCAGGTTGAGCAGTCTGTGCAGTTGCTTCCAGGTGTAGAGATGGGTGTAGCGGCCGCACATGGGGGATTGTTGGATGCGAGAAGTTATCTGGGAGACAGCCATCATCGCCAGAGCAATCGCACGTTACTCGATCTTTCGTGTAGGCTTTCCAGGTTTGTTGTCAGCATATCGCGCGGCTGCAATAGTGGTCACAAAGCGCCAATGCAGTCCCAGGCCTGCCAACACTGCCACATGAAAGAGTTCGTGGGCGCGAAACACACTTGCGATCAGGGGACGGATGTTGGCCTGTTCGATGATCGCTCCGATGGTGTACACAATGCCGCCCGCGAGCATCGGGCGGATGAATCGGATGCCGCGGGTGCGTGAGAGCTTCACCATCGAGAACAGGCCGATCCAACCCATGCCGACGTAGAGCGAGAGCCCAAGCCAATCCGGCACGCGCGCGAAGTACATTGTCTTGAGCGTGACGGACGCGACCGCGATGCTCCAGACAAGGAGCAGCATGCCCCAGCGCCAGCCGCCCCGGAACAAGATTGTGTGGATCGGCGTGTACGTTCCGGCGATGAGCACAAAGATCGCGGCGTGATCCAGTCGTTTCAGCACTCCACGCGCAGGCGTGCCGCTGGGCAGCAAGTGAAACACACCGCTCATTGAAAGAAGCAGCACGGCGGCAAACGCAAAGATGCACAGCGACAGGATGCGTCGCTTTCCTTCGACAGGCACGTCGTGCTTGGCCGCTTGCACACCTCGCTTCACGAGTGAAATGCTGAGCGCGAGGAAAATGATCGCACCGGCAAGGTGTGAGATGCTGCTGAACGGGTCGGCGAAGCCGGGGATGGGGAAAATGTCTGGGGGAGGCGGAATGATGTGGAAGGATATTCAGTTGGCATGTGCGTTTTCGTGCTCGTTCGCTGATCCATGTGCGGTGACTTCCCGTGAATGCCAAAGGGCGTAGTGGACGAGAGGTACGATCTAGTGAAAGTCTCTCGACTGTGCTCGCACGCTCGTTGTTGTCTTCGGCGTTGTCAATCGCGACACATGCACATGCACGACCAACCCCTCGCGTTGTACTCGTCCGTGCGCGATGAGCATGGTGCTGTGGCGTGCGACTTTGCGATACTTTTCGTAGGTGTTGCTCCAGAGGATGAGATTGGCGATGCCGGTTTCGTCTTCGAGCGTGATGAAGACGACGCCTGATGCTGTGCCGGGACGTTGGCGAACGAGGACAAGTCCGGCGACGCGGATGAGCGAGCCGTGGGGGGTTGCGGATTCGGATTGGAGTTGTGAGCAGGGCGTGACACGATGCCGCGTGAGTTCATCACGCAGAAAACTCATGGGGTGGGCTTTCAGTGACAGCCCAACAGTGTTGTAGTCGAGCGTGGTTTGGCGCTGCGGGTCAACGTGTGGGAGTGTGGCGGGGGCATCATCGTCTTTGACGAACTCAAAGAGCGGCAGGTGTTCATCACGCAGCAACTTGGCTTGCCAGAGAGCTTGCTGGCGAGAAAGGCCCAGCGAGCCGAATGCGTCGGCGTGCGCGAGTTTTCGGAAGGTGGCTGCTGATGCGCCGCTAGATCGCCAAAGGGCGAGCATCGTGACGGCTTGGCAGTGAGTCGTTTGTAATTGTTGCGCCGCTTGCACAATCAGGTCCGTTTGTGGCTTTGAAACACCGCTGACCAATCGCATTCCGAGTCGCATCGCTTTGTACAACTGCCCGTCGTGTACGTCATACTCAATCACGCAATCCCAATCGCTGTGCGACACATCGACGGTGCGCACCTCGACACCGTGTTCTCTCGCATCGCGGACCAACTGCGCCGGCGCGTAAAACCCCATCGGTTGGCTATTGATGATCGCGGCGGCAAACTCGGCGGGGTAGTGGCGTTTGAGCCAACAGGAGACATACACGAGCAACGCGAAACTCGCCGCGTGGCTTTCCGGGAAGCCGTATTCGGAGAATCCTTTGATTTGCTCGAAGCAACGCTCGGCGAACTCTTTTGTGTAGCCGCGTTCGAGCATTCCAGCAATCAGTTTGGTACCAAAGCGATAGATCAAGTCGCCTTTGCGTTTCCACGCGGCCATCGCACGTCGCAACGAATCTGCTTCGCCAGCCGTGAAGCCAGCCGCGACGATTGCCATTTGCATTGCTTGCTCTTGGAACAGTGGCACGCCCAGCGTGCGTCCGAGCACTTGTTTGACAGCCTCGTTTGGATACGTCACAGCTTCCTCGCCGCGCCTACGACGTAGGTAGGGATGCACCATGTCGCCCTGAATCGGGCCGGGGCGGACAATCGCCACTTCAATCACAAGGTCATAGAAGCACGCTGGCTTCAAGCGTGGCAGCATTGACATTTGCGCCCGGCTTTCGATCTGAAAAACGCCAACCGTGTCGGCGCGCTGGATCATCTCGTAGGTTGCAGGGTCTTCGGGCGGAATCGTGTGGAGTTGCAGTGTGTGTTCGCCCGTTCGTTCGCGCGATGCATTCACCATGTCAAGGCACTTGCGAATCGCTGTGAGCATCCCAAGCCCCAGCACATCAACTTTGAGCATCCCCATCGCGTCAATGTCGTCCTTGTCCCACTCGATCACTGTGCGATCCGGCATCGCGGCGTTTTCGAGCGGGACAAGTTCGCACAAAGGCGTTCGTGTGATGACGAACCCGCCGACGTGCTGGGAGAGATGACGCGGAAAACCGAGGATTTCGCTGGTGAGGCGAGCGAGCCATTGCAGGGTTGGATCGCTGGGATTGAGGCCCATTGCGCGAAGAGTTTTTGGTTCAATGCCACCCTCGTGCCACCAATCGCTGTCTTTGGCGAGCCGATCAACGAGATCAAGCGATAGCCCGAGTGCCTTGCCCACATCGCGCACCGCGCTGCGTCTGCGGTAACTGATGACTTCCGCAGTGAGCGCTGCGCGTTCGCGTCCGTACTTGCGATAGATGTACTGGATGACCTCTTCACGGCGTTCGTGCTCAAAGTCAATGTCTATGTCAGGCGGCTCGTTGCGTTCCTTACTGATGAAACGCTCGAACAGCACGCTGATGCGGTCAGGATCAACCGCCGTCACGCCAAGGCAATAACAGACCGCTGAATTTGCCGCCGCGCCGCGACCTTGACAAAGAATCGGTGGCGTGAGCGAGCGAGCGAAGCGAACAATGTCTTCGACTGTCAGGAAGTACGGCGCGTAGTTGAGTTCCGCGATGAGCGTGAGTTCATGCCGAATTTGCCGAACGACCTTCTCGGGTACACCGCTTGGATAGCGTGCCTCTGCTCCTTCCCAAGTAAGACATTCCAAGTGCGATTGCGGCGTTGACCCTTGCGGCACGACTTCATCCGGATATTCGTAGCGAATCAGGTCCATCGAGAAGCCCGATGTGCGCTCGGCGATAGCGAGCGAGCGTTGGATCGCCTCTGGTTGCTCGGCATACAACCGATGCACTTCGTCGGGTTGCCGCAGGTGTCGCTCGGCGTTGGCTTGCAGTGCATATCCCGCTTCGCTGAGTGTGCAACCAAGCCGAATGCAGGTCAGCACATCTTGCAACATGCGTCGCTGCGGTGAGTGATACAGCACATCATTGGTCGCCACGAGTGGCACACCAGCGCGCCGGGCGAGAGCAACGCGGGTGTGTTCGTGGGCTTGATCCTCATGAGCATAATGATGCGTCAACGCAAGGGAAAGCGCGTCGGGGTCGAATGTATCACGAATGCGAGCAAGCGTTGCGGGTGTGTTGGCCATGCCGTCACTGGGCGAAGCAATTGCAACGAATCCGCGTGCATGCTCTGAAAGATCAATGAGGTTCAGGTGGCACGAGCCTTTCGCAGCCCGGCGTTTACCAACCGTCAGCATCCGACACATCCGCTTGTAACTCGCAAGGTCGGTGGGATACACCCACAGCGACCAGCCCGGTACGTCCTGCAACTGCAACTTGCTGCCGACGACCAGTCGAATGCCGTGCTGCTTCGCCGCAACATGTGCACGGACGATCCCAGCGAGCGAATGCAGGTCCGTCAGCGCGATCTCGCGATACCCAAGCAGCGCGGCACGCTCAACAAGTTCTTCAGGATGACTCGCGCCGGTAAGAAACGTGTAGTTGCTCGTCACGCACAATTCGGCGTATGCGGGCACTGCTGTCCGTGCCGCTTTCGACTCAGGGCAAACTCCCATCACGTCACGCGCGGCATCGTTTCCAACACGAAACGGGTGCTGCACCAACTTTGGAAATTCGTTCTCCGGCATCATGCACCTACCAAGCCACCCATCACGCCCATTCACCTTGTACAAACCAACGACCGCCTGCATCGCCAACCGACACCTGCCGACATACAAACAGCCATCGTCCCGTGTCGGTCTGGGCGGCGAAGTAGTCTCGATCTGGCGGCGGCTGTGACAGGCTTCGACAATGCGGCAAGGTGTGATCCGCCGCACTCCATCGCCACCATTCCGCACCGATTCGCTCAGGACCGATGCAACTGATGATGCGATGAGTGTGCCCGCGCCATTGCATCGAAAGCAGTGGGCCATCAGGCGTAAGCGCCATGGCCTGCGCGACTTCGGGCTTTACAAATAGGATGCTCGGGCGATCTGGCATTGGTTGAGGCAAGTCGTCGGCGCTGCATCGTGTTGCACTCTTGAGCAGCGTCTCGCTCGCGTCGCTTTCATCGCTCCCTGCATGTATCACCGGCACAAAGCGAAACGACTGCTCGGGCAGGTGCGACGCTTCATGTTGAACACGCAGCACCGCGTCACCTCCAAGCCGCGCCACTAAGGCATCAACACATTCGCTCAGACCGCCGCCCTCAGTACTGTGTGGTTCGCCTCCCATTGCATCACTCACTGCTTGTACATCCCGCATCCGCACGCCTCGCGTGACAGTCATGCACACCGCCTCGACACCTCGTCCGGTATCAAGCCGCTCCAACTTCGTCCGCACAAGTTTCCACACATGCGACGCACGCGTACTCGGACGGCTCAGCACAACGTCAAACCCATCGGTGCGGCTGACAACACGCGTTTCTGCATTGCTCTGCGATTCTTCCGTGGGCTTCGGGCGAATGTACTTGACCATCAACCGCCTCACACCCTGCCCGCGCTTCCTCAATTGCTCCATGATGCCGTCAAGCACACAGCGCGTTGCTGCCTCGATTGAATCAACGCGATCCGTTGGCCCGTCAAACACCATTGCGTGTTGGATTGGCGCCTCGGGCACGACAGGATCGATCGCCGGTTCGATGATTCGCCCAAGTACGCAATCCAACCTATGCAGAACGCACCGATCAAAGCGAGCAAGCACGCCGCACCTCGGGAGTGCATCGAGTTCGCCCACACACTGCACCCCAACAGCGTGCAGCGATTCGATGGTGTCATCATCAACCGCGAGTGCTGCGACGGGCAATTGCTTCAACGCCCCGTACTCAGCGTTGCTTGCACATGGTTCTTGCTGTCCCTCGCAATACCGCGCCAACGCCCACGCGCCGGCGAAACTCGACGCACTTGCAATACTCACCGCAAAGCCCAGCCGAGCAAGTTGCTTTCGCATCTTGACGAGCAACAGCGATTCGCTCCCATGCACGGCGTTCGTGCCGCTCACGTCCAGCATCAACCCGTCCGTCCCGTCCACACACACCAGCGGCGTGTATCGCAAGCACAGGCACGCCAGCGCATGCAAAGCCAGCGCATCGAGAGCGGGTTGGTGTGGCTCAACCAATATGCCTGCACGCTGCGACAACATCGAACGGGCTTGGGCCAGGTCCATACCAAGCCGCACACCCGCACGCATCGCCTGAGCACAGCACGCCGTGATCAGTTCTCGACCGGCTTTGGGCGTCGTAAGCAGCAGCGTTTGGAATCGTCGCCGAGTCGCTCGTGCTCGCTTCGGATCATGCCTATCACGCCGTGAGTCGTCGCTCGATGGAGTCGCCAATACGCTCGCGGTCTGTTGCAACTCCTTCGCTCGCTCGCGCCGAATCACTCGTCGCCTCAATAAGTCCGCCGCCAACGTCGGAAACCACACGCACACCGCGCGTCGCATCGTCCACCTCAACAATCCACGGGCGAAGGTTCGCCAGTGTCGAAGGCTGCATTCCCTTGCAGCGCAGTAGTTCAACGCTCCATCGTCTCGTGTTCACTCCGACAGGTGATACAACGCGATTCACAGCCCATCGCGTCGAAGCCGCCGATAACACACACCGTTCCCAAGGCGGTCTCACCAACAGACACAATCCGCCACCCGACTCGCTGGCCAGTTGCAAACGCCGCGTTGCGCTCATGTCGAAGTCTGAGCCGTCAGCGACAACGACGACACCGCGCCGCGAGCGCAAAGCAAGGTCAATGGCCCAAAGCCGCTCCGCAGGCGAGCGAACATCCACAAAGATCGACTGAGACGACACTTCACGAGCCCCCCGCGCCCCCCAAGCACCCCGAGTACCCCGACCATCTTGCTTGCGATCCTGAGCAGCACTAACTGCACGCAAAAACGCGGGGCACGTCCACGCCGCTCGCCCAATCCACACAACGCTCGGCAATCGCGAACCGTCAGCGGACTCCGCGGCGTGCATGACAACATGCGTCACAACGGAGAGCGCGGGCACCCACTCGCGCTTTTGCACAGCCCTTCGCTTCAATTGCAGCGAGAACGTCGATTGCAAGCGCGGATCGCTGCCCGTTGAATCACCGACGCCAAACCACTCATGCACACACCCAACTTGCAAAGTCGGCGTATCGAGACCCCACCCCAACTCGATGTGCTCACCGACGCGTCTTGCCAAGGCAGGGCACAACGCTCGCAGTCGGGCAAGTGTCGTCGTAGTAGAGTCAGCCGGACACATTGCGTTAGGATAATGGACGGTATCGATTTGTCAAGCGAATTGTTTGTGTTTTGTTATAGTTCTATGTGCCTGAATTGCAGATATTTACGATGAATACGGGCCTTGCACTTCCGAGAACAAGTACATTGAAAAGCTGGCTTTACACGCGCGGCAGTGTGAAGCGTAACAACGCGTAACTGCGGCACAGCGGTCCGCAGCGGGCTTCAACGGCCTCTACGGATGTACCCAACACGACGGAAGGGTGACGTTCGTAAGCAGGGTACTCGATGCTGTGGCTTCGCTCAAAGAGGCGGTGGAATTGCGATCCGCGATTGATCACCCGGAGCTGCGGGCGGGTCGGGACGGCCTCTCGCGGGTGCTGGAAGCCATGCCACTGGCCCTGAAAAACCCCACCACTGACGCAGAACGGCATCGGCTTCAAACGACGGGAACGGATGACGTAATTGCACGCGGTGCAACGGGCTACGTCACGGATGTGAGTTCGGGTTCCCGATTTGAGCGTAAGCCTTTGGATCCAGGCTCTCTACGCATCACGGCGCACACTGGCGCACAAGGGGGAGACGAAAGCCACCTCGGGGATTTGAACCCCGGACCTATGCTTTACGAAAGCATCGCTCTACCGCTGAGCTAAGGTGGCGTGCTGCAAGGAGTTGCAGGATTTTTTGGTTGTGGGCCTTAGGGAATGTTTGAAGCGAGAGGCCGGCGGTGTAGGGTTGCAAGTATCGGCAGGGTAGGAGAGATTGTCCAGTCGAAAAAGAACCGTGACAATCGAGGAGCAGGACGCTTTGGAGGCACAGTCAAGAGCTTGTTCACCACAAAGACACGAAAAGCACAAAGGGAAAAGCGAATTGGAGAGCGCGGGGCGCTTCGTGGATGGTGCAAAGCCGATGACGATTGAAAGTTGAGCGAGGCTCAACGCGACCTTCGCTCGAAGATTCGCTCAGGTCCGCGTTACAGCATCTGGCTGCCTCCGCTGGTGTCGGGTCTGGGTTGCGGCGTTGGTGGCGCAGAGATGTTGGGGCCTGCCATGGACACGCCCAGGCCTGGACCTGCGATCATGCCACCACCGGGGGTTGGGATGGCTGTGCCGGGGGCAGGGGCGGAGGTTGCAGCGACTCGGACGTTTGGTGCGCCGGTGGCGTTGATGGGTGCGACCAACGGGCGTGGGTTGATAGGTCGAATGGGCAAGTTGCCCATTCCGCCGCCACCCCCACCCCCACTCCCGCCCCCCCCTTGGCCGGGCGGTGCGATGCGGGCGCGGAAGACCAGCTCCGTGACCCGCAGGCGGATCTGCTCGATGACGGTCTGGAACATCTGCGAGCCTTCGCGCTTGTATTCGATGCGCGGGTCGTTCTGGCTGAAGGAGCGGAAGCCGATGGTGTCGCGGAGTTGGTCCATCGAGTAGAGGTGGTCGCGCCACTGATTGTCCATGACGTCAAGGAGGATCGTGCGCTCAAAGTGCAGCAACTCGAAGCGCCGCGCGGTTTCGATGCGGGAGCGGATCATGTTGGTGCGCTCGGTGCCCTGGAGGTGCTTCATGGACTCGGGCATGACGAAGGCTTCGCCGAAAACCTTCTTTAGATAGGACTCGAGTTCGGCGTCGGTCTTGGTCGCGATCGCGCCGTCGATTTCCTGCTCGAGTTTCTTTTCTTCGACGTACTTCTTGCTCGCGTCCAGCAGTTGCTGCGTTGCGGTCTGCATGGTGCTGGTCTTGAACAAGTCGGCGTTCCAGCCCACGTTGAAGCGACCGTTCGCCCAATTGAGGAACGCCTTCGCGGCTTCCTGCGGGCCAACCTGCGGAGTTCTGGCCATGCCCTGGAACATGCCGATGCCGTACTCGACGGGGTATTCGATTTCGCGGCGGTGGTACCACTGCTCGACGCGCTGCATGAGCATCGAGGTGACGGGGTGCGGTGCGTCCTTGGCGCGTTCTTGCTGTGCGACTCGCACAAACTCTTCAACGGAGATGTCAAAGCCGAGTTTCTCCTTGACCCAACTCGCGAGTTCCTGCGCGCCGTAGTGCTGCTGCGTGAACTCTTCGAGGCCTGAGAGATCAGCCGTCTGCACGCGGGCTTCGGCGGCTTCGACAAGCGCGTCCTGAACGTAGCGACGTTCGTCTTCGGTGGCGTGCTTGAGGCGAGAGGCATCAAGATCGACTCCGAACTTGGTTTTGGCCCACTTGACGAGTCCGGTCGGATCAAAGTCGACGCTGACTTCGCTGCCGGCGACGGGCATGTATTCGCCAAGCGTGAGGTTCACAGTTTGACGCGCCTCGTAGGCGGCTTCGTCGCGGATGGCGTGTTCCATCTCTTCGAGGGTGCGGCCTTTGAGGCGGTCGGGCGAGACAGAGCAATCGAGCACGCCCTTGGCGTATTCAGCGGCGCATTCGGCGGGGTAGCCATCGTCGAGATACTTCTCGACGGCGTCGTTGGTGGTCTGGCGAATGAAGTCAAAGACGAGCCCTCGCACGTCGCGACCTTCGAGGACGCGCTGACGCAATCCATAGAAGAACTGACGCTGGTGCTCCATCACCTCGTCGTACTCGAGCACGTTCTTTCGCATCTGAAAGAAGTACTCTTCGACCTTGCGCTGCGCTGCCTGAAGTCGGCTCGTCAGCCACGGGTGACTGATGGCGTCGCCTTCCTTCATACCAAGGCGCGAGAGTACTTTCATCTGCGTTTCGCCACCGAAGCGCTGCATGAGTTCGTCTTCGAGCGAGACGTAAAAGCGCGACGAGCCCTTGTCGCCCTGACGACCCGCGCGGCCTCGCAACTGGTTGTCGATGCGCCGGCTTTCGTGACGCTCGGTGCCCAGCACGTGCAGGCCACCCATGTCTTCGATGCTGTCGAACCAGCGGATGCGGTGCAGCAGGAAGCGGCCGTTGGCGTCGAGCTCGCTGATGAGTTCGTCGCGGCCTGCGGACTCAGCTTGTTTGGGCGTGAGCCAGGTGTACTTGGCGGCCCAGTTGCGCAGCAGCGAGAGTTCGAGTTCTTCGTACGACATCGACTCGGCTTGTTTCTTGTCGAGACCGATTTCGCGCGGGGCGATCTTGCGGAAGATGCCTTCGCGGAGTTGTTCGTCGCTGCTGTCGGGAGTGACCTTCGCGGGCGCGAGGTTGCGGCGCAG
>CAZEZV010000045.1:0-19199 GCA_964516725.1 uncultured Phycisphaeraceae bacterium
GACGCGCTGATCGAAGCTGCTTTGCGCAGCGGGGCGGCAGGGTACTTGCTCAAGAGCGAGACCGCGCCGAACATCCTGGCCGCCTTGGCCCGGGTGTTGAAGGGCGAGCAGGTGTATTCCAGGGATGTCCTGGTCCGCCTGTCGAACTCACGCAGAGCGGCGGGCCTCAGCGATCCCCGCGTCACGCTCCTTTCAACGCTCAGTCCGCGCGAGCTCGAAGTGCTCCGTTATATAGGGCAAGGTCAGGACAACGCGACCATGGCCAAGGTGATGCATCTCTCGATCCGCACTGTGGAGCGGCACGTGCTGCGCCTCATGCGGCACATGAAGATCGACGACCGCACACGCCTCACGGCCTTCGCGCATGAATCCGGCCTGGTCGCCTGAGCATGGGGTGCCACGTTTTAGACCGCCAAAGAAGACCCGCAGGTGTGATTGCGTACGAACGCGCAACCAGTCGCTGCACTCCAGTGGCGATAGATGGGATAACCGAGAGTTACTGCGATTTCACTTCCGTGGTCGCGGCTGGACTTCCGTGCCGATGGTGGGGCCAACCGCCCCTCCATCGGCTTGCTATTCGATACCCCCAGAATCGCCCGCCGGTTCATCGTCGCGCCGAGTGAGTGCGATGACAGGATCAAGGAGTTGCTGCTCGTGTCTTCTTCTCTCCATCAGCCCGAAGACCACTCTGCGTCGGGCACACCGCGCGAGCCCATCGGCCCGCCAGGCCCGGCATCGCGTCTTGACGCGCGGCTGCAAGGCACTGCGGCACCGGACGGCGATGGTCATCATGGGCCCGCGGCCCATGAGCATCAACACCAACGCGGCGCTATCCGCGGTTGGTCGGCGTCCAAGATCGCGCGGGCGTTCAACTCAAGCGCAACCATCCACGCGAAATCACGCTCTGCAATGGCCCCGTTCCTTTTGGTCGCAGGACTCATCGCAATCATCGTCGCCGGCTGGCGTCTTCAGACAATCGTGCGACACCCAGATGAAACGGCGCAGGCTTCGGCGGTTCGTCAGGCCATCATCGATACCGGGCACCTGCTCACCAAAGACATCGAACGGGTGACCAGCCCCGCCATGCTCAGAGGGCGCAAGCTTTCCACCGATCCAACGATTATCGCGGCGCTCAGCGAAGCCGACAAAGAGCACCTGACCCGTCTGTGCAACGAAGCGATCGTCCACGCGACAGAGATCGACGCCGTTGCCGTGTTTAACGCTGCGGGTGAGATTCTCGCGATCAACACCGTCTACAGCGACGGCACCATGATCCCGCGTGAGCGGATAGACCGGATCATGTCGAGCAGCTTCACTGATCGTGGTATCATCACACGCTGCGTCAACAACAGCGCCCATGCCGAAGTGCTCGAGTTCCAGACCACCTGCGACATCACCCCGGCGTTCTTTGATTCCAGCGGACTGTCGGTCGCACACTCTCTCCCCATCTATGGCACGGACCGACAGCAGATTGGCGTCATCAGTACCAGGCTCAGCTTCGAGCGCATCACCGACTTGGCCAGTGCTCGGTCCATGGCGGGAGGCAAAGGCTCCGTGCGTTTCGTCACCGACAAGGGCGGGTTCTTCGACGAAGCGCTCAACCGTGGCGGGACACCGCCGATTCCGCCGGAAGACTTGATGGCCATTGCCGCGCCGCTCGCGATTGGCCACGCCGCAGAGGTTGCGATCGAGCGGCAGGGCATGTTCCACGCGCTGTTTCGGATGTCAGGCCTTGCGACTATGGAGGGCGGCGGGATACAGGTGATGCTGAGCGTGCCGACCTCGTGGGTGCATCGAGAGGCGAGGGCAGCATCCATGCTTGCGGTGGGCACGCCTGCCGGAGTCGGCACGCTGCTCCTCTTGCTCGCGGCGGCGCTTCGGGCGAGAGCCGAGTCTCGGCACCAGGCCAATGAGGCCAGGCACGCACTGCGTGAGACCGCCGCTCTGCGTACTGCGGTGGATCAGCACTCCATCGTCTCGGTCGCTGACGCCAAGGGGCGGATCGTCGCCATCAACGACATGTTCTGCAAGATCAGCGGATACACCCGCGAAGAACTGGTGGGAAAGGATCACCGTGTTCTCAACTCTGGCCACCACCCCAAAAGTTTCTGGGTGGACATGTGGCGAACGACTGCTTCCGGCCAAAGCTGGCACGGCGAGGTGTGCAACCGGGCCAAGGACGGCTCGCTGTACTGGGTCGACAGCATCATCGTGCCCTTCCGGGGCGCCGATGGCAAGATCGAGAAATTCGTCTCGATCCGTACCGACATTACCGCGCGCGTGAATGGTCAGGCGAGGATTGCCGCGAGCGAGCTGCGGCTGCGCACGATTATCGACGCCGAGCCCGAGTGCGTGAAGGTCATCGGCCCCGACGATGTGCTCCTCGAGATGAACCCCTCCGGCCTCGCCCTGTTCGAGGCCGAGTCGGTGGAGCAAATCCGCGATCGCACACTCATGTCCTTTGTGCTTCCGCCACATCGAACGGCGTGGGCCGACCTGCACCGACGCGTGCTGCGCGGTGAATCCGGATCGCAGGAGTTTCAAATTTGCGGACTCGCCGGAACCGAGCGCTGGCTAGATGCGCACGCCGTGCCGCTGCGCAACGCGGCGGGGAAGGTCGAGGCGGTGCTGTCAGTGACCCGGGACATTAGCAAGCAGAAGCAGGCCGTGGCAAAGGCTCGTGAGGCCGAGGAGTTCCTCCGCAACGCCATCGACTCGCTCAACTCGCACACAGTTGTGGTCGCCAGTGACGGAACGATCCGTTCGGTCAACCGCGCCTGGAAGGAGTTTGCCGAGAGCAACGGCGGCGCGGGATCGACCATTCTTGAAGGGGCCAACTATCTGGCCGCCTGCGACCGTGCCGCACCCCGGTGTGCGGAGGCCGCCGAGGTCGCCGCGGCGATTCGGGCTGTGCTCGCCGGCGAGATGTGCTCGCCGACGATCGAATACGCCTGTCACGCCCCGAGAGTCAAGCGCTGGTTCATGTGCTCCATCCGGGGCTTCTCGCTCAACAACGAGCGCTTCGCGGTGATCTCGCACCTCAATGTCACCGCCGTCAAGCATGCACAGGCGGAACTGTCCGCGCTCAACGCGGAGTTGGAGCGGCGGGTCGAGCAGGGCATCGCAGAGTTGCGGACCAGCGAGACCCGCTACCGCACGCTCTTCGAGTCGATGGACGATGGGTACTGCATCATTGAAATGATCTATGACGAGCAGGGCCGCCCCGTTGACTACCGATTTCTGGAGATCAGTCCATCGTTCGCGAAGCAGACAGGGGTGCTTGATGCCACGGGCAAGACCGTGCGAGAGCTTGCCCCGGAGCATGAGACAATTTGGTTTGAGAGGTTTGGACACGTCGCCCTCACTGGTGAACCGACCCGGTTCCAGGATTGGGCAGGGCAGTTCAAGCGCTGGTTTGACGCGTACGCCTTTCGCTTTGGCGAGCCTGAGGCTCGACAAGTGGCGATACTCTTCAGGGACGTCACAGAACAAAAACGGCTGGAAACAGTGCTGCGGGATGCCAAGGCATCGGCCGAACAGGCCAATCTCGCCAAGAGCGAGTTCCTCGCCCACATGAGCCACGAGATCCGGACTCCGCTAAACGGCGTCATCGGCATGACAGACCTGTTGCTGGGCACGAGTCTTTCCGATCAACAACGGCGATACGCAAAGCTGGCCAGAAGTTCCGCCGAGTCGCTCACCACGGTGATCAACGACATACTTGATTTCTCGAAGATCGAGGCAGGAAAACTGGACATCGTGAACACCGAATTCAACCTCCATGCCGCGGTCGAGGACGTCATCGAGATGATGTCGCAACGCACTGCGATGAAGGGCTTGGAGCTCGGCTATCACATCCATCCAACCGTGCCGGCGCTTGTGCGCGGGGATGCTGATCGGCTCCGCCAGTTCCTTATCAACCTTGTGAACAACGCCGTCAAGTTTACGGATCGGGGCGCAGTGGTGGTTCATCTGACTTCGGACCAGGAGGACGAGGGGCAGTTGACTGTTCGTTTCACGGTCTCGGACACGGGTATTGGAATCGCGCCGGAACGGATCGACCGGTTGTTCAAGTCCTTCTCCCAGGGAGACGCCTCCACGACTCGCATGTATGGCGGGACCGGATTGGGGCTCGCCATTTCCAAGAAGCTCGCGAAGTTGATGGGTGGCGAGATCGGTGTGGAGAGCGAGCCAGGACGGGGATCGACGTTCTGGTTCACGATTGTGTTTGAAAAGTGTGTCCAGACTCCCGTTCCGGTTCGCCAGGAACGCTTGGACCCTCGGTCACTGCGCGTCCTTGCAGTGGACGACAGCGAATCCCAGCGAGAGGTCCTCCGCGAGCAGCTTGCGAGTTGGGGCCTGCAGACAGCGACCGCGTCCAACGGAGAGGAGGCGCTGGATGCGCTGGTCAACGCCGCCTCTCACGCCGCGCCATTCCGCGTGGTCATCGTGGACAGCGACATGCCGGGGATGGACGGCTTCGAGTTCGCCACGGCGGTCAAATCCAACCCTCAGATCAGCGGCACCGTGCTCATGATCCTGCTTTCGGTTGAGGCGCACCTTGAACCGGAGAGGTTCCGAATCATGGGCTTCAGCGGACACATGACCAAGCCCGTGCGCCAATCAAGGCTTTTCGACGCGATCATGGTCGCCATTTCCGAGGCGAACCAAGACCGATCACCCGTGCTGCCCGTCTCCGCTCCCATGCTGGTAGCAGCAGAGATGCACCAACCGACGGTGCGGCCCGGAACTCGAATTCTCGTGGCCGAGGACAACGAGATCAACCAGATCGTCACGAAGGAAGTGCTCACAAAGTCGGGATACTTGTGCGACATCGTCGACAACGGGAAACACGCGGTCGAACAGGCCCGGACCGGAAAGTATGACCTCATTCTCATGGACTGCCAGATGCCCGTGCTGGACGGCTTCGACGCTTCTCGCGAGATTCGCAGACTGGAACGCGAGGCTCAACTCGCGGGCGGAACCGAACTCCACATCCCCATCGTGGCGCTGACCGCCAACGCCATGAAGGGCGACCGGGAACGGTGCATAGAGGTGGGCATGGATGCGTACACCAGCAAACCGATCAACCCCAAAGAGCTGCTGAGCACGATCGAGCGGATGCTGCAGAACGGCTCAGGAGTGGCCAAGGCCGCCTAGGAGATTCCATGAATCAGAGCCACGACCATGACAGTCCCGTGACCAAGGCGAGCACCAACCAGCCGCCACTTTTACTTGGCGACCTCTTCGAGCGTTGCATGGGAAACGCAGCCATCGCGACTTTCGTGCTTGACAAGTTTGAGAAACAACTGACAACGGATATCCGGGACATTGAGGAACGTCTCGTTGCCCGGGATGCCGGGCACATCGCCCGCACCGCCCACGCCCTCAAAGGCGCCGCCGGAGCGACTGCGGCCACAGTTCTCCAGAACTTGGCCGCTCGCATCGAGGGTTTGGCTCGAGACGAGCAGCTTGAGCCTATTGCGAAGGAACTTTCTGGATTGCGCGCTGAGGTGGAAAGGTGCCTCGGCTACTTGCCAACGGCTCGAGGCGCGCTGAAGCGTGGTACTGCCTGCGGACCTTCTACTGGGGAGACTGAACGATGAAAGTACTGATCGTCGACGACAACGACGTCTCGCTGACGCTTTTGGGGACGACCCTGACACAGGCGGGGTACGACGTTGAAACCGCTCGGGACGGGGTGGAAGCGCTGGAGCGTGTGCGCACCGAGAGTTTCAGGCTCATTGTTTCGGATTGGGAGATGCCGCGGATGAACGGTCCGCAGTTGTGCCGGGCGATCCGCGCAGATGATCTGGTTGGCTATGTGTACATCGTCCTCGTGACGGGCCACGACTCCCCGCGCGAGCGGGTCGAGGGCCTATCCGCCGGCGCTGACGACTTCGTCGGCAAGCCCTTCGATCCGTCCGAGCTTTGCGCGCGGGTTCGGACGGGGGAGCGTATCTTGTCGCTCGAAACCCGTGACGTGGCCATCTTCGCCATGGCCAAGCTCGCCGAGTCGCGCGATCCGGAGACGGGTGCACACCTGGAGCGCGTCCGCAGCTATTGCCGCGTGCTCGCGAAGGAGCTGTCTGCCACACCAAAGTTTCAATCCGAGGTCGACGACGAATTCATCCGGTTGATCTACCTGACCAGCCCGCTTCACGACATCGGCAAGGTCGGTATTCCTGATAGCGTTCTCCTCAAGCCAGGCCGCCTCAGCGACCGCGAGTTTGACATCATGAAGATGCACGCGATGCTGGGCGCGCAGACACTGGATGCCGCCCTGCGGGCATTTCCGGGCGTCAAGTTCCTTGAAATGGCACGCGAGATCGCCGCCACGCATCACGAACGATGGGACGGCACCGGCTACCCGGCGGGCCTGTCGGGAGAAGCCATCCCGCTCTGCGGTCGCATCATGGCCCTCGCGGACGTCTACGACGCGCTGACTTCCAAGCGGGTCTACAAGGACGCGTTCACGCACGAGATTGCACGGTCCATGATTGTCAAAGACTCGGGCACTCATTTCGACCCCGACATTGTTCAGGCGTTTGTCCGGACCGAGAAACAGTGCATAGAAATTCGAGCGAGGTATGCGGAGGCACAGGCGATGGCGGCGTAGCGACGCGCGACGAACAGCGTCTTCGACGCGGTCCCGGATGATCCGGCTGTGTGACTGAAGTGACGGGGATCGCCTCATCCCGCTTCTGCCTCATGGATGCGGATGGTAGATCCCAAAAAACTCACCCAACTGCGCGACAATTTGTGACGGGCGATGTGCGGTGCCTAGCCAAAGACCGCGACAGGCTGTCCCGGCTACCACTTCAGCGCACAGCGATAACTGCACGTGAAAAACACTTGCCGGGTGGTTTGTATTGGTTTGTGAGACCATCAGTTGAAGTGTTGGTCGCTCATTGACCGCAGGGTGTGCACGGGCCTTCGCTGTACATGGTCAGGAAACTACCTATGTCGCAGGGATCAAACAGGCTCGTGTCGTTGTTGAAGTCGATGTCTTGGCAGTTCGCGTTCGTTGGAACGCACGGGCCTTCGCTGTACACGGAGAGGAACGCTTCAATGTCCTGCGGGTCAAACAGCGAGCCATCGTTGTTAAAGTCGATGTCGTCGCAGGTTGTTTGCGGCGGGTTAACAGTCAGGGTTGCGGCGATGCTGGTGTCGCTGCCGCATACATCGGAAACGAGGCAGCGGTATTGGCGCTCGTCGGTCTCGTCGATGTCGAGAAGCGTTAGTGTTGGGGTCGTTGCGCCTGTGACTTGGGCAGGAGAGTTTGTCAGATTCTGCCACAGACTTCCAACGGTGCGTTGCCATTGGTACGAGCGAACCCCAGCGCCAGGCGCGAGCCCCACGAAGAACTGAGCGTCTGTTCCTTCGAATGCGGTCAGGCTGTCGGGTTCGTTGTTGATCTCGGGGGTTGAGCAGGTGTCGGCCCACGTCTGGAGTGCCTCGCGGATCTGCTCGCGTAGTCCCTCGAACTTGATGTCGTACACCATGCCGGCTTGGATGTCCAACGTGTTGTGAACGAACGCCGTGACTGTGTATTCACGTTCGACGTGCTGGTACGTGCCGAGGAAGACGACGCGGTGGGGAAGCGACACCCACACCGCCTCCGACAGCCATCGGTGTCCGTCGCCCGAGGAATAGCTCCCGCCCTTGCCCGCCCACCGCGCCCGCTGGCGGAAGTCGGCCAGTTCTGAGGTGGTGAGGCCAAGTCCAACCGCCTCCTCGTTGATGATCTGCGTGAACGACCCGGTCTGCGCGGCTGTGGCATCGACCATAAGTCCGAAAAGGGCGTCGCGGCTTGTCTCGTCAAAGAACGTTCCGTCCGCGATCATCTCATAGAAGTTGCACGCGTCCTCGCACGAGAGTGTGTTGGGCGGCAGACCGCAACCCAGCGTGTGGTTGATCTGCGTCCGCGTCAAGCCATAAAAGTCTGCGAAGTTGTTGAGGTTCGTGCGTCCGTAGCGAAGTTCGATCTCCATTGTGCGGTTGTTGTCCGACTCTTCAAGCATTTGGCGGATCGCCTCGCTCAGGGGCTCAAACGCCGGGCTGCACGGCGTCGATGTGCTCGGGCATTCGTCGTTGTTGCACGTGTCGCGGATGAATATCTGGTTGTCCAGCGAGTCCAGCCCTCCCGCAATCCGGTCCATCGCGTACGCCCCGTGCAGGATCTTGATCGTGCTCGCCGGCTCGAACGGGAACTGGTCGTACAGGGCCGCCAGCACATTGCCGCCCACTCGCTGAACGCGGAATCCGTGCGGGGCGTCGGTGATGTTGTTCAGGTAGTCGCGCACACGCCGCGTCTGGTCGTTCGCGTTGTCGATCAGCCCGAGCACGTACTTGGGGTTGCCGCCTGCGTCGGTGTATCGCTGCATGCAGGAGATGCGAGCCCCGTGCTGTGCGATGTGGCCCTCGATCTCCGACTCCGCCACGTTCGTCCGCAGCCAGAATCCGCCGTTGTCCTCAGAGACCATGATGCAGTTGAAGAGCAGCGGGTTGCTGCTAACTACGTCAATGTCTATGAGGCGGGCGTCGTTGTCGACCAGTGCGAGTCGCAACTGCGACTCATTCACGCCGAAGTACCACCACCAGCCCGCTTGGAAGTTGCTCCCGGTATTGGCGACACCGACAATGGAGTAACGTGTGCCGCTGAGAGTCCCGTATTGCTCGACGTCGATCGGACGCAGCCCCTCGGCGGCAGGCCATGCACCGAGTTGCGCTGCTGTCAGTCCCGTTGCCATGTCCCAATCGGTCGCCGCGGTGCTGCCGGAGTTGTTCACCACGATGGCCGAGTGCTGCGTTCCGAGAGTTTCCGGAGTCAAGTCCAGCACACGCTTGCCGGAGTTGATCGCGTTTGTGCGGATGTTGCCGGCGGTGCTTGAGAACACGATATCTCCGCCGCCAGCCTGATAGGCTCCCGAGTTGTGGACATACAAAGCGCTGTAGTCATTGGCAGCGTTGTATTCGACGGCGAAAGGACGGAAACCCGCCGCAGTCCGCTCGTCAAGTGTTGCGGAAGTGCCGCCAGTGATATACCACCAACCTGTGGGAGTGGCGTCGATGCGGTCGTTCTGGGCACGCGCGGCACTCGAAAGCAGAGCGAGGAACGCAAAAGCGGCAACGGCCAAGCGTTGATGCGACATGTCAAACCTCCGGATTCCCACGGGACATGATCCATTCGACGCGGACCGGGACACGACTCGGGCGAACGGAATCGACACGAGACATGGAGTTTACGGAGCCGATGGATACCGATAGATAAGCGAAGAAAAAGACGAATGTGGGTCGATTTTGTGGGGGGCGGGCTGCATGCGGCCCAGGTTTGGGGAAGGATGGCTGAGTACCCGCCTGCTCTCGATTCTAACGCTGGGCGATTGTCATGTACCGCAGAGAGTGCATGGCCCTTCGCTGAACACGAGCAGGAACGAGTCGATATCGCACGGATCAAAGAGCGACCCGTCGTTGTTGAAGTCGATGTCGTTGCAGGTGGCGGCTACGGGAATGCACGGTCCCTCGCTGTAGACACTGAGGAAAGCGTCGATATCTTGCGGATCGAAAAAACTGGAGTCATTGTTGAAGTCGATCGAGCCGCAGCCCGGAGTCGGAAGCGTGAGCGCCGCGTACTGCTGCCCGGAAATTGTGTTGAGGTTCGGCGCGATGCCGAGGTTGCCCGTGGTGCTCGGGCATCCCGGAAGCCACTGATTGCCCAATGAGCCATCGGTGCGCACGATGGTCGTCGCGAATCGGACGACGCGGCCCGCGCGAGCAGATGCGCTTGCGGGCAGCCCTATGTCCGCCCAGGGCAATCGAGCTTCGAGGCCGGTGGTTGCGGTTGAAGCACCCGCGACGCTTGATGCGGTGATGCCCGCTGTGTTGGAATTGTCCATCGCAACGAGCATGGCGTTGGGGTTGATGCCGCCGTTCAGCGTGCCGACGCCGCTGCCCACGATGCCGCTGCCGCGGAACACTTTGGTCGCGCCGCTCGCCGAGAGCAACACCTGATCAACGTACAACGCGCCGGAAAAGAAGTTGATGTAGAAGAGATGGTCTGGCGAAAAACCTGTGTCCATCGTCATGCCCGTCAGTTGCGGCAGGCCTGACGGAGGCGGAGTGAGCGAGCTTGTATTGATCACGTTCTGACCACCCGGGTTCGTCTGCACGAACACGGCGAGTGCTGTGCCGTCGGTGGGTACGTTGCCTGTGACGCTCACCCGCAGCCCATCGTCGGCTGCTCGAACAAAGAGCTGATTGAGCTCCGCTGCGTTGTTGCCCATGTTGGTGGGTGCCGTCTGCGTTGCGAGTACGCTGGATGCTCCGGCATTCTGGGGAATCGATCTGCCGTCAATATCCGCGGGCGGCGGAGGTGGGGGGGTGTACGTGAGGCTTGCGCTGGCGATCACGTACGAGTATGCCGGCAAAGTGATCGAGTACGCGGAGCGGTTGGCGGTGGTGATGGCGGGCAAAGGCGTGTTTGTGATCAGGTCAATCGGCGTGGTCGTTCCGCCCACAGCGCCGAAGGAAGAGAGGTTCAGCACCGCGTTTGTGTTTGCAGAACCGAGGTTGATGGCGACGAGCACTTGCTGATCGTTGTGGACGCGGACAAACGACCACACGCGCGACGAAGAATTGGTCACAGGTACGTACGAGCCGCGGCGCAACGCAACGCTTTGCTTGCGAGCGTTGATGAGGGTTCGGTACGTTTCGAGAACGCTCCCGGAAACTCCGGTCTGCTCCTGCACGCTTCGGCCGTCGTTGTTCTGCGCGGTGCGATTGCTGTACGCGGAGTTGTTCAGCACCCAGTAGTTGCTCATGGGTGCAGCATGCGAAGCGAGCCACTTGAACGGTTCTCGCATTGGGATGTCGTTGGCATCCGTGCCCCAATTTCCCTTGACACCCCGCATCGCGATCTCATCGCCAAAGTAAATGTTCGGCGGGAATGGCTGTGTGAGCAGCACCGCGGCCCCGACTTTCTGCTTCGCGTTGCTGCTGCCCCAGACGGATGCGATGCGATCAGAATCATGATCATTGGTTTGCGCAACAACGACTTTGCCCGACGGCGTCGCGAGAATCGTGCTCGCCATCGCGGAATAGAGCCCGCCCGCAAGTTCATCCCGCACGGCATCGCGAGCCGCGAACTCAAAGGGTTTGGTGAGCACCGCGTCGAACCCGTTTGGCGTCAATACTTCAGTGCCGTACGACCCCCAATCACCATGCTCGCCGAAAATGAAGATACCGGGCTTGGTTGCGCGCAGTGATGAACAGAACGACTCCCAGAAGGCGATGTTCGCGCCCCATCCTTCGGGCGCGTTGGCGTAAATATGGTCCAGGCGAAAGCCGTCTACGCCATCACTGGTATTGCCGTCGTTGTTGGGGTCGAGCCACTTGCGTGCCCAGTTGGTGACTGTTGTCGCCGCACTTGGGGTCGACAAGTTCCAATGGATGAACCCAACACCAGCGCCGCTCCATGTCGTGAACGTGTAACCCTGATACTGCGTATTCTGCGAGTTCGTAAACGCGAGCCATGAATCAAACGGGCTTGCCGGATTGTTGAACGCGGAGGAGTAGTATGTCGAGTTTGTTGAGACGCCATACGCAACGAAGTCGAGAATTACTTTCATGTTGCGGGCGTGAGCACCGTCGATGAACGCTTGCAACTGTGCTTGCGATCCAAACCACGCATTGAGCGTGTCCGCCGGGCCGTGCTGGTAGCCGTGGTATGCCGCCGACGGGAAGATCGGCTGCAGGTAGATCATCGTGACGCCCAGATTCTGGAGATAGTCCAGGCTGGTTGTTGATGAAAGCCCGCCAAAGTCGCCGAAGCGAGTTTGCGTGGGGCCCTGTGTGTCGTTGTTGGAATCGCGCCACGCGATAGGCATGATCTGATAGATCACTTCGTCCTGGAAGGGTCGGCTGGTTTGCGCGAAGAGCGAATCAGTGAAAAGTGCGGCGAGCAGGAGAGGGACAAGCGGGTGGGGTGTTTTCATGAATAGGTCCGTGCTGAGCGAAGGTGCCAATAGCATAACGGACGCGTCAAGCCCTTTCCGTCTCGCCCTCATTTCCCGTGCTTTGTCAGACATGGGCAGAGGTTACTGCGTGATTGGTCAGACAACTTGAAAAGTACGATTCAGCTTCGCGCCATCGCGCACAGACGCCTGTATCAGCCGCCGCACGGCGTACACGGATCTTCGCTGAATACACGCAAGAACGCGTCAATATCCCTTCAGCGAAGGCGCAAGCAACGAAAACACGAGCCGACGCGTTGGGCATCGGCTTGTGCGAAGAGTATTTGATGGGTAGCAGTAGTTACTATCCACACGGCGTGCAAGGCCCTTCGCTGAACTGCAGCAGGAACGAGTCGATGTCGCACGGGTCAAACTGCGAGCCGTCGTTGTTAAAGTCGATATCGTTGCAGGTGGCTGCTTCGGGGATGCAGGGGCCCTCGCTGTACACGCTCAAGAATGCGTCGATGTCTTGAGGATCAAAGAGGGATGTATCGTTGTTGAAGTCCACAGAGTCGCACACAAGTTCGCATTCGTCTGGGATGCCGTTGCCGTTGAGATCGCCTGCGCTGGGGACAGAGAATGCAATGTTGTCAACCCAGTGCTCGTTGGTCAAGCCGCCGGTTCTGGCACCGAAGGCGTATAGCGGGATGAACGAGGCGAGTCCGGGTATTTGGAGTTGATCGAACGCGGTTTCGATGGTGCCCGCTGAACTGATTCGGACAGTGATTGCTCCGTCACGCACCACGACGAACGCGCGTCGCGGCACGTTGTCTGAGAGTTGGAACGTCGGTGTGTATCGGCCGAGCGTCAGGCCATTGAAGATGACTTCAATCGTGTTGTTGCCTTCGGACTGTCCGCCATAAAAGTTGTCGTAGGTATCAAATTGCACGCCCAGCGCATTGAGTGCAAAGGGGCCTTGATCGACCGGGCCTGGACCTTCCTCGCCGAAAAGCGTTGATGTCGTGTAGAAGGCGCTGTCGAGGGCCATGAAGGACATGCCATCGGCGCCGGTGCCGCCACCAATCTGGAAGTCAAACGAGACGTTGAAACCTAAGACCGGCGAGGCATCGAGGGGCGTGCGGACGATGGAGCCGCGCTGGGAGCCAGCGGTACTGGTGAGTCTGACACGCCCGTCGATCAGCTGTGCGACGCCGTTTGCGACGAATGGCGCGAGACCAGAGTCAAAATTGACGACCACGCTCGTTGATGCGTCGCATTCGTCGGGCGCACCGTTGTTGTTGCAATCCACGCTGCGTCCGCTGCCGACGTCGCATTCATCGGGGATGCCGTTTGAGTTGCAATCGAGGCTCACTCCAAGCGAGATATCTTGTGCGTCTGGCTCACCATTGTTGTTGCAATCGAGTTCGCCGACGTAGCGCAGGCGCAGGATGTTGCTTCCCCGCGCGATTGGATTTTCGAAGTCGTCATCGCGATAGAAGTCGCTGAAGTACAAGCCGTCCGGTCCAGCGGCGATAGCGACGGCGGTTGCCTTGCCTGTGCCGTTGTAGCGAGTGATGATGTTTGGGCCGTCAACGAGCGTGCCGGTGGAGTCAATCTGCCACTCGGTGATGCACTTGGCATTGGTCTGCGGGCCTGACGCCCATGTTCCGCCCGATTGCGTGACGTAGGCGAAGTCGTTGCGATCGACGGGGAATCCACTGCCTCCAAAGACACTGCTCTGTATGAACGCGATGTTCACGGGAGCGGTCGCAGGATTCCATGAATACAGCGCGAAGTTGGTCATCGACTGATCAGAACCATCCCACAGGTAGTTTCTTCCCGCGACCATGCGTGCGAAGCGATCGACGCTTGGGCCATTCTCGACGAAGTAGTGGGAGTTGTCGGACAATCGCCAGGCGCCGCCGAAGGGGTTGCGGACACCCAGAGAAAAGATATAGTCGCGTGCGGTGATCGGAGCGCCGTTGTACAGCGGGTTGGTTGCGATCGCTGCGCCGGTCTTGGTCATGCGGAGAATCTTGCCGCGATATGAGGTAAGGTCCTGAGCACGCGCGGCGTCGAAACCGTCGCCGACGTGTACGTAAAGGAACCCATCGACCCCGAGAGTGATGTTGGAAATCTGGTGAGACTGGCCCATGGACTCGCCCGGCATGTCGCGGATCGTGGTTTGCGTTGCGGCGGTGAGTCCGCCATCTGTGCTCGTGAATCTGACGACTCGCGGATAGTGGGGGGCGCTTTCGACACCCGGAATGCTGCTCACGACCAGTGTGGCGAAGAGATCTCCATTGGTTGGGTCAACGCAGAGTCCGGCGAGGCCTTGCTCGCCCGAACCGGGAAAGTTGCCGGTCGGATTGAAGTTGAGGAGGTTGGTCGCGTAGTCGCTGACGATGCCGTTGTTGCGCACGATTTTGATGGTGCCGTACAATTCGGCGACGTAGTACAGCGGTGCATTTGGATCAGTGAGTGGAGCGGGAACGAACGCGATGTTGACAGGCAGTTGGAAGCCCGTGGCGACAACGTCAACGCGATAGCCGGTGCGTGTGCTCCACGGGACAGGCGCTCCTCGGCGAAGCGCAGAGAAGTTTGGAGTAGTTTCGCCTGGTGTCGCCGCGAAACTGGCACCGTTTTCGCTAATCCAGAACGAGACTGATTGATTTGGCGCTATGGAGACTTCGGGCAAGTAGATGACTTGCACGCGTCCATCGTCGTCGTTGAATCGAACGTCCGTGGCCGGAAGGTTGAGCGTCGTCGGGCTGGCAGTGATGGTGGCACGGAGAGGGCCGTGCTCGATAAGCGGAGCAGGGTTGTTAAGAACGAGTCCGACACCGTTGGCTGGGCCGCTGAATTCGAGGATCGTGCCATTGCCGACGGATTCGATGAGAATGCGGACTGGGCTTGATCCGCCGGGCAGACCGATTGTCTGGCCGGTGATATCTCGAAGCGTGGGGGTCGGAATCGTCAACGCGTCTTCCAATTCCATCGGAAAGTTCGCCGCGGCGGCGCCGGTGAGGAATGAACGCTGTGCCCAATTGCTCCATTCGGTGGCGGGGACGGCGCTCGAGTCGCGATGCCTGACGCGAAAGACGTAGTTTGTATCGGGCGCGAGCGACGTCTGACCGGCGAGGCTTCCTTCGAAGACGCCATCACCAAAGTGCGTGTGCAGACGTTCGACGCCACCGATGCACAGTGTCGACCAGACTCGCTCCAACAACGTGCCGCCGCCGTTGGTGGTCCACACTTCCCAGTCGGTGCACACGTGGGTGTCGCCCGGATTGGGATCGCTGAACGGCTCGGTCTCCATGTGGAGGTCCTGCGGGTTGATGATGCGGCCGGGCTGAGGCTCGCTGATGACAGGTGTCGCTGGCGGTTGATTTTGAGCCATCGACAGCGAGGTGAGCGTGCATTGGAGGAGAATGCACGGAAGGAAGTGCGTTGGAGTGGTGCGAGTCATGTTGGGCTTCTTGCGTGACTGTGATGTACAGGGACTTGATTGAGAATCGAAGGCTACGCCGTAGTCTACCGGAGATGTCAAGGCACACAGATCATTTGCGTGTGCGTTTGCACGTGCTTAACTCAGCGGCGCGTTTGGAATGTGTGATCGGACGTGCGTTTGATCCATTTGCGACGTAACGTGATGAAGTTGGACCATGAATGGGTCGGTACGCTGACCGGGCTACGACTCTTGCGACTGCGTCAAATGACGACCCGTTGGGTCAGTTTACATCGACTCCTCATCAAACAAATCATCTCGGCGTGTCCGTATCCTTCGAGATGGTCAAACTCGCAGTCGTCGTTGTGGGAGTGCTCGCGTTCGTGCAGGCGGTTGAGCTGGCTTCTGGATCGCACCAGCCGTCGGATCAGACCTCATCGGCAGCCCAATCAGCCATCGCACGTC
This sequence comes from uncultured Phycisphaeraceae bacterium, assembly GCA_964516725.1. Taxonomy (GTDB): domain Bacteria; phylum Planctomycetota; class Phycisphaerae; order Phycisphaerales; family UBA1924; genus BJHL01. Next base: position 15,868 of record CAZEZV010000045.1, read on the forward strand.
GCGAGTCGCTTGAGCCGGGCGTGACCCTGCGGGTGTTTCAACTGGATGGTTCATTTGATCGCATTCCGGCGATTGCTGATGGTCAGACTCCCAACGTTGACGAGCTGCGGCCCAGCGTGGACTTTACCAACGAAGGCTTCTTCACGCTCGCCGCGCCAGTGCTGACAAATGTGCGCGGGATGCTCGATATCAAACTGTCGGGCAAGTACCACTTCCGCTTGACCAGCGATGACGGTGCGAAGTTGACTGTCAATGGCGCGGTGGTTGTCGACCATGACGGGCGACACTCTCCGACCGCGAAGGAAAGCGCGGCGATCGCGCTTGAGGCGGGGCTGTTGCCGCTGATGATCGACCACTTCGACGCGGGCGGCGGGCGACGCCTTCTGCTCGAATGGAAACCACCGGGCGCAAGTGACTTTGTTGTGGTGCCGCAGGGCAGCTTGCTGACAGAAATTGATCTTGCTCGTGTTGTGTCGCCGGGCGTGAAGTCCGTGCGTGATGAACGGCGCCCCGGTGATGGCAAGCCCGTGGATCGCGTGCATCCGAGTTTCAGCGTTGACACAATCAGCGTTGAGGGGTTTCGACCGATGGTTGGGGCGATGACGTTTGTGCCTGATGGCCGGCTGATTGTCGGCACGTTCGACCCATTGCAGCGAACGGATACTGAGTTGCCTGATATTGAATCAAAGGTACCTGACAAGCTGTATGCCCTCTCGGGTCTTTTGGGCGATCCGGCGCATGTCGCTGTCAATGTCTGCGCTGACGGTGTGTATGAGCCGCTTGGGCTGTGTGCTGTTGGCGATGATCTTTACGTGTCGCAACGGCGCGCGATTACGCGCCTGCGGGACCTTGATCACGACGGGTTCTATGAGTCAAAGTTCGATGTCGCTTCGGGGTGGGAAGCGTGGAACTATCACCAGTTCACGTTTGGCCTCGTTCACAAGGACGGCAAGCTATACGCAGCGCTGTCGACGGCGATGGCACCGCCCGGATGGACGGGGATGATGTCCAACGCCGCGCCGAATGATCTACTTCGTGGAAGTGTGCTTGAGGTCGATCTGTCCAGCAACACGTTTCGCGCGATTGCCGGCGGCGTGCGCACGCCGAACGGACTGGGGCTTGGGCCCGAGGGCGCGTTGTTCTACTGCGACAATCAAGGCACATGGATGCCAACCAATCAGTTCGCCGAGATTGTGCCCGGGCGGTTCTATGGGCATTACAACAACACCAATGTCGTGCCGCAACTTGCGGAGCGATTTCCGCAGGGAGGGTTCGCCAGCGTGCTGTGTGATCGGCAGCGCACACCCGCGACCATCGATCTTGTGCACAACGACTTCTGCAATTCGCCAACGCAGTCGCTGCTCGTGGAATCAGGTCCGTACATGGGTCAGATGCTTGTGGGCGAGTTGACCGCGGGCGGCATCCGTCGAGTATTTCTCGAACGCGTCAACGGACAATGGCAGGGTGCGGCGTTTCAGTTCTCGCAGGGCTTGAGCTGCGGCGTCAATCGCCTTGCATGGGGACCAGGCGGTATGCTCGTTGCTGGAGGCATCGGCGCGGGCGGCAACTGGAACTGGAAAAACACACGCTTTGGTCTTGACAGACTCACGCCCACAGGTGTCACGCCATTCGAGATGCTCGCAGTTCGTGCGTTGCATGATGGCTTTGAGATTGAGTTTACCAAGCCCATTGAGAGCGCGTGGCTCGAGAACCCCGCGAACTATGAAGTGCGTCAGTGGACCTATGAGCCAACTTCCGAATATGGCGGCGAGAAGAAGAACATCGAGAAGTTGAAAGTCGATATCGCACAGCCGTCGCCAGATGGGAAGAGAGTAAAACTGGTCATCCCGGGTTTGCGAGCCGGCCGCACCGTCTCACTTCGACTTGATCCTGATTCGCTCAACGGCGAGCAGATCTGGTCGACGTACGCGTACTACACACTCAACCACGTACCGGCCCCGACGGATGCTCCCACGCTTCTCGATGGCGTGGGCGTTGGAGTTTTGCCGCCCGCTGAGGCAGCGGTGCTGATCGGCACTTCGGCGCTTGACGCATTCACGGTGAATGGCAAAGAAGGTTCGGAATCACCACGAACCCAGAACGAACTGCAGAGTTCCGAGTACGCCGATGTCGGCGCAGGTGATCTCACGACCCGCGCATGGTTCGGCGACTTTCGCTTGCATGTCGAGTGGTACGCGCCGCCGGGCGGAACGGGGCAACTCGCGGGCAACAGTGGTGTGTATCTGCAGGATCGCTACGAGGTACAGGTGTTGGGCACACCTGCGAGCAATGACCCGCTCCAAGTTGACGATGCTGGCGCAATCTACAAACTCAAGGCAGCGAAAACGAACGCATCGACCGGACCAGGTACGTGGCAGGCGTATGACATTCTCTTCACTGCACCTCGCTTCACCGACGGCAAGAAAACAGCGTCCGCCCGCATCACACTCTATTGGAATGGCGTGCTCGTCCACGACAATGTCGAGGTCGACGCTCCAACCGGTGCGGCAGCCGCGAAGGGCGAAGCAGACTCGGGCAAGGGGTTGCAAGTTGGCCCGATTCGGCTTCAGGCTCACGCCACCCAGGCAGCAGGTCCGGTGCGCTATCGCAACATGTGGATATCACAACACCCCGCGACGCCGATCAAGCCCGTTTCCCCCGGTCCTTGGATCGACTTGGTTGCTGATGGAACGCTCAACGCGTTTGAAGTGCGTGGCGGGCGAGCGACGTATGAACTTGTCAATGGCGAAATCATCGGCACGAGCACACCGAAGACGCCCAACACGTTCTTGGTCACCAAAGAGCGCTTCGGTGACTTTGAGTTGATCCTCGAAGCCACTCAACACATCGATCTGAACTCAGGCATTCAAGTCCGCAGCAACGTCGTCCCGCGCGCGGATGGGGATATCCGGTCCGGCCGCGTCACCGGCTATCAAGTCGAACTCGATCCATCCCCGCGAGCTTTTTCCGCAGGCATTTATGACGAAGCCCGCCGCGGCTGGCTTGCAACGCTCTTCAACAACCCTGCCGCTCGCGCGGCGTTCAAACAAGGCGAGTGGAATCAAGTTCAAGTTGTGGCTCGCGGCCCGCTCATTCGAACGTGGATCAATGGAGTGCCAGCTTCAACCCTCTTTGACGCACTGGACGCGGAAGGTCACATCGCGCTACAAGTGCACGATGTTGGTGATCGTCAAGACCCAATCAGCGTGCGCTGGCGCAATGTGCGAGTGCGGAAGTGACCTGATCCACGTTGCGTTGACACAAGCCGCCTCGGAAAGGCGGGGGGAGCGACTGTCTTGATTGTCAAGCTTTTTCAAGAGAAGTTCTCCACG
>CAZEZV010000046.1:0-19169 GCA_964516725.1 uncultured Phycisphaeraceae bacterium
GTCTACTCCGAAGGCCCCTGCGTCCCCCTCACCGCTACCTGCAACGACATCGACTTCAACAACGACACTTCACTCTTCGACCCCTGCGACATCAGCTCGTTCCTCACGATGTACAGCGAAGGTCCCTGCACCACCTGCGGCCACTAGTGCCGCCCGCCTTAGCACTTCTCATACTTCCAGTTCTTTTTCTTCCCCGCCGCCATCCACTCAATCGCGGTCGCAATCCGCCGGTCGCGCGTCGCGTCCTGCTTCGCCTCCGCGATCCACTCCAGGTACTCCCGCTTGCAACTGGGCGCGAACCCGTCAAACGTCTCCTTCGCCTTCTTGCTCTTCGCAAGCGCCGCCTTGAACTTCGGGTGCATCGCAACCGGCTTCTTCGTCGTCGTCTTTTCGCGCGGCGACTTGACGCCGTCCTCGTTCAGCTTCATCGCAATCTTCATCCACGCCGCGAACTGCTTTTTGGTGGGCACTTGGTCGATGCTTGTGAGCCGCCCGAAACTGCCCATGGCTTCTCGCGACTTTTTGTCAGCACCCACGACGAGGTCGTGTTTCCAGAAACCGAAGGTCGCGTGGGCTTTGAAGGCCGCCATGCCGCAGAGAATGCCTTTATATTCAAACGACGGCATGCCCCACTTGATCGTCTCAGTGACGTCAGGGCACGTCTCATGCACAAGCTCGCGGAATCGCATCAGAATGGGCTTTGCAAAGTCGGCCTGCTTCGCGATGTACGCATCAACACTTGAGTGTGGCGTCGGCATCGCGGAGGGTAAGCCGCATGCTTATTATTGCGTTGGTGTCAGCCGAAGCAATTCTCCCGGCCCTTTCTTGGGATCGGTCATCACCAGCACCGCGCCGTCCGGTGCCTGCACGACATCCCGAATGCGGGCACGAAGACCGATTCTTTCTTCCGTCTTGACGCGATCACCTTCGAAGGTCAGTCGAATCAAGACTTCGGACGACAAGCCGCCCAACAGCGCATTGTTCTTCCATTTCGTGAACAGCGGACCCGTATAGAAAATGAGCCCTGATGGCGAAATCGCCGGGTGCCAGTATTCAATGGGTGGCACCATGTCGGGCTTGGAAGCATGGTCTGGAATGGGCGTGCCGTCGTAGTGATCGCCGTTGCTCACGATTGGCCACCCGTAGTTCTTTCCGGCTTCTGGCGTGTTGAGTTCGTCGCCGTGCCAAGGCCCCATTTCATGAATCCACAGTGTTCCCGTGTCTGGATGAATCGCCGCGCCCAGCGGGTTGCGATGGCCCACGGACCAGATGTCTTGTCGAACGTCAGGTGACTTCGCAAATGGATTATCGCTGGGAATTGACCCATCCGAGTTGATCCGCACAATCTTTCCAAGGTTGGACTTCAAGTCCTGTGCGGGGTCAAAGCGCTGGCGCTCACCGGAGGTGATAAACAGCGTGCCATCCTTCCCGAACACAATTTTCCCGCCAAAGTGGTTGCGACCGATCATCTTTGGTTCTTGCCGCCAGGTGACCTCGACTTCCTGCAGTGCGTTGCCTTTCAGTTTGCCCCTCGCAACAGCTCCGCCTTTCAACGTCACGTCGCTGAGGTCTTGCTCAGGACCGATGCGAGCATCACGCGTTTCCTGTGCTGCTTCGGGCTGGCGAGTCGCAGCTTCAACAAAGTAAAGATAAACGTATGAGGTCTCGGCAAACTTCGGATCGATCTCGACATCAAGCAGACCGCCCTGCGCCTTGTACTCCACTCGCGGGACGCCGCTGATGGGGTCAGAGAGCTTGCCGTTCTCAAAGAATCGCAATCGCCCGGGCTTCTCGGTGAGGAGCAGTCGTCCATCTGGGAGATACGTCATGCCCCAGCCGTGCTCCAACGTCGCGAGTCGCTCGACTTTGATGCGACCTGACTTGGTTTCGACCGTATCGGGGGGCTTGTATTGCTCGTTTGATTGTTCCTGCGCCGCAGAGCAGGCAATTGCTGCGATGAGTCTCAGAATTGTAATGCCAGGAAACATGATTGAACTCCGCGAGAATCCACGCTGCACGCCCCTTAGAGATGGTGCGCTGCACGAAGTCATGCGTACAACGCCCTCCGCAACGTGTAGTACCCATGAGAAAGATTTAAGCCGCTGCCCTTCGAGTAGAGATGTGCCAGACCGCGGCGCAGAGACAGACTCCGGCACACTTCACCTGCCCGTGCATCGCGACGTCATAGCGCACGCCGATCGCGACAGGCATCGATTGCGCTACGCTTGTGCATGAATGCACTTGAAAAAGTTCGGTCGGTGCTGAAGGGGGTTCGAGCGGGTGGATCGGAGGCAAAGGTTGCCGAGGACTGGGGACTGGTCGGGCGATTGATGGGGCGCATGACCAGCGATCGCGCGGCGGTCGAGCGGGTCATTGCGGCGCGGGATGCTGACGGGGCCGAGTCACTCTTGCGAGTGATCGAGGGTCGAGCAGCCGCGGCGGAAGCTGTAACGCCCGCTTCGTTCACGAATGAACAACTTGAAAACGCGCTGCGGGCGTTCATGAAGCGGCTGAAGGTCACGCGGCTGGATGATCAATCAAAGATGACCAACCGCCCCATGACCGACGGCAAAGCGTCAAGCGTGGACGCGATCAGGCCGCCGGATGGGTTTCCGGGTGGGATCTGGCTCGCGCTGGTGAAGGCCGGGAAACTCAAGGACATGGGCGGCGGGTTTTATATGGAAGCGTGATGCGTTTCACTTCGAGCGAGCGTGTTCAAACTTCTCGAACACCTTGCCGTTGAACTTGTAAACCCCTGCTTCGTGCGTGCCCAACCACAGAGTTCCTGCTTTGTCCTTGTAGATGGAGAAGATTGTCACATCTCTGTCGCCATCACGCACGGGAAAGTGGGTTGTTTCCGTGCCGTCGTACCGCAACACGCCGTTGCCATACGTCGCCATCCACAGCGAGTCGTCGCTGCCTTTCACGATCGACATGAAGTACATGTATGTTTCAGGAACGCGAAACGGAAGATTCTCAACGCCGCGCGTCCGCGTGTATTGCATTTGACCTTCGGTGCGAGTCTCGTCGCTTGCGCGGCTGTCCTCGACATGAAACCGATACTGCGTGTTACAAAACCAGAACGTGCGATCTTCGGTTTCGATGATGGAACGAATGCCAAAGGAGCCGCCATTGGGCGTGTTGGTGAGGTGATCTTCGTACAGCCAGTCGAATGACTTTCCGTCAAAGCGGCACGCGCCCAGCGTCGCCGTGCCAAACCAGAGGTGGCCTTTGCTGTCTTTGTAAATGGTGTAGACGTCGTAGGGGTTGTAGATCGCGTTTGGAAATTTGTCGCGTGGAAACCGTTTCAGTTCTTCGTTTCCACGCCTGGTTTCCGGAAACTTCAAACGATGCAGCGTCGTGCCGTCGTAACGCAGAACTGTGCCAGTATCCTGCGGCCCTGCGAACCACAAGTCGTCCGGCTGCAACTTCCACTCTGACATGGGCAAAGCGCTCGCTGGCATCGCGAGCGTCGTGAATGACAGCCCATCAAACTTATTAACACCGTCCAGCGTGTTGACGAAAATGTTTCCAGCGCCGTCTTCCTGAATGCCGCGAACACGATCGTTTGAGAGGCCGTGCTTGGATGTGAACTGCGTGGTCGTCTTCCCGTCGTAGCGAAACACGCCGTCGCCGTCGCTGCCGAACCAGTAGTCATTGTTTTTGGCTTGGAAGACGTACCAGGTGTTGTTGGTGATTGCTGGCACGACTTCGCCTGATTGATATGTTGAATCGGGGGCACTGTTGGTGATGTCGTTTTTCGGATGAGCGACCTGCGCGTTGCACGAAGAAAGAATTGTGAGTGGCGCTGCGGCGAGGATCGCGCTCAAGTACGGAACCAATGTCATCAAAGAGCTCCCGGCTTGGCACGGACATGCAATCATGTCCTTGCCACGATTTTCCGCTCATGGTGCCCAGACGTTCGCCGTCGAAGTCTTGGCGGGCGGGACGCCCACCCCACCGCTGCCGTTTCCATTCATCGGCGCCGGCAAAATCTGCCCCGTCGGATCGGCCTTGATCACCGCCACCGGGTTCACTTCGCGCGGGAACGCAGCCGCACTCGCTGGCGGCACGGTCACGCCGTTCAAGTGCATTTTGCCGGTTGACAGTCCCGGGAAGTGTTCGCCCTGCCAGCTCGCCGGGTACTTCGCATCGTCCATCGAAATCGCGGCTTTCGTCGGGTGCAGCGGGCGGAACGTGTCGCACATCACCGCAAGTTCCTGCGTGTGCGTCGCGGCGAGTGAAGCCTCGATCGTGCCCGGATGCGGGCCGTGAGGGATGCCTTGCGGGTGCGCGGTGAGGCTGCCAATCTCGATGCCTTTGCGGCTGCCGAAGTTGCCATCGACGTAGTAGAGAACTTCGTCGGAGTCGAGGTTGGAGTGGTTGTAAGGAACCTTGATGCTTTGCGGGTGATAGTCAAGCATGCGAGGCGCAAACGTGCAAATGACAAAGTTGTGCGCCTCAAACGTTTGATGAATCGGCGGGGGCATGTGCAGTTTGCCCGTGATCGGCGAGAAGTCGTCGGCGTTGAAAATGAACGGGTAGTAACAGCCGTCCCAGCCCACGATGTCGAGCGGGTGGTAGTGATAGACGTATTCGTGGATGAGGTCGCGGGCTTTGATGCGGACGGGGAAGTCGCCCTTGTGGTCCCAAGTCATGGGGAACTCTGGGAGTTTGTAATCGCGCTCGCAGAGCGGGGCGTGTTCGAGAAATTGGCCGTGCGCCTTGCTCACATATCTCGGCGGCGGGCCAATGTGGGAACCGTTTGTTGTTTCAATCAGGAGGACCCGACCGTAGGGAGTGTTGGTGATGTCGGGGCCGCCATCGGTGGGTTTTCCATCAGCACCATTCACGCGTTTGTCCCAGATGATGGTGTAAATCACACCTTTGGGGATGACGAGGTAGTCGCGCGGGCCGAACTTGAGCGTGCCGAGCATGGTGTGGCAGACGCCGCTGCCGTAGTGGATGAACAAACACTCGTCGCCCTGACCGTTCTTGTAGTGATAGGCCATTTGCTCAGCGGGATTGATGACCGCCATTTCGCAATCGGAGTTTCCAAAGAGCACGACGCGGCCTGTGACGAAGTCGCCGTGGGCGGCCATGTGCTTGCCGCCCGTGAGGACGTGGCGCATGCGCATGATGTCTTGTTCGACGTACTCGACCTTGGTGGAGTAGAGTGGTTTCCAGCCGTAGACCTGGGTGGGCGGATGGATGTGGTACATTGTTGTCGTCGGGCCTGAAAAGCCCTCGGTACCAAAGACTTCTTCGCTGTAGAGGCAGCCGTCAGGGCGGCGGAACTGAACGTGGCGCTTTTGCGGGATGAGGCCGAGTTTGGTGTAAAAGGGCATGACGAAACTCCGAAAGAGCCCGGAACGGTTGGGGCATACAACGGTAGGGGGAAGGGGGCACAGACGGGGGGCGTGCTCGCCTGTGGCGGGAGACCCAGTGTGGTTCGGTCACAGGCGAGGACGCTTGAGCCACCAACATTTGCGCGATGGGCGGTTCTAGCCGATAGTGTGAGACCATGATGGATGGCGTTTCACTTCAAATGACGGCAATCGACGCGATGCGCGGCCTTTGGGCTGCGGCGTTCGGCGCGTGCGTGGGGTCGCTCATCAATGTACTGGCGTACAGAATCCCGCGCGGCATGGACTATGTGACGCCGACCTCTCGGTGTCCGTCGTGCTCGACGAAGCTCACATGGCGGGAGAACATTCCGATTTTCGGGTGGCTGCTGCTGCGCGGAAAGTGTCGGTTCTGCCGAAGCCCGATCTCGGCGGAGTATCCGATTGTCGAGACGGTCGTCGCACTGCTGTGGTTTGTCGCGTTCATGGTCTGCTATGCGGATCAATATGCGGGGCTGAGTTTTTTCCTGCACTTGCAGCCAGAGTGGGCGCGGGGCGGGTTTGTGCAGACGTGGCCCATCTTTCTTGTGATCGTGACGTTGTTGTCGTCGCTGGTTGCGATGACCATCGTCGATGCGAAGACGTACACCATTCCCGAGCAACTCACGAACTTCCCAACGATCGTCGGGCTTGTCGTTCATCCGCTCGCGGCGGTGTGGGTGCAGTACAAGTATGGACAACTATCGCACGCCGCGCTTGGGTATTCGTGGAGCATCTGGACGCCGGATGATTTTGGGTGGTGGTGGGTTGGCGCAGCGCTGGGCGGAGCGGTGGGATGGGGGCTTGCGAACGGGTTGTTGAAGTTAGGAGTCTTGAAGCGGAGCTTTGGCGTTGAGTATCAGGCTTGGGAGAAGGAAGCGATTGAGAAGATGGAGGCGGGGAAGACCGACAGTGCGAAAGTGCGAGGGAGCGATAGTGCGAATGTTGAGGACGTTGTGGGCGGGCCCGAGGCCCACCCCACCGACCCCACCACCGAAAACAACGACCCCACCCAACAAGAAATGTGGATCAAGTACCCGCACGCGCGGCGCGAGATGGCTCGCGAAGTTCTTTTTGTGGGCGTCATCATCGCGTGTGCGCTGCTTGGCGGCATGATCGCGAAGTGGGCCGTCGGCCCGTGGGCATACAACCCCAACACGCTGGCGATGGAAACCATGAGTGATCAGATGGTCCCACTGTGGCTCAAGGTGCTCAGCGGCGCACTGCTTGGATACTTGATTGCCGGCGGCTTCGTCTGGTTCTGCCGCATCATCGCAACGCTCGCGTTCGGGAAAGAGGCGCTAGGCCTGGGCGACGCCCACATGATGGCCGCGGTGGGCGCGTGCGTGGGATGGATCGACCCAGTGATTGCGTTCTTCGCCGCGGCGTTCCTGGGCATGTTCGGCTGGCTGATTCAGTTGCTCACCAGCGGCGAGAACAAGCGACTGCTGCCGTACGGGCCGTTCCTAGCGTTGGCGACGATTCTTGTATGGTTTGGGAAGCCCGGGGTGGAGTGGATTGCGAGTTGGTTGTGGAAAGGGAATATGAATTGGCCATGAGGGCTCGGCCCGCCACCGACTACCCAAAGCCGTAATCGGTGGCACGACTTTCACTCTGTCATTCGCTTTGCTCAGCGCCTACCGCCCCAGCACCAACAAACTCTGCATCAGTTCATCCGTCGTGCGAATCACCCGCGCGTTCGCCGAGTATCCGGTTGAAGTCAGGATCAACTTGATGAACTCATCACCGATGTCCACGTTCGACAGTTCGAGCGATCCCTGCACAAGTTGCCCCGCGCCGAAGGTGCCAGGGGTGCTCACCACCGGTGCACCGCTGTTGGCGCCGACGGTGTAGAGGTTGTTGCCGTTGTCAACCAGCCCTTCGTCGTTGGTGAACGTCGCGAGCGCGATCTGGCCCATGGTGCGTGTGACACCATTGCTGAACACCCCGATGATCGAGCCATCGGTGCCGATGCCGTAACTGGTGAGTGTGCCGATGGGCGCGCCGTCGCGGTAAATCGCAGCGATTTCTGAGTTCACGTCCGTGAGCGCGGTCACTTCGTTGGTCGCATCCGCAAAGTCAATCGCAAACGTCAGCGGCGTGATCGAGCCTTGATTGTCGCGGTTGATCGTGACCGTCACAGGCGCAGGATTCACCATCCGACCTTCGTTGTCGAACGTAAGGACACCGGTGGCTGATTGCAGAGCAACACCAGCGTTGTCGCCGGACTCGACGTAGTAGCGCCATGTCGTCCCCGCGCTGGTGCGGCTCTCAATCGCCATACTCACGTCAACCGTCACCGGCGTGCCCAGCGAGTCATACGCGACGAACGCCGTGCGCACCGCTTCGCCATCCGCGCTCGCGGTCTTGTTGCTGACAAATGGGAAGCGGACCGTCGCGCCCGACGCATCGAGCAGACGCAGATCGGCGCTCTCGAGCGCGATGTCGTTGACAGTGCCCGTGTTGCCGACGAGATTGATCCTGCCGGTGATCGGATCAAGCGCGATGCCAGGTGTGTTGCCGTCGGGATTGGGCCCACCGCTGGTGCTGATGCCCAGCGCCTGCGTCATGAAGTTCATGAGGTCCTGGACGGTCGTGCTCGTGTCGATGGTGAGATCAGCATCGGGCAACAGGCGCGTGCCCTTGGTCGCACCGGTGATGCGCAGCGTCTGACCGCTCACGAACGACATCGTGTTGCTGCCTGGCAGCAGCGGATCTTCAATGTCGATCAAGCGCGTCGTGGTTTCGAGCAAGTTTGGAGCGGTCGGAGCAGGAGCCGCGCTGGCAATGGTGCGAAAGCCTGTGGTCGCGGTGCCGGAAAGTCCGAGGATGCTGCCACCTGTTGGCAATGCGCCGTTTGCGTTCAGATTCCCCGCGAATCGCACATTCGTCGTCGGTTCAACGATCGTGAGCGCCCCCAGCGGCAACGCAACCGGCGCGAGCACACCCGGGATGATGTTGAACTGTTCGTCCACGCCGTAACCCATCACTCGCTCGCCGTTGATGGTCGTGAGTTCGTTGAGTTCGTTGGGGCGGAAGTTGCCGGCCCGCGTGTAGAACTGCTGATCGCCACGCTGCACGAGAAAGTAGCCGTTGCCGTCGATCGCGAGGTCGCGATTGTCGCCCGTCGCGCTGATCGTGCCGTTGGTCATATTACGCTGCGTGCCAGCGATCTTGACGCCAAGGCCGATCTGGAACGGATTCGTACCGCCCGTGACTTCGCCGGGTGGCGTGCCCTCGCTGACAGTCCGGCTGAACATATTCGAAAACACCATGCGCGACGACTTGTACGCGTTGGTGTTGACGTTGGCAATGTTGTTGCCAATGACATCAAGGTTTCGCGCGTTGGCGTTGAGTCCCGAGAGTGCGGAGAAGAGTGCGGTGGTGGAGGCCATGGTTTGTGGTAGATTGGCGGTCCCCGCCAATCCGTCTTGATCGACGGTCTTCGCCGATCAGAATGTGCGTGATGTGTGAGACGGGGAGACGGTTCCGGAACAAGACAACGCTCCGCAACTACGCCGCTTGATCGGGCAGCAGTTTCAGGAGCGAAGCGTTTGTGATGGTGTTGAGGCTTGAATTGGTGAGCGTGGGTTGGGTAGCCGAGTGCGGCGTTCCGCCGAACTGCGGCACGTTGACGACGCCGTCGATGTCCGTCAGGACGCCCGCTTCGCTGTGCGACACTTCACCGAGCACCGCACGCAGGCCGACATCCATCTTGATAAGTTTGCCGTCGATCAAGAACAAGCCTCGGCTCACGCCGTGCGCTTCAGCTTGATCTGCGGCGGTGCTCAGTCGCGACAATTGGTCGGGAGTAAGTTCCGTCTTCGTGTCACGAGCAACGGTGACTTTGATGCCCGAAGCGACTTCACCGGACCGCGCGGCTTGGAGGAGCTTTGCGAAGTCCAGGCCACCAACACTCGAAGCCGACGCGCGAGCCGCGCCGTTGAGCGTGGCACCTCCGGTTGACTTGCCGGCGAGCGTGCGGAGGAGGGTTTGGGCGTCGAGAGTCATGGGGAAAAGTGCCGAGGTTGGCTTGAGTTTGCTTACTGCGCGATGCCCTCTCTCACGGTCGGGCTGCATGCTTTGCGGCGGCGCTGCACGCTCACGGCGTCGTCGCAAGCACGCGATCGACGTTCTTCCACTCAATCTGCGTGCCGCCGACGAGCTTGACTGTTGTGCCGGAGCTTGTTCGGCTAATGCTCTCAACCTGACCTGAAACACGCGCATTCTCTTCACTCACACCCGATACCGTCTTGCCGATGAGCGTGCTCGCGCTTGCGAAGTCATTCTGACGGACCAGATTCGTAAGGCTTGAGTTCAGCGTGGTGTCCGATTCGATCGAGCGGATCGTTGCGATCTGATTCAGCAGCGCGTTGGTGTCGTTGGGCTGCATCGGGTCCTGCTTGGTGAGCTCGGTGATGATGAGCTTGGTGAAGTCCTCGGAGCTCAACTGACTCACGCCGCGGCCGGCGGTGTTCGACGTGCTTGAGCCGGAATTTGTGAGAGCTGAAAGAGCGTCCATGGTTTGTCCTTGGTTTGTCGAGTCATGCACACACTTCGAAACCCGCGTTCTCACGCATGGAGTACGCCGGACCTGCGCGAGTCTTCGGGCGAAGGTCCGGGTCGAGCCACCCGAGCGCACCGAACATTGAACTCACACAATCCACTCAAGGCCGTTTGCCGACGACACAACCTCGGGCGCGAGCGACCACAAAGATTGTGCCTCCGCGTGATGTCTGTTGGGCGTCCTTGCCCGGCTTTGCTCACCATCGCTCCGCGAGTGGCTGGCATTTGGATCAGCGGCTCCGCCGCGCTCCGAATTGGTGTGTTGGGCATCCTGCCCGGCATGATCTGTTTTCTGACCCTCCGGGCCAGAAATCGAAATGGAGTCAACCGTCAGACCCCGCGTTTCCAACGCGGAGCGAAGAGAGTCGACTGATTGAACAAGCAAGTCGCATGCCACTTCGGTCGTGGCAACGAAGTCTGCGTTGACGCGCGCGTCTTGAATCATGAGCTTCGCGTGCAGCGTGCCCAACTCGCCCGGGTTCATACGCAGCGTCACGTCGCCGCCATTTCCGTAGAGCGTGAGCTGCATCGCTCGAAGCGCGGTGGCTTGCACTTCATGCTGGTGCACAGCGTGGCGAACTGGCTGGCCTTGGGCGAGCAATGATCGAAACGCCACGGCTCGCTTTGTGATGTGCGGCTGCGCGGCGTGGTTGGATGTGTGGGACTGGGCGTTGGATGAAGTGGCGCCGCCAGAGTTTGTCGCGGGGATCGCGGCAGCGCGAGGCAAAGGCGAAGCCGCGGTTGAAGTGACGCTGCCGCGTGCGCTGGTTGTCGCAAGCGGAGATACCCCTGAGTGTGCCGCTTGGTTGGAGGTTGATTCGTGCGATGAAGCGGCGGAAGTCGCTGCTTGTGCATGAGAAGCAGAATGCGTTGCGTTCGTCGGGGCGATCGAGGAAGTACTTTCAACCTGATCACTTGCACTCGCTTGTGTTGCCGCTGTCGAACTTGATGAGGTTGGCGACTTCTCTCGTGCGGATTGCTGCGCACTTGTTGCAAGTGAGTCTGAGGATGGTTGCTCCCCGCAAGCCGCGTCGGCCTGTGCGACCGCGCCCTGCGAAGGGCGAGCCGCCAACTGCGCCGCGCTTATCGCTGCAATATCTGGAGTCGCTTCGGCAATGCCGAGCGCGCCCGCACGGCGCCTCGAAGCGGACTTCGGCTGAGTCAACCCAGCACCCGGCAGCACTTCCGTTTTTTCAGTCTGAACACTCTTCTTGTGACCCTGTGCGAGCAAGAGCTCGAACGCGGCGTCAAATGTCGACGATTGCGCGGACAAGGTCGAAGCTTGCGCGATCGGAACGTGATTGGACTGAGTGTGCAGTGTCGAAACGACTTCCATCGCAATGTAGGGAGCGAAAGCCGTGCCACCAGCGGTTGCCCTGAGCAGACGCATCGCTCACTTCGCCTGCACGACGAACTCGCCCTGCCGCCGGAGGGCTTCGAGCAGATCAACCGCGAGCTTTGGATCATCCTTGGCGAACTCGCTCATGATCTTGGTGCGGGCTCGCTCGTCCATGGCGTTGAGATAACTAGCCGCGCGGCTGTAGCGAGCCTCGAATGCGCCGATGATGCGCTGGTCGGCGGAGCTTGCAGGCTGGCCTTGCGCGGTCGACGCCGGCGTGTTAGCGCCGAGCGTCGGCGTGTTGTCCGGCTCGATCGCCATGCCCGTCAGCATCTCGTTGAGCATCGACTTCGCCTCTTTGGCCTTGACCGACTGCAAGATGCCCAGCGTCTTCTTGAACTGCTCATCACCCGCGCTCTGCGTGAACTGCGCGACCTGTTCGGCGAATGCCCTTTGATCCGCGTCAAACTTTGTCTGGCGGCGATCAAGGTCAGCACGCTCGGACGCGAGCGTTTTGCGAAGGCCTTCAATTTCTTCACGCAGCCGCTGCAAGCGCTGCTGATCCAATTGCGATAGCTCAACCCGAGTCGCCAACTGCTGCTCGGCATTCAGGGGTGGCCGGCTGGCCTTGGCGTCGTCCGCGGCTTTCGCTTCCGCAGCCTTCTTTTCGGCCTCTTCTTGGGCTTTTTTCGCGTTGTCCTGGGTCACCGTCGCTGAAAACTTCTCTCGCAATTCTCGCATGCGGTCCATGCTCAGGCGATCAGTTGCCTTCAGATAGCCAACAAAGCCAAGCATCGCGAGAAGATTTGCGATCGCGAGAATCGAGAGGATGGTCCAGAGCTTTTTCATAGACATGTCATCGCGGAGTAGCGGACGGACTCAGAAAAACGCGGAGAACTTACTTACTTGCTCCGCACATCTCGCAATCGTCATACCCAATCACGCTCCGCGTTTCTCCTTTCCTCACCGCAGCCTCCGCGATCATTCCTTTTCATCGGCTCGTGACACCAATATTCCTGCGATGTCGTCCAACGCGGCGGTTTCCTTGCGTTTTTCGTCTGTTTTCCACGCTTCATACCGGCGTTCGCGGAGCGTCTCCACGGCTTTCCTCCTCGTGGTCGCCTCAAGCAAATCCTGGCGTGCCTTGTCGATTCGCTTGTGGACGCCCGCGAGTTGCAGCACCAGTTGCTGGGCATGCACGTGCATCGTGAGCGCGGCGTTTGTTTGAAACCGCACGCCGCGAAGATCGACCAAGCCGCCCCGTCCTCCTGCCGCCGCGCCTCCGGCGAGTTGCGCCCGCAGTTCTTCGCGTTCCTCAGTGACGCGGGTGTTCATGTTGCGAAGCCGATCTTCAAGAGCCAGCCTCGCCCGCTCCAGGTCAGCCACGATCAGCATCTTCTGCTGCTCGATTGCCTTGCGCTGAGCGAGAGCGGCTTGTAGGTTGAAGGTGAACTTGGGCATGGAAGAGATCGAGGAGGGACGGAGAGAAGCGGAGAATCTCGGAGGAAGACGGGGTGAGGGTTGTTGCTTTGATTACGTCAGATGCAGCAGGAGCTTGAGCTATTCAACAGACACTACTGAACTTGAACGCAGAGTGTGCAGAGGACGCAGACAGCATGACTGGTCTGCGGAGCGACTTTTTCTCTGCGGCCTCTGCGAACTTCTACAACGCAAGCCACTGCTTTGATGCCTCCACTCAACCCCGCCTTTCGTTGTGCTCTTCGTGTCTTTGTGGTAAAATCCTGTCTCCCCTTTTCCCTCCGCGTTCCTCCTCTCCGCCCCTCCGCGATCACTTCTTCTTCTTCAAGGCCATCTCCTCCGCCGTCTTCGCAAGCTTCAGCAGCGTCCCGAGGCTGTTCGCAAATGGTGCTTCCTCGCCCTTTCCTTGACGAAGCACGTTGTTGATGCTCGCCTGCATTTCGATCGCGACGTCGGCGACCGGGTTGCTTCCCTTCGCGTATGCGCCGATCTGCACAAGGTCCTCGACGTCTCGATATGTTGCGAGCAATCGCAGCACATCTCGCCGTGCGCCGATGTGCTCCTTTGTCACGACGTCGTCGGCGACGCGGCTGACCGAATCGAGCACGTCGATCGCCGGGAAGTGGCCTCTCTGAGCCAGCTTTCTGGACAAAATCAAGTGTCCGTCCAAGATGCCGCGAGCGGCGTCTGCGATCGGCTCGGTCATGTCGTCGCCTTCGACGAGAATCGTGTAGAGCCCCGTGATCGAACCGCCCCACTCGACAGTGCCCGCACGCTCCAGGATCAGCGCCATCTGCGAAAACACACTGGGCACATACCCCTTCGTCGCGGGCGGCTCGCCCGCCGAAAGGCCAATCTGCCGCTGCGCGTGCGCGAAACGCGTGATCGAGTCCATCATCAGGAGCACGTCGCCGCCGCAGTCGCGGAAGTACTCCGCGAATGTGCATGCGAGTTTGCTCGCTCGCATGCGCATAAGCGGTGACTCATCTCCCGTCGCGACGATCACCACGCTCTTCGCGAGTCCTTCCGGTCCGAGCGCGTGCTCGATGAAGTCCTTCACCTCCCGCCCACGCTCTCCGATCAACGCGATCACGTTCATCGTCGCGTTCGTATTGCGCGCAATGCTCGAAAGAAGCGAACTTTTTCCAACGCCAGGCCCGGCGAAAATCCCCATGCGCTGGCCCTTGCCCAGCGGCGTCATCAAGTCAACCGCTCGCACGCCCGTCGTCAATTGATCGCTGATCCGCCGCCGCTTCATCGGCGAGAGCGGCGCAGGAGACAGCGGGCGAGGGTGCAATTCTCGCAGCGCGCCCTTGTCGTCGAGCGGCTCGCCAAGGCCATTCACCACTCGGCCCAGCATGCTGAACCCAACCAGCCCCATCGGCGCGGCTTGCATGGCCGACACCGGATCGCCCGCGCGAATCCCGCCGCCAGCACCCCCACCGCCACCCCCAGCGCTATCACTCGATTCGCTACCGGCACCACCACTCCCGCCCAGCAGCATCACGATCGTGTGCTCGCGCGTGAACCCAACGACCTCGCCAAACGTCGCGCCGCGGCTGAGTTTGTTGCCGATGCGCACCATCGTGCCCACCGGCGCCGCGAGTTCGTCCACAAGCACCGATAGCCCGCGTACAGCGCTGACAACGCCCGTGAGCGCGAGAGGCTCGAGCGTGTCGGCGAGAGAAAGAGCTGGGGCGAGGGGGGACATCGGCGAAGCTTCTGAACGAAACGACTGACTGGTAAATCCCTTTCAGCACTGAGACTCAGAGATCAACAGTGGAACGAGAAGATGATGAGATGACGAGATGATGGGAACAGAGCACGACGAACGCCCGCTCATGTTCCTTCACATCATCTCCTCATCGCTTTTCCCTCCTCGCCCTCTTGATCTCTGTGTCTCTGTGCTGAAAGCGAATACCTACAACGCGCGAAGCCCTTCCTCACCCCCCCGATGGTCGGGCTGCATGATCGTGATCTGTGTGTTCTTGTTGCTCGGCAGCAATGCTTCCGCGATTCGCATCAACTGCGTGTCGATTGTTGCATCAACTTCTCCCCCCGCAGGCGACCGCACGACGCACGAGCCGCGCGGCAGCTTTGGGTCGATGTTGATTGATGCATGCTGCGCACCGGAGATGCGCCGGGACAAGCCTTGAAGTGCTTCTCTCGCGAGCGCTTCGTCCTCGGGGTTGATCGCGATCTGCAACGCGGAGGGCCGTGCGATCACGCTCAGGACTGCGGCGAGTTGATCCTGAATCAACGTCGGATCAAGCACAATTGCACGCTTCACAACGCGGTTGGTAAGTTTTAGCGTGAGCGCGAGCACATCTTCGCGTGCATCCTGCAGCATCGACGCACGTGCCTGTTCAAACTTCATCAACGCCTGCGTCCACGACTCGTCGACCTTGCCAAGCTGCGCCTTGGTCTCCACAAGCGCCGCGGCGTGCCCCTCCCTGCGGCCTTGCTGGCGTCCTTCATTCAACCCCTGCTCAAATCCCTTCTTTGTGGCTTCTTCTTGGATGCCCCGCATGATGCTCGCCCGCTCAGCATGAGCCGCGGCAATGATCTTGTTGGCTTCCGCACGCGCCCTCGCGATGAACGCCTCCCCCTGACGATTGAGATCGCCAAGGTCAAGCGCAATCGCGTCCGCGGCGATGCGGTGGGCTTCAGATTGGCGGATGACTGCCAAAGAAAACTCTCCAAACATGCAGCTCGACCGTCAGGCAGGGCTCCATGTGTATTCGCGAAGCCAACTCACACCATCGCTTCCGCATCCCCGCCGCGCCCTTCGATGACCACATCGCCGCTCTCCTCGAGTCGCCGCACGATGTCCACCACTCGCTGCTGCGCACTCTCGACATCGCTGACCTTGACCGGCCCCATGTACTCCATGTCTTCTTTGATGAGCTGCGCCGCACGCTCGGACATGTTCTTGAAAATCTTGTTCTTGAGCTCTTCGCTCGCCGTCTTGAGCGCCAGCGACAGTTCGCTGTTGTCGACTTCCTTGAGCACCGTCTGAATGCCCTTGTCGTTGACTTTCCTGATATCCTCGAAAACGAACATGAGTCGGCGAATCTGCTCAACAAGGTCCGGGTCCTCGCTCTCCAGACCTTCCATGATCGCTTTTTCCGTCGAGCGATCCGTCAAGTTCAGAATTTCTGCGACCATCGGCACGCCGCCGGACTTCTCTGTGCTCTGCATGAGCATGCTCGACAGCCTTGATTCCAAGCCTCTTTCGACTTCCTTGATCACATCCGGATTCGTCTGCTCCATATTCGCCACGCGCTTGATCACCTCGACCTGCTTCTGCATGGGCAGGCCGCCGATGATCTCGCTGGCCTTGTGATGGCTCAGGTGGCACACGATCAGCGCGATAGTCTGCGGGTGCTCATCCTGAATGAACGCCATCAGGTTTTCAGATTCCGCCCGCTGCAAAAACGAGAAGGGCGTCTTCTGCACCTGCGTCTGAATCTGCCCCAGCATCCGCTCCGCGGCCTTCGGATCCTGCAGCGAATCCATCAGAATCTTCTTGGCAAAGTCAAGGTTGCCCTCGTTCGCGTACTGATTGGCAACCGAAAACCCGTAGAACTCTTCAACCACCTGCGACTGCAACTCCGACGGCACCCGCCCCAAACTCGCCAGCTCGCGCGTCACTTCCTCCACCGCCTCGGGCGACATGTGCCTGAGCACAGCCGCGGCTTTGTCAGGCCCGACCGCAAGCAGCAAAATCGCGGCCTTGGTGATGCCGTCGAGGCTTTCTGATGTCTCCGGGAGTTTTTCGTTGGGCTTACGCGGCATGGGAAGGCAACTTGAACGCGGAGGAAAGCAGAGAGAAGAGAGAAAGTCAGAGACGAAGCAGGGTTAGGTCAGTCGTGAACAAGCAGTCGGGGAAGCAAAGAATGTTTCATTTTTTCACTCCATCTCTCTCAGGCTTCCCCAGTTCTTCTCGCTGTGTTCCTCTGCGTTCAAAATTATGTTCGGCTCGACACAACATCACGAACTCAACCTACTCATCCGTCACCACCCACCGATTCAGCATTCTCGCCACGGCTTCCGGCTCCTTGCTCACCATCTCCGTGACCTGCTCGAGCATTTTCTGCGATTCGATCTGCTCGTCGCCGACTTCGATGCCCGTCATCGCGGTCTCGCCTTCGTCTGCCTCGCCGACAATCTCGCTCGCGCCGTCGATCGGTGGTGGCAGGCCCACGAGTTCCTCGGCGCTGGGCAAGTCGATCTTCTTGTTGCTCTTCTTGACAAGCATGAACATCATGCCGATCGCACCGACAGAGAGAATGGCGAGGATTGCCTTGTCGATCAAGCCGCCTCCGAGGATGATGCCCCCAACGCCGCCCCCGGAACCGCCGCCGCCACCAATGCCGGCGAGGCTCGAGAGAATGCCGGAAGAATCGGCTGGTTTCTCCGGGATATCCGTCGGAATGATCGACACGCCCACGCTTTGTGCGATCATCGCTTTGAGTTCATCGTCTTTGAGGACTTTGCCGGCTTGGGCCGTGAGTGCTCGGACCTGAGGAGTAACCGCAGCAAGAATCGTCGGCTTGATCCGCGTGTCGAACGCGTCCATCACTTCTTGCTCTGTGGGTTCAGCGCCCTTGCTGGCGTCACCGCCGGTTGCGCCCGCCGCGCCGGAACCGCTCGCCGCCTTCTCTGCTTTGAGCATCCGAGCCACAAACCCCCGAGGAACGTTCACCGAAATGGCAATCATCGTCGGGAAACCGCGAGGATCGACCGTCGTCTCTCGCTTCGTGCCGAACTGTGTTTCGTACTGAGTCGTCGTTGTCGTGCTGTTGCTCTTGTTGCCCTCGCCGCCTTGTGAGGTTGTGATGTCCGCCGCTTGATTCGCACGAACACCAGGGTCAGCCGCCTTCGGTGCCGCGGCGGAAGTCACCGTTTCTGTTGAATCTTCTTTGCTCGGAACGCTCTGCGTGCCCTGGCCAACCGGCAACGCGCTGTCTGTCTGCGTCTGCACGCGAGTCACATCCACCTGCGCCGTCACCGCAACAACGACACCCGGGATATACGACAGCAACTCCATCACCTTGTCACGAGTCACCGCTTCCACGCGCGTGGCGTGTTCGAGATACGTCGTCGGCAACGCTTCCTCGTCTCCCGTCGGCTTGCGCTGCCGGCCCGAACTGCCATCCACAACGCGCACCTGCTCAAGCGTGAGCCCGGCCTTGCTGCCCGCAATCAGCGACGCGATCGCGTCCACTTGCGACTGCTTGAGCGCCTCGCCAGTTGCAGACAGCGCCCACGCGCTGGCCGTCGGGCGACGAACCGCTGTCCCCAGCCCTTGCGGAGCCGGCGCATCAATAAAAACCTTCGCGGACTTGATGCCGCGAAAACGCTCAATGGTGCGAGCGAGCTCGTTCTCGAGCGCGTTGTTGAACAACTGCTCGTTCTGCTGGCGGCTGTTGGTCCAGCTCTGCTGCTGCAGGATGTTCTGGAAGAGAATCTCCTTGTCGTTGGGCAGCAGCCCGGACTCGGAAATCAGCGAACGAGCGCGCATCAAGTCCTGCGACGAAACATAGAGGCCGCCATCGCGGCTCTCATGCTTGATGTTGTTGGAAGACAGGCTCGTCGAGAATTGCTGGTGATCCGCAGCGGTCGTCCCCGGGTACAACTCCACCATGTCCGGCTTGCCGAAGTAAGCGGGCAGCAGCAGCAGAACGGCAATCACAAACAACACCGCGAGCGAAAGCGTCAGCAAGTGTGCAGGCGCAAGCTTGCCCAGCCACTGTTTGATCGTCGTCATGATGTGACGAATCTGCTCCACGCGGCCTCCTGCCAACGAATGCTCACCTTAGTTTCTGATGCACCGATCGCCAATAGATCGGGATTCAGAAGGCTCGCAAACGTGTACACGAACGACAACGAGCAATCCTTGCGCGTCGGTCACCAATGCTGCGCAAGTGCGCAGAAGCGGTGCGACTGTTTCGGCAGTGCGAGAGATGTTGCTTGAATGTGGAAGAGCTGTAATGAGTAAATCATTATTGGACGGCGCAGAATTGAGCGTACTGACGAGCACCGTGCCATCAATCCTCTGGCTTCGCAGCGGATTGATGCGGCCGTTGGTTGCCTGTTCGAATTCGATGAGACTCGGGGGGGGCGGGGGCGCTCCTAATTTGCCAGCGTCCACCTCACAAATATTCCCCGCATCAACCGCGTTTGTGCGCAAAAACACGGTCACTCCCAACTTCTCACTTGCATTTCTCGATGCTCCCCGTCATGATGCGTCATGCTCTGGGAAACCTTCCAAAAACTCGACCCGCTCCCCGCTCTCACGCCCCAACAGCGTGAACTCGTCGCAGCCTTCTTCGACATCGACCAAGACATCACCGAACTCGCCGCGGCGTTGAATCAAGACCTCTTCGACATCGTCA
>CAZEZV010000047.1:0-19094 GCA_964516725.1 uncultured Phycisphaeraceae bacterium
AATCGACGCCTACGCCGACCTGACGAAGCGTTTCCTGGCGTAGCACCGGTGTAACAGCGTTCAACGAGAGCCCGAATCACTCGTACCGCTTGCCGTCATGCTCAATCCACCCACCCGGCGTCTTGCGCTGATACTTCGGCGCGTGCGTGAAGTGCACCGTCCCGCCCTTCTCCGTCCATTCATACTCGCCGCGGAACACGATGGTGTCGCCCTCGTCCGCCGGCACTCGCGGGGCGACGTCGATGTTGTGGGCGATCAAAATCTCAATGTTGGTCGACAGCTTCACGATGAACCGCTGATGCTTGTCGCCGTCGCTGTCGTCTGGCAGGTTTTTCTTGATCGTGCCCGAAGCCTCCACCCACGTATCCGACTGCTTCTTGCGAAACAACTCAGCGATGCCGCCGTCACTCTGCGACTTTGAACTCGCCGGTTGCTGCGCCGGTTGTTTGGTTGGTTGAGTTTCTGGCTGCGACGCCGACCGCTATGCTGTGTGCGAAGTTGGCTCTGCCGAACGAGGCTGCGACGGGCTAGGCTGCTGCGGAGTTTGTCCCGACTGGGGCGGGTTGCCGCCCAAGTACCCCTTCTGCTTGAGCGCGTAGATTCCAAAGCCGATCATGAAGATCGCAATCGTGACCCAGATGGGCCGGCCCTTGGATGTTGGGTTCACTGTGGGCATGCACAAGCATAGTAAGAACGCCCGTGCTTGTCGCACGGGCGCTCATCCTGCACTTGATGTCCCAACACTCACCGGCTGCTGAACTGCCAGACCCCCTCCACTGCCTTCAGGAATTCCTTCTCTGATGGCCCGCCGACAGGCATGATCGCCTTGATGATCTTGCGCCGCGGAATGCTGGATTGTTCATTTGGCAACCCAAGGTTTGCAACCGCACGCAGCGCCTCGCGCCCTTGGTTCAGATACTCAAGCGCCATCGCATCCTCGGGCGAGCCCGTCGTGCCCTGGCTCTCCAGGTACGCGCGCCAGCCCTCGCCCGAAGGCTTGTTGGACTTCTTCGAATACTTCGCCCAAGACGCCGCGAAGATCTCCTGGATGTGCGGCGTGCGATCGCCCACGCGGACCAGGCCCTGCTCGTCGTACAGCGTGTTGCCCTGCTCGTCGGTCAGCGGTCCGTACATCAACGCGCGATACGCGTTGACAGCCCGACTCGCGCTCTGCTCGCTCATCTGATCGGCGCGCACGCCGCTCTCGGCAAGGCCGGTCGCGGGCAGACGGTCGTCAAAGTTGCGACCACGCAAGCCCTCGACAACTTCCGCCGTCGTGCGACCACGTGTGCTGATGCCCAGTTCCGCGAGCGCCGCGAACGCATCAGTCTCCGGCAGCGGAGGCGGCACGATGGCCGGGCCATTCACCGGTGGCCAGGGCATGTTGATCGCCGTGGTGATATTCGTTCGTGACGCGCCGTCGGCCTTCAGGTCACGCGGCAGCAGCAACTGAGTGTTGGTCGCGTCGGTAAAGTCGCCGATCGCGATGGGGCGGGCCGGCGTTCGGAAGGTAAAGCCCGACAGTTCCGCGTCGATCTGCCCGTTGCCCGGGTTGAAGGTCGGGACGATGCCGCTGCCGATGACCGTCGGCGTGCGGGAGAAGTTGATCGCCCCGCTCGCCACGAAGTCCGTGCCCGTATCACGAACGAGTTGGCGGCTGCGAATCTGAATCTGGCCCGTGCCGCGCGAGCGAATGTTGATCGCGCTGCCCGTGACGCTGAAGTTGCCCAGCACAGTCGCGTCGTTGAGCGTCACCGCGCCCGTGCTGTTGATGTTCAGGTTGCCGAAGCTCACGATCTTGTGGCCCGCGGCGACGTTGAACCCGCCCGCGGCGGTCGTCACCGTAAACGCATCAGCGCTGGTCACGCCAGACGCGGTGATGCGGCCTTGCTGATCGAGCGCATCAGTGAACACGATGTTGCTCGCAACGGTGTTGCCCCGAGCCGCGCCGAGATTAAGCCCGCCCAACCGGCGGCCCGTGCCGACGTTCCCGCCAAAGCGGAACGACGCGCTGTCAACATCGCCCGTCGAGGTGCTGAGCAGCGTGAGCGTCGGGTCCGTCACGGTCGTGTCGGCGTTGATCGCTCCGCGGAACGTGATGCCCGTTGCGCCTGCGTCGAGCGTCACGTTGGTGCCCGAGAGCAGCACGGCGTCGCCGAAGTCCATGCGGCGCGTCGTGGAGATGTTGTTGGCGATGAGCGTCGTGCCCTCGCCGTTGGTCGTGATGCTGCCCAGTCGCCGCAGCCCGCCCACGATGCCCTGGAACGTCGTCTCGCCAGTATCAGAACTGGTTGTCGTGTTGACCGCTGTGTTGATCGTCAGGTTGCGGGGCGTGTTCGCCGCGTCTGAATTGAGCGTGCTGCCAAACAGCACATCGTTGGCCTCGAGCGTCGTGTTCGCGCCCAGCGTCACTGCGTCGTTGAACAATTGATCGCCCGTGGTGCGGACCTGATTGGTTGCAAGCAGTGTGGAGCCGTCGGCGTTGGTGGTCAGGCTCGCGAGGCGATTGGTCGAGCCAACCGCGCCCGCAAAGCGAGTGAGCCCGCTGCCGCCCGTGTTGACGGTCAACGCGCGCGTGGTGGAATCACTGTCCACAGTCCCGAAGAAGATCACGCCGCCGTTGGTCGTCGTGATGGTTGAGTCCGCCAACAGCTGCGTCGCACCAGCGATGGAGATATCGCCCGTGCCCGTGCTCGTCAGGTTGCCATTGAGGAACGTCGAACCGGAGATGAGTTGACGCCCCGTGGTACGCGTGCTGCGCATCGTCGCGCTGTTGCCCGTGATGTTGAGGTTCGCCACCGCGAACTCATTGGTCGTCGTGCTCGTGCCGACTTCGGCGCCGAACACAACATCACCCGCCGCGGCGTCAATCGTGAGGTCCTTCGCCGTGCCCTCGGAGTTGACCGTGCCCTGGAAAATGATGTCCGAATCGCCGCCGGTCGCGGTTGTGCGAACCGTCGTGTTGCCCGTGAGCAGGACGTTGCTCGCAAACGTGATTGTCGCCGCGTTGCCGCCCTCGATGATGCCGCTGGTCCGCGTCGTGCCCGTGTAGAGCTGGTTGCCGTCGGTCCTGACATTCCCCAAGGCGATCGTCTGGCCTGTGATGTTCATCGACTGCAGGCGGTTCGTCGCGCCGACGGCGCCGTTGAACGCCACTGGCTGGCCAGTCGCGACCACCGTCAGCCCGGAAAAGACTGTGTCGCTCGCCGAATCAACCGTGCCGCCAAACGTCACGCCCGGCCCACGCACCGTTGTCGTGCTCGCGAGCAGAATCGGCGTCGTGAAGTTGAGCGCTGTTGTGGTTTCGATGATGCCGCCGATGGTCGTGCCCGCGCCCTGGCCGGTCGCGCTCGTCGCAAGGCTCAGCAGCGGGCTGGTGTTGCCCGCTCCTCCAAGCAGACTCACGCCCGTCACGCTGTTGGCAGCAAATGATCTCGGGGTCGCATCGCTATTCACGCTGCCGCGCAGCAGCACCTTGCCGATTGCGCTGGTCATCGTGTTGTTGCCCGTCAGCGTGATGTTGTCGGCGATGTCAATGTCGCCGTTCGTGCGAATCAGCGAGGCCCCGATCGACATCGTGCCCGAGTCCGTCGTGAGGCTGCCCAATTGACCGTCTGTCGCGCCGCCAACGTCGCCCAGGAACGTCGTCGCGGGAGAATTGATGACCAACGTCCGCAGTTCAGTCGCCGCCGAGTTGACCGTACCCTGGAACGACACGCCGGTCGTGCCCACCGCCGTGATGTTCTCTTCAAGCAGCACAGGCCCGCCAAACACCAGCTCCGCCCCAGTGACATTCTGATTGAGCGTCACCAGCGCGCCGTTGTATGTCTGCCGCCCCAGCGTGTTGGTGCCCTGAAGCGCGATGCTGCCAAGCCCGGCGTTCACCGTGAGATCAGCGCCAGTCACAGTGCTGTTGATGCCCGACTGGAACGTCACATCGTCGCCCGCGTTGCCCGAACTCGTGATGTTGGAGTCCGCCGTGACATTCAGCGCCTGCTGGAACGTCACATCGCCCGCGTTGCTCGAAAGATCACCCGCGAGGTTGACAACCGTCGCGTAGTCCTGACCGAGCTGCGTACGCACGCCGCCATTGATATTGGTCGCGGCTGCCGTCACACCCAGCGATTGCAGCCGCTCCGCCGCGCCGACCACACCATTGAACGTCACATTGCCCCCCGTGCCCGCATTCAGCGTCAGCACGCGGTCGTTGCCCACGGCGTCCGCGTCGACCGGGCCGTTAAACGTGATGTTTGCTCCCGCAGGCGTGCTGGAAGTCGTGTCGATCGTGACGTTGGAGTTAAGCCGCGTGTTGCCCGCAAGCAGGACAGTTGCGCCGCTCGTTGTGATGTTGTTGGAGACGTTCAGCGTGTTCGCGCGGAACGTCAGTGCGTCGTCCGCGCCGGTCGACGTGATCGCCTGCGTCAGGTTGATGATGCCGCTCCCGCCGGAGGGGCCCATGCGGAAGCGAGTCGCCTGATTCAGCGTCAGCGGGCCGGCAAAGCTCATCGTGCCGCTGCTGTCGTTCCGCCCGATCGTGAGCAGGCCCAAGCCGTCCTGCATGAACGCCAACTCATCACTCAGGATGTCAAAGACACCCGCGCCACTGTCGCTCGAATCCCCCACTCGCACGTCGGCGGTGGAAGACAGCGGCTGCAGAATGAGCGAGCCCGCGCCCGAAACGTTGTTGCCGATGTCTACTTCATCCGCCGCGAGCGTCAACTCCCCCGCAGCCACGTTGAGGAATCCCGAATTGCCCAGCGTGTCCGTCAGCGAACGAATCTCGAAGTTGCCGCGGGTGGTCAGCCCGGTGGTCACGTCGATCACGCCGATATTGACGCCGTCCGCGTCATGGAACGCACCCGCCGCCGTGCCACCCACGTCACCCGCAAGCAGATCAACGTCGTTGAGCGCGTTGGTCAGCGTGTACTGCGAGTTGCCGAAGAGCTTCAAGTTTCCGACAACGATCTCGCCCGTCTGCGTGACAGTGCCGCTGCCCGAGGTCGGGTTGTTGAAGCGCAGCGCAAGCGTCTGCGTGGGCGACGCCGCAATGCCTGCCGTTGCGAAACTCGTGCCGACAAAGCGAATGTTGGAGCCAAAGAACGTCGCAAAGTCGAGCGCGTCCGTCGTCATTAGGCCTGCGGTCGAGCTCCCGAAGCTGACGCCGGAGAAGCCCGACGAGTTGATCAACGTGCCAAACTCAAGATCGGAGATGTCCAGCGTTCCCGTCGCGTTGTCGCCGATGCCAATCGTTGTCCCGGCGTTGCGGTTCTGCACGCTCAGCACGCCCGTGCCGGAGAAAGTTCCCGTCCCGATGTTCATCGAGTCGCCCCGCAGCGTGAGGTCGCCCGCGTTGCTGTTGACATTGCTCGTGCCCGACGTGAATGCGATCGCGCTGGCGTTGCTCGAGAGGCCCGAGATCGTGACGCCCCGCCCGCTGACGTTCGCGCCGCCGTCAAACTGCACGCCATGCGACGCGAGCGATCCCACGCCGTTGCCGTCAAGCTCGATGCGCTTGTTGTTGGCAGTGATGTTCGTCGTCGCGTTGCTGACGAGCACCCCCACGGAGCCGCCGCCCGTGCCGCCCGTGCCGACGATGCGCAGCGCAGGGTCGGTGATGCCGCCGCCCGTGGTTGAAATCGTTCCGTCGGAGATCACAAAGCCGTGCGAGAGGTCGCCCGCGCCCGTCGCAGTGCCCGTGACTTGCAGCGCGCCCGATCCGCCCGAAGTCACTAGTCCGCTCTCGACGCTCACGCCGTGATTGCGAGCGCCGTCGCCGCTGCCAGACCGGCCGATCAGGAACAGCGAACTGTTCGACGCGGCTTCCACCGTCCCGCTCGCGATCCGCACGCCCACGACATCCGCGCCCGACTCCGTTGTTCCGCCCGTGCCAAACAAGCTGAATGGTCCGCCCTGGCTGCGGATCAGCGTGTTTGTACCGCTGATGTCCACGCCGTTGTTTGCATCACCACCAGCGCCGCCCGAAAACGAACCACCAAGGCCGTCAATCCGAATCGTCGCGCCGCGAATCGTCGCGTCGTTTGTAATGACAACGCCCGTCGCCCCCGTCACGTCGTTTCGACCCACGCCGCGGATCGCCACCGTGCCCGTCCCCGCGTCGATCGTCGCGCCATCAATCGTGATGCCATCGGGATTCGCAACCGTGCCCCTCGCCCCGGCCGCGCGCAGCAGCGTGTCGTAACCCGTCGTGCCGGGCTGGCTCGTAAACGCGCCGACAGTGCCGCCCGCGAGCGTGATGTCCCCGCCGCCAGAGTTGAGCGAACTGCCCGTGCCCAGCACAATCGCGCCGGCGTTCGCGTCCGGATCGCTCGCGTCCGCGGCGTTTGCGATAAGCGCAATGTCAATGTTGCCCGCGCCAGTCGCGCCGACAGAAACGCCGTTGTTCACAAAGATGCTGTTCGCCGCCTGCAGCCGCAGCGTCGCGTCCGTGCCGGTCGTCAGCACATCGTTTTCAACGCGGATGTCGCCATCCTGCGTGCCCGTGGTGCCCGTCGTGATCGTGACGCTCGTGCCCGCATCAAGCCGGCTCGTGATGTCGCTCGCAAGCACAACACTGTCGTCCTGCGTGGGCGTGAAAATATCCGGATCAAGCGCGCCAAAGTCGCCGGTGGTCGGCCCAGTGTTGTTGATGACCACGTTGCGCGGATCAAGCAGCCACATGCCAGCGTTGCCCGTCTCGCCGCCCCTCGCATCGATGCGCGAACCATCAACACTCAGATGACCCTTCGAACTTGTTTCAATGAACCCGCCGTTGCCCGCCTGCGCACCCTTCGCAGAGATGGCCGCGAACGACCGCGTTGTGTCGTCAGACCAGATCACCACCGTGCCGCCGTTGCCGCGCTGTGTTGCGTCCGCAGTAATCGTCGTGCCCGAATTGACACTCGTCGCGGATGCATTCGCAAACTGCCCGTCGATGCGAACACCCTGCACGCCGCCACCGATGCGCACCGTGCCGCCGCCGTCAACGCCGCTTGCATCAATCGTGCTGTTGTACAGCGCAATGCGCTGGCCGACAACGTCAACCGTGCCGCCAGTCCTGCTCGCATCGAGAGCTTTGCGTTCCTTGGGCGTAAGCGCCTGCTGCACAATCGCCGACTTGCCGACGTTGCTGCGCGACTTCTCATCACGCACGATCCTCACACCCGCCGGCCCAACCACATTGCTGTTGCTCGCATCAATCGTCCCCCCCACCACGACGTCGCCCGTCCCCTGCCCCTGAATCTCAACACGCTTCGCGCGAACCGTCCCCGTCGTGTTGATCGCCAAGCCATACATATCGCCCGCGGCCATCACGACCTTGCCGCTGGACGCTCCGCGCGTCGACGTCGTATCAATCGTCCCCGTATTCGTCACCGCCGCGTTGTTCGCGTCACCACTTGCCGTACCACTGACGCGCACATGCATCGCCCCGTCGCGCTGCGAAATCACCATGTCCTGCCCAGCCGCCATCGCCACCGTGCCCTCGGGCGCAACGATGTTGCCCATGTTGGCAACGCTGCTGCCCGCCAGCACAATCGACTGCCCGCGCAGGTCGCCATGGTTGACAACGCTCCCCGCCATCCCCGTCACGCGATCAACGCCATTGACAAAGTCACGGTCCGAAATATTGCCAGCCGCTGCGAACAACCCCGACACGTTGACAACACTGCCGCGCCCGAACACCACGCCCGCCGGGTTCACGATGTACACGCGCCCGTTGGCCGACAGCGACCCGTCAATCCGCGTCGGAGCCGCGCTGTTGATGCGATTCAAAACCCGCGACTGCGACCCGGGCTGAATGAACTGCACCGACTCATTCGACCCGATATTGAAGTTGCGATAGTTGATGATGCTGCGATCCCCCGCGCGGATCACCGTCTGATTCCCGTTGCGCTCAATCTGCACATTGCCCCGCACAACCTGCGCACCCTCAGGACCCGCGAACGCAGGCGAAGCCATGAGCAGCGCCAGCGCAGACGCGGCGGACCGCCACCCGCTCAGTATGTGCCCGGCGTGAAAGGCCGAAGCCTTGCTGAGGAGCGCTTGCGCTCGTGACGTTGTGTTGAACGATGAGGTGCCGTTGTGTTGGTGACGCATAGGTACAACTCCGCGCCGATCTCGTGTGACTCGCTGCCACCAAGTAGGGCGGCAGCGGGGGTTTGGTTCTTCTGGATGAAAAGTGGTGCGATGGTTCACGCCCTGCTTTGACCCGCCGCTGCTTTCAGCGGTCGGTGCCGTGCTCTAAGCTGGTGCCTCTTTGGCTTCGGGCACCGACCACGCAAAGCCGCAGTCGGTGACACGCATCGCGTTCTTTCCATCTCCTTACGCCCGTCCCGCTCGGGAGGCGCCCACGTTCCAATATTCTCTCCGAAAATCCACGTTTCGCAACCAAAACGCCCAGTTTTTCGCCGCATCCGTGCGGTTATTGTCTGGATAAAGCGTTTTCCCCTCCGTGTCTATTCGCCTCAGTGCCTCCGTCCCTTCCTAGTACACCCCCGTCAGCATGAAGTGGACCTCGTTATCGCCCGCATCCACGCCGTCCGATGGCTGGTCAATGTCCTCAAGCGCAAAGCCCCAATCCAAACGAGCCGTGAGATATCGCTTGAACTGGAACTCGACACCCACGCCCGCACCGATAAGCGTGTAGCTGTCCTCGCCCGGCTGCGCAAACGCGATGTCTGTGCTCCCCACATCCAGGAAGCCCTTGAAGATCAGGTCCCAGTCGGCCCGGCCAAAAGGCTCCTGCGGCGCGAACCGGAAGTTGGTCATGTTCGCGCCCATGAAGTTCTGCGCCCACGCCTGCTTGTTCGCGCCGATGTTCCCCGGTTCGCTCACCGCAAACGTGCGCGGATAGTGGAAGCGATATTCAGCACTCGCGATAAACACCGAATCGCCCGCAACGACGCTCTCGGGGTACCCGCGCACCGAGAACATGCCACCCGCGACATCCTGCTCCGTCGGAATCAGCCGCTTGTTGAAGCTGTACTGCCCGCGCGCCGAAAGCGCGATCTCATGCGCAAGCGTCGTCGGCCCCTTGTCGCCCGTTCCTTTGTACACCTGACTGATCAGGGGCTCCACATAGAACGAGTGGTACGCGTCAAACTTCAGAATCTGCCAATCCTCATCAACCGGCGTGCGGCCCAATTGATTGAGGTTTTCATACGTCGCGCCTGACAGTCCGCCGTTCTGGAACTCATGCGTGACGCTCGCGTACGTCTCCTTGACGTCCTGCACCTTCTCGAACCGCGCCCCAAAGTACGGCGTGAAATACGCCTCTTTGCCCGACTCCAAGAACAGGTCGTTGTTGGTCTTGACGCTGGCAAACTTCACGCCGCCCACGAGGTCAATGAAATACTGGTTCTTCTGATACACGCAGTAGATCAACTCCGCGCCGAAGTTGTAGTTCTGCCCAGTGAAGTTCTCACCCGACAACCCAACTTCCGACGCGTCATACTCGCTGAAACTGCCGTACACCTTCGACCGAAGTTTGTCGCTCTTGATCGGGAACTCATACGACCCCATGATCGCATGGCTCTCGTCAAACCCGCTGGTGATGTAGTCAAGCCGCAGAATGTCGTCCTGGCTGGTCAATTGATTGTGGACAAAGCCAATGCGCTCCCGCCACCGACTCGTGTTCTCAGTGCCAGTGTTCGAAATCTGCCCGTAAATGCTCCAGGGCTTTGCCTCATTGATGAGATAGTCGAGCGCGACCTGCCCCTCCTGCTCGCCCGGCGCGACCGCGACGTCCACACGCCGCCCCGGATGCCGGTTCAGCCGGAACACGTAATCATCGATCGCCTGCTTATCAACCAGCGATCCTTCAGCAACCGGACTCTGCACTCGAATGCGCTCATGCACCGCGTTCGCCGTGTTGATGCGCTCCAATTCCCCGTTCACAATCCGCTTCTCAAGCCGGTCCCCCGCCGCGACACTGCGCACCTGCCCGATCACGCCCGTCCACACGATCAATCGCAGGTCGGTGTTGCCCTCAAATCGCTTGTCCTCACCAGTCTCTGCATTGATGTCATCCGGATGCAACTGCACGATGATGCTGGCAAGCCCCTGATCCTGAAGGCTCTTCACGATCGACTTCGCGATCGCAGACAACGCCGCACCACTGAAGCTGCCCGGATTGACCGACGTGATATCTCGCAGGCGAATCGTCGTCGATTCACCGCCCGCCCCCGGCGACACATACCCGTCCGCCGAAGCACCCAGCACCACCGGCGCCTCAAGCACTCGCTCGGCGTCCGGATTCTGCGGATGCTCGCTGCGATACTCAATCAGGAATCGCGTGACGCGATACTTGGTGCCCTCGTCCTTCACCAGCGACTTCTCGCCGAGGCGTGACGTCGCCGTCCCGACCAATCGCTCCGCACCGGGCAAGCCGGGACGCACAGCATTCACGTCATAAGGCTGCCCCGCGCTGGGCGTTGACTGCGCGATCGCGCCCGACGCCGCGCCAGCGACGCCAGCGAGCGCGAGCAGCACGCGCGAAGACACACCAAGTTGGAACACACGTTTCTCACGAGACGCATTCAACATGCGGAGTCCTCTTTCAATGGCGCAAGTGCCCGCAACGCGGCCCAAGCGCGAAACACAACGTGCCCCTCTACAAACACGGGACACGACGCACAAGGTTAGGGCTAGTAACGCCCGTGCGTTGACAGGTTCCAGTATCGACTAAAGCGCAAAAGTGACGCGAAATCGGGGCGTTATTTTTGAACGCAGAGAAAGACAGAGGGAAGAAAGAGAGGACGACAGAAGGACTTGGGTGGAAATGTTGGGTTGATTGTTTGATGAATCGCGTCGCAAGAGCTGCAAGCCCACGCCGACTCGATTCAATCCAAGGACACAAACGAAAATTGGCATGCACGACGCCAGACCCGTGCACGTCTCCGGTCAGAGGTCCGCCTGTGCTTCAACTTGTAATCGAATCCCGTCCCCTGTCACCCAGCAACACACCCAAGTTGCTTCTCTCATCTCTCTTCTCTCCTTTTCTTCTCTGTCTTCCTCTGCGTTCAAAACCAACGCCCCAATTCTAATCTCAATGCCCCCCAAGATACGCCTTCCTCACCTCATCACTCGCCGCGAGGTCACTCGCCTTCCCCTGCATGGTGATCCGCCCCACTTCCAGCACATACGCCCGGTGCGCCACCTTCAGCGCCATGTGCGCATTCTGCTCCACCAGCAGAATCGTCGTCCCCGCGGCGTTGATGTCCTTGATGATCTTGAAAATCGTCTGCACGATCTGCGGTGCTAAACCAAGCGAAGGCTCATCCAGCAACAGCAACTTGGGCCGGGCCAGCAGCGCCCGAGCAATCGCCAGCATCTGCTGCTCGCCGCCCGACAGCGTCCCCGCCATCTGATTGATGCGCTCTCGCAGCCGCGGGAACAAGTCCAACGACTTCTCGCGATCCTTCGCAATCTCCGAATGATCGCTCCGCGTATAGGCACCCAGCGACAAGTTCTCATCCACCGTCATCTGCGGAAACACACCCCGCCCCTCGGGCGACTGCGCCAACCCCAGCTTCACAATTTCATGCGGCTGCACCCGCGAAATATCCTTGCCCTCATACAGGATCGAGCCAGCGGCCGGCCGCAACAACCCCGAAATCGTCCTCAGCGTCGTCGACTTCCCCGCCCCGTTGCTCCCAATGAGCGTCACAATCTCGCCTCGCGACACCGTCAGCGAAACGTCATGCAGCGCTTGAATCGCACCATACTTCACGGCGAGTGACTTCACTTCAAGCATGGGAATCCTCCGCGACTCCCAGATAAGCCTCAATCACTTTGGGATCTTCTTGCACTTGTTGCGGCGTGCCTTTACTAATAACCGCCCCGTGATCCAGCACCGTTATGTGCTCGCAGATGTCCATGACCAATCCCATGTCATGCTCAATCAGCAAGATCGTCACACCAAACTCATCTCGCACCCGCCGGATCAAAGCCCGCAGCGCCTTCTTCTCCTGCGGATTCATTCCCGCCGCCGGCTCGTCCAGCAATAGCACCTTCGGATTGGTCGCAAGCGCCCGCGCGATCTCCAGCCGCCGCTGATCCCCATAAGGCAGACTCCGCCCCTGCTCATCGCGCCGATCATCCAGATCAAATAGCTGCAATAGCCGCCGCGACTTTGTCTCAATCCCCACTTCCTCGTTCCGCGAAAAACCTGTGCGAATGATCGCCCCCGCCATCGTCTGCTCCGCCCGCACATGACACGCCAGCTTCACGTTGTCCAACACCGACAGCTCACCAAACAACCGAATATTCTGAAACGTCCGCGCCATCCCCATCGCCGCGATCTTTGATGGTCTTAGCCCAAGCACCGACGTCCCACCAAGCTCCACGACCCCAACGTCCGGCTGATACACCCCCGTCAACAAATTAAACACCGTCGTCTTGCCTGCCCCATTAGGCCCAATCAACCCGCGCAAACACCCCGTCGGCAACTCCAACGAAAAGTCCTGCACTGCTTTCAATCCACCAAAACTCTTCGACACCCCACGCGCCGCGAGCGCAACCCCCAACTCTCGAAAGCCCTGGTCCATCAGCGGCTGCGATGAAACATGCGTGCTCATGGCTTGCCCCCTCTCGCCGCACTCGCTTTATGACCAACGATCCTCGAGAAGAAACCGATGAAGTCCCGCCACAAAGACTTGTCCCAGATTTCCCGCACGCCGAGCAACCCCTGCGGCCTGAAAATCATGATGAGGATCAAGCACAACGCAAAGATGATCAGTCGGAAGTCCTTGAACTCGACCTCTTGCTGTGCAAAGGACCAGCCGAACAACTTGCTCAACACGAACATCGCAAACAGCGCACACCCGAGAGCAGTAATCGCCAGAGCTCTCTTAGATGGTTTCGACTTGTCAAAGATCATCATCGCCGCAGTCGTCGCACCGACACCAGTCAACGAACTCACTCCCAATGCGAAGAACAGGTTGCCCACTGTGATGGTCGCCGACCTCAGCCACTCCGGCAAGAGCGTCACGATGATCGCCGCGATCATCGCCCCCGAAATTGAACCAAGCCCTCCCAGCACAACCATGATCACAATATCAAAGCTCTTCGAAAACCCGATCTCGCTCGGGTTCATCGACTTGAAGTGCGCATACAGCGCTCCCGCCATCCCCGCAAAGAACGCCGCGATCACGAACGCACGCACTTTGTACTTGACCGTATCGACACCCATCGCCTCACTGGCAATCTCATCCTCTCGAATCGAAAGGAACGCCCGCCCAAACGTACTGCGCTTCAGCCGCGACGCAACCACCAGAGTGATGCCCATGAACAGCACCACCCAGAAAATACTCGTGTAGTCCGGCGTCGCCGAGAACCCCAGCGCGCCACCAACTCGCGGTGCGACCTCAAACCAATTCGTATCCGCCACGGCCTGATACACCGGCGTCGACAACCCCGTCACCGCATCCGTCTTCGTGAACTCATACGCCAACACGCTCGTCACACCATCGGGGGGCGGCGGCGCCCCCCCTGGGTACACCTGATTCCACGGCAGCATCTTCGGCTGCACCACATTCCCCGTCCGCTGAATCAGCACCCGCACAATCTCACCAAACCCCAGCGTCACAATCGCCAAGTAATCGCCGCGCAGCCGCAAACTCGGCAGCCCCACCAAGTACCCCACAATCGCCGCGACAACGCCGCCCGCGATGATCGAACCAACAAACAGCAAATCGCCACTTGCATAGAACGGCAGCGAGGCTGCATCAACATTCAGCGACGTCCCCGACAACATCCCACCATGCGTCTCGCTGTCTCCATAAAAAGCATGCGTCAGGTAATACGTCACCGACCCCGCCACATACCCACCAACGCCCAAGAACCCCGCATGCCCAATCGAAAACTGCCCCGTGAATCCATTCACCAAAGTCAAAGACACCGCCAACATCACATTGATGCCCACGCTCTTGACCAACCCCTGGTCATATTCATCGAGCCACTTCCCCAGCCCAAAGTGCAGGACAATCGCCATCACCACCGTCACCAAAAACGGCAACGCCGAACGAGCAATCACCATCGGCAGCGACATCGCCTGGCCAAGAGGAATCGGGGGTTGGACTTGAATCGGTTTCATACTTGCGGGGTGCTTTGGTGAGTTATTTTGAACGCAGAGGAAGGCAGAGGAGAAGAAGAGAGGGAGACAGAGTTTTTTCTTGAGTGTGATTCAAGTTTGATTCACGCAGTTCAGTCGATTCACATTTTCTTTTTTTCCCTCCCAATCTACCTCTCTGTCTTCCTCTCTTCTGCTCCTCTGCCTTCCTCTGCGTTCAAAATAACCCTCCGACTTCTCAACCATCTGACTATCACACCTTCTCGACTACTGCCTTCCCCAAAATACCCCCCGGCTTGAACAACAACACCAAAATCAAAATCACAAACACATACACATCGGTATACCCCGGATGCAAGTACGCCGCGCCAAAGTTTTCCACCGTCGCAATCGCCAGCGCACCAAGCACGGCCCCGCGCACATTCCCAATGCCCCCCACCACCGCCGCGACAAACGCTTTGAGGCCAAGCAGCGCCCACCCCGTATCCGCCGGCTGCGTCACCGTCTGATACTTGAGCGCATACAGAAATCCGCCCGCGGCCGCCAGCGCTGCACCCGTCACAAATGTAAACGAAATAATCCGATCCACCGGCACGCCCATCAAACTCGCGATCCGCGTGTCATGACTCACCGCCCGCATCCCACGCCCCAACTTGGTGCGAAACACCAGCCAGTCCAGCGCGATCATAAACGCAATCGCCGTCCCGATGATCGCCACATCCGTAAACCGAATCGGCACCGCTCCAATCGAGAACAGCGTCGACTTGTAATCAATCAGCGCCGGCACCGGATGAGGCTCCGTCCCAAACAAAAACTTGAGCTGCCCCGCGTTCTGCAAAAACAGCGACACGCCAATCGCCGTAATCAACACATTCAGCCGCGGCGCACGCCGCAAAGGCTTGTACGCCAGCCTCTCGATAGTGAATGCCAGCGTCCCGCAAATCAGAATCGCCAACACCAGAATCAGCGGCCCAAAGTACCATTCCGCCACCACCCCCGGCGCAAGCTTCCCCACAATCTTCTCCGCCAGCACCGCTGTCGACAACGCCCCAACCACCACAATATCGCTGTGCGCGAAGTTGATGAACTTCAGAATCCCGTACACCATCGTGTACCCAAGCGCAATGAGCGCATACAAGCACCCAACCGTGAGACTGTCCTTGATGGCTTGAAGGAATTGATCCATGCGTTCAGCCGACGTTTCCCTGAGACGGAAAGGGCGAGCGTAGGGCGAGGAAACGCAACATGCCAAGCACCGCATCATTCGCTTCGGCGTACGCTGTTTCATGCCCGCAACCAAACCCACCAACACCCCATTCGTCCTCATCATCCGCGACGGCTGGGGCACCAATCCCAATCCTGAGCACGACAAGTTCAACGCCGTGAAACTCGCCAAGACCCCGGTCGCCGACCGCCTCATGCGCGACTACCCCTGGACCCTCATCAAAACCTCCAGCGAAGACGTCGGCCTCCCGCCCAACACCATGGGCAACAGCGAAGTGGGCCACCAGAACATCGGCGCGGGCCGCGTCGTCCCGCAAGAGTCGCTCGTGATGACGAAGGCATGCGAGCATGGCCTCCACACTAACCCCGCCATCAAAGCCGCAATCGACAACGCAAAGCAAAGCAAATCGCTGCACCTGCTCGGCATCGCTTCCGACGCCGGTGTCCACGGCCAACTCGATCACCTCTACGCAATCCTCGCCGCCTGCAAAACACTCGGTCTCACCCACAACGTCTACCTCCACCTCTTCACCGACGGCCGCGACACAGGCCCCTTCACCGGCAAGAAATTCGTCGAGCAAGTCGAATCCAAGTGTCAAGAAATCGGCGTCGGAAAAATCGCCTCGCTCTCCGGCCGCTACTACGCAATGGACCGCGACTATCGCTGGGAACGCGTCAAACTCGCTTTCGACGTCCTGACCGGCAAGTCCAAAGCCCAAGACTTCCCCACTGCCGCCGCCGCTCTCCAAGACTACTACGACAACCCCACCAACTCGAGTCAAGCAGGCGACGAATTCGTCCCACCTCGCACCATCTCGGGTGGTGCATCAATCCGCGACGGCGATTCCGTCATCTTCTACAACTACCGAGGCGACCGCCCCCGCGAAATCTCCGCCGCCTTCTGCTTCCCCGACGACAAGTGGGCCAAAGTGAAACCCAGCCCAGACTCCGGCAAAGCTGGCTTCGATCGCGGCACAAAGCTCAACCTCTTCTACGTCACCATGACCGACTACTGGGAATCACTCACACCATTCGTACGCGCCGTCGCATTCCCCAAGCCTCCCAAGATGATCAACATCCTCGGCGAAACTCTCAGCAAGTTAGGCCTCCGTCAATTCCGCTGCGCTGAAACCGAGAAATATCCACACGTCACGTTCTTCTTCAACGACTACCGCGAAGAACCCTTCCCAGGCGAATCGCGCGAAATCATCCAAAGCCCGAAGGTCGCAACCTACGACCTGCAACCCGAAATGTCTGCTCTAGAAGTGCGCTACGCCGTTCAACGCCGTCTCGGAATAGCTGATTGCGATGACACGGTTGAGCGCGACGATGTGCTGGTCGTCAACTTCGCCAACGCCGACATGGTGGGCCACACCGGCAAACTCGACGCCGCGATCAAGGCCTGCGAAACCGTCGACGCGTGCTTGGGATTCATCATCGATGGCGCGCTCGCTCGCGGCGGCGCGTGTATCGTCACCGCCGACCACGGCAACAGCGAACAGATGTTTGACCCCCAAACCAACGCCCCACACACTGCACACACCCTCTACGACGTTCCCCTCATTCTCGTCAGCCCCAAGCACAAGTCCGCAACACTCCGCGGCGACCGCGAAGCACAGAACTGGTTCAACCCCACCGCCCGCGCCAATCGCGGCCGTCTCGCCGACATCGGGCCGACGATTCTGCACGTGATGGGCGTTCCGCAACCACCAGAGATGACTGGCAAATCGCTCTTGCTCTGAATCGGCAATCGGCATTCGGACTGAATGCACCTGTGTACTTACGTGTCGAATCGATTTGCGAACCCATTCGCGAACTTCAAAACACGAATGCCGAACCACGACTGTCGAATGCCTCTCCGTCATCCCCAATGCCCCCTAAAAGACAACCCGCACTCTCGTACGGGTTGCCTGTCAATTCAATTGTTCAAAACAACTCAGACCATCGCCTTGAGGGCCTTGAGCGGGCGAACGCGGAGCTTGGTGCTCGCGGGCTTCGCCTTGACGGTCATCATCTCGCCCGGCTTGAAGGGGTTCGCCTTCTGCGTTGCCTTGGTCGCGGGCTTGTAGATCGCCTGGACCTTCATCATGCCGGGCACGACGAAGATGCGGGGCTTGCCTTCCGCCGGCTTTGCAAGGTCAACAGCCATCACCTTGCCCAGCGCTTCGAACACGCCAGCGATCTGCTTGCGGGACAGGCCCACATGATCGCCCAGAACCTGGAACAACTCGCTCTTCTTGCGAGGCTTCGCAGACTGGGACAGTTTCGGGGGCTTGGGGAGGGCGACAGCGTTCTTCTTTGCCATGTTTCCATTCTCCGTTTCTCGATCCCTCTCCGAGGGACCGGGCTCACAATGAGCCTGTTTTCTAGACTCCGACGCGGCTGACAACCGGTCACGAAGCATTTTGTATCCGTGTTTCCCAGTGTCCGCAACCTTCCGGCGCACGATTTCGCCGGAATTTCAGCACTTTTTTCGGTACCCCACCCCGAAACCCTGCACAAGTTGTCGGTTTTTCTGTGATTTTTGATGGTCGTCAAACTCCCGCCGCCGCCTTTACACCGAAAACAACCCGCCGACGTCACTCTCGACCCGCCGCCCACCACTCCCAAGGCCATCGATTTCTGTCTGGTTTTCACATCGCTCAGCACACTCAAAGTCCACTCCAATCGCCGCATGATCCGACAACCCCTCCTCAACGCAACGTGTCTCCCGAAAAGCACTTGGCAACGACTCACCGCCTGCGCGTGCCTGCAAAGCCACCGGCGAAATCAGTGGTTTACTCACCCAAATCCCATCAATTGCGTGCCGCTCGCCGCTAGGCCCGAACCATGTCGGCTGCTGCATCCCCACATTCAAACACGTCACATCCATATATCCCAACGTCGCCAACATCCCCATCATCCTCTCACACGTCTGCCCGACGCGTCTTCCACCACGCCACGCCGTCCTTTCAGTAGCATGGCCTTCCAGGCCGTATGCCCCTGGAACACTCCTCTGAGTATTGAAGTCCCCCGCGATGATCACCCTCTCATCTCGCAGCGCTCGCGCGTGCTCCACCACCAACTGCCACACCTCCGCCCGCGCCGTTTCATTGTTCTCATCCGGCACATGCACGCTGAGCAACGTCGCATCCAACTGCTCAATCCTCGCCGCAACAAATCGCTCCCGCCACGTTGACTGCGCGTAAGGCGTCAACGCAAAACGCGACGCAATCGCCACGCGATTCTTTGCACTCGCCGCCGGTGCCTCCACCCAATGCACCAGCCCAGCAGCGGCAAGCATCACCCGCAACTGCGACCCACGCGCCTCGCGCACCTCACTGAGCGCGACGATGTCTGGCGAGAGTGAATGAAGAAACAGTGCTTGCTCAGGCGTGCGCGTGTTCCCCCCGCCATGGCGCAAGTTCCATGCAACCACCCGCACGCGCCGAGTTGGAGTTTCCTTCCCACTCATATTTTTTCTCAACAACAGTACGTTTCAATACTGGCAGAACTTTGGGCTGCTGGTCACGGCGGGTGGTCGTCGGCTGCTGATCTACGTCGCGCTTTCGAAGCACAATTGGTTAGGGGAGTTGGCTGAAGTGATTTGATGCGTTGCGCGGGCGCGACGTGTTGTTCGTTGGAGGGTGGTTTTATTGTGAAGATGATCGGAGTGGTCGTGAGGTCGGCGCGGACATGAGTGCATGTCAGTGGCACGATGGGGCGACGCGGACCTTCGCTCCAAGCCTCGCTCAGGTCCGGCGTGGGTGGTGGGGATTTTTCGACGACTTGGTGTGTTGTTGATTGTGGAGCATCGTTTGTA
>CAZEZV010000048.1:0-19042 GCA_964516725.1 uncultured Phycisphaeraceae bacterium
TCCCCGCGACGCAGTTGTTCGGGCGCGTGTGGCCTGCAATTGAACTGACAACCGCCGCTGGCGTCTGCGCAATGGTCGATCTGCATCGCCTGGGCAAGTTGCCCGCAACGGGATTCATCACGCAAGAAAGCATCTCCCTCGATACCTTCAATCACACGCTCTTCGGATTGTCGTACGAAGATCCGGAAAGTCTGGAACACGCGGTGATTGGGAGTTGACACAAAAAAGAGCCGCCCCTCAAGGTGCGCACGCACTCACGCCTGCCAAGGCAACGCCGCCAAGTCAACATTGCCACCACTGATGATGACCCCCACGCGCAGCCCTCGAAGGTCGACCTTCCGCTCCCACAGCACCGCAAACACTGTTGCCGCCGACGGCTCGATGATGATCTTCGCACGCTCCCAGACGAACCGCATCGCGTCGATGATGGTCCGCTCTTGGACTGTCACGATCTGATCCACGTTCTGGCGAATGATCGAAAAAGTTAGTTCGCTCAGCGACGTGCGCAGCCCATCGGCGATGGTGGTGGTTGCGGATGCGGGCATGACTTTTCCTGCCTGCAGCGAGCGAAACGCGTCGTCGGCCAACTCGGGCTCAGCCGCGATCACTCGTGTTCGGGGCGAAGCGCCCTTCACGGCCAGCGATGTCCCGCTCAAAAGCCCGCCGCCGCCGACGGGCGCGATCACAACATCAAGGTCAGGAACTTCTTCCAGCAATTCGAGCGCCGCCGTGCCCTGGCCCGCGATGATGAACGGGTTGTTGAAGGGGTGAACCTCTGTCGCGCCGGTGTGCTCGATCACGCGCGCCTGCGTTGACTCGCGGGCCGCGAGCGTCGGCTCGCAGAGCGTGATGATGCCACCATACCCGGCGACCGCGGCCTTTTTTACGCCGGGTGAGTTGCTCGGCATGACGATGTGGGCCCTCGTGCCGCGAATTCTCGCAGCGAGCGCGAGTGCCTGTGCGTGATTGCCCGAAGAATGGCACACAACGCCGTTCTTGAGGTCCTCATCGCGCAGCGAAAACACCGCGTTGCACGCGCCGCGGAACTTGAACGCCCCGACGCGCTGAAAGTTTTCGCACTTCATGAACACCCGCGAGCCTGTTCGTTCATCGATGCTCCGGCAGGTGAGCACGGGCGTTTTGTGCGCGTGGGCGGAGATGCGAACCGCTGCTTGGCGGATATCCACGAGTGTCGGCGGGACGAGTGAGAGTGGGGGCATCCACGGTGAAGGTAGGTGTCCTGCCTCGCCAGAACCGGCATTGAATCGAAGATGATGCTGCGGGTTATTTAGCGAGAATCCGCGCGAAACGGGCACTTCCCAGGTTGCGGAGTTTCAAGTTCAGCGCGATCACTTGGTTTGACCACTCGCTTTTCTCTCAAGTACAAGTTGACATCCACCCCATCCGCCGGTTTCGTTGAAACACCAGCCCGCGCATCAACTCGCTCGTGCGCTGCACTGAATCGAAACATTCGCACGCACCCTGCGACAACCAGCGCAACTTCCAGTTGCCCAAGGCTCTTGCCGGGACAGAAACGCGGCCCGTGCCCAAATCCAAAGTGCATGAGGTCAAGCGAGTTTCGCCCCTGGTCTTCGACTGCCTTCCATCGGTCAGGCACAAACTGTGCTGCCGGATAGCCTGTGACCTTCACACCCCAGTGATCTTCATGCCGATTCGCGTGCCAGACGTCGAGCAAGATATGCGTGCCCTTTGGGATCACCATCGTGTCGCCGGTCGATGTAGTTACAGTGGTTTCCGCTGTCGCACGCCGCGGGTGAAAGTACAGAGCGGGCGTTAATCGAAGCGTTTCATCCAGGACTCGCCCAAACAGTTTCGCATTCGCGAGCGCCTGCGGCGTGTAGATGTCCACATCCTTGATTTCTTCAAACACCTCTTCCTGAAGCCGCGACTGCTGAGACAGGTGCGAGATCGCCCAACTCGCGTAGGACGTGGTCGCCTCCAGCGCGCCCGCAAGGAACACGCGGATGTTGCTGCGCAGCAAGTTGTCCGGCGCGTCGGATCGGAACTGCGCCCACAGGCCGCTTCCATTCTTTCTTGCCGCGATCGAGAGGTTCGTCAGTTCCTCAAAGGCCTCGTGAGACCTGTGCGCGCGGCGCAGGCCCGGGCTCAGCCATCGCGGAAACTTTGAGAGGGGCAGCCCGGCCCGCGAAAGCACCGTGTCTCTCACGATGTGGTTGATCACGCTGTCGATGGCTGGAACGAACCGACGCCGAATCTCCTCGTACGGCACCGACGCGCCGAAGAAGTTGTTGACCAGCATCTCCAGCATGATCGCCTTGATCTCCGGTTCGAGCTGCACCCGCAGCGGCTCGCCCTTCTCCGCCACGACCGCACGCACCCGCTCAAGCCGGTGTGAAATCGTCTTCCTGAACGTCTCCTCAAATTCGTGGAACTTTTCCGGCTGAAACAGCGTCGTCCGCGCGAACGGCGGCATCGCAAGCTTCTTCTGGTTCTTCCAGGATTCCCCGTTCGCGTACAACAGCGTGTCCTCGCCCGTGGCCCGTGCGATGCCCTCCGAAGGCAGCGTGTCTCGATCAAACTGCCCCGGCTTCTCGCCCGTCTCCTGCGAAATCGCACGAATCACCCGCGGGTCTCGAGTGACCAGCACCGGCGCAAGGCCCGCAACCCGCAGGTACCGATTGTGCCTCCCCGCTCCAGTCTCCTCGTCCGCATTCCAGAAGTACGTTTCGAGAATGCTCAAAGGCCTGGTGAAGTTCCACGGATGCGGAAACGGCAGCGTGGGCCTGCCTGAGAACGGCGCAAGCAGCGGAATGCGAGTTGGGACGAGCGAGCCCCTGAATGGAGAAGCATTCGAACGCACACTCGAAGTTGGCGCGGGGTGGTTCATGCAAGCCCAAGCGAATCGTCACGTCGACATCTCACAGTACGCTTACGACGTTGCCTTCGCATCGTGCGCCAAATCTGTCGAAGGCTCGTGCGAATCGTCATCACGCGGACTCGGAAGTTGTTTGTCGAGAACCCAGCGCGGGAGACACCAAAGCTGCATGCCAAGAGACAATCAACGTCGATCGAATCTTCCTGCCAAGAATCAAGCCTTAGGGAACGCGGAACCACGCCCAGCGGAGAAACGCAGCACATGCAAGCCCCTGCACAAT
This sequence comes from uncultured Phycisphaeraceae bacterium, assembly GCA_964516725.1. Classification (GTDB taxonomy): domain Bacteria; phylum Planctomycetota; class Phycisphaerae; order Phycisphaerales; family UBA1924; genus BJHL01. The sequence goes on from CAZEZV010000048.1 coordinate 3,138, forward strand.
CGTCCGAGTCGATCGAACTCATTCATGACATTCAGCGCGAGATGTCACGCGTCAATGACCCCGCTGCACTTGTCAGAACGTTCGTCGCATCGCTCGCACAAGTGCTTCCCATGAGCAGAATCATGTACGTCCTGCCATGGCCGCCCGCGGTGAGGCGATTCAGCTGGATTCCGGCACCGGAAGCGCTTCCCGGCTCGCTGGGGTATCGCACCCTGCTCAACGTCGACCTGAAGCGATCAAACTGGCAAGAAAGCACCGACTTTCGCTCCCTGTTCACGCCCCGAACCGACTTTGAAGCAGATGCAACGGGCGGCCTGATCGGCGAGGTCATCGCGCAGTCAAGCTCGGTCGTTCGCGACGAAGTAACTTTGAGCGCCTCAGACCCCGTTCTGGGCTCCGCAGGCCTCGCGCATCGTTCGTTGATCGCAGTGCCGATCTTCTGGCAGGGCCACACCCAGGCATGGATCGTCGTCTTCGCGGATTCTTCCCGCGCTTTCAGTGCAAGCGATGTCCGCCTCTTGCTTTCCACTGGCAACATGCTTGCGCGATCCGCGGTGCACCTCGACACGCTCGAAGAAGTGAAGCGTGCCAACGCTCGACTGCAAGCAACCCTCGACGAAATCGCTCGCGTCCAGCGCCTCTTGCTGCCTTCTTCACTGCCGCTCGATTCCAGACTCAGTTTCGCGATGAGCTATAAGCCGTGCGAAGCCGCCGGAGGCGATCTCTACGACGTTCACGCCATAGACGCGGACAATCTCGATCTCGTGATTGCGGACGTCTCAGGTCACGGCCCAGTCGCGTCCGTCGCGATGGCCATGCTCCGCACCGCGACGCACTCTTGGCGACGCAACGGCCACGCAGTCAACACCATCGTGCCCGAACTCAACGCGCTCATGCAATCAAGTCTCGACGAAGGCATGTTCATCACAGCCTGTTTCTTGAGCCTCAATCGAAAGTCCGGCACACTTGAATACATCAACTGTGGCCACAATCCGCCCATCGTCCGCCGACGCAGCGGCGACCTCACGGTGCTTGACGATGGCGGGGGCCCGCCCTTAGGCGTGTGCGAAGAACTCAACCCTGTGCCCTGCGTGATCAATCTCAACCCAGGTGATCTGATCGCTCTCTACACCGACGGCATCCCCGAAGCCTTCAACCCGCACAACGAAGTGCTCGGCATGCAGCGACTCACGGACGCAATCCAGCGAGGCGCAGGCGATCCGGAACAAACCAAACTCGCCGTCCTCGAAACCGTCGACCAGCACGCAGCGGGCAGACCAAGAGCTGATGATCAAACCTTGGTCGCAATCGCATACCGTCCCGACCCGCTCGCTTGATCGTACCGTCGCACGATGCCCTCGCTCAGTCCCCAACGAATGAGCTGTTTACACTCTCACCTACCATGCCCCCCAGTAAAAAAGCAACTCGCCAGCGAGCTGACAAACCAACATCGGGGCACTCCGCACAGCAATCAGCCGCAGATCGACGATCAGAAGAGGCCTACTTGTCCGCGCTTGTCGCGAAGTTCGCTCCCCGGCATTCGCAACTCATAAAAGCACTGCGACAATCGCTGCGGAAGCGCCTGCCGACCGCGTACGAAATCGTATACGAGTATCGCACTTTGCTCGTCATCAGCATCTCGCCGAGCAAACGCGGTTACGAAGGCGTCTTTGCCATCCGCGCCAGCGCGGACGGCGTAAAACTCTGCTTCAATCACGGCAAAGAGCTGCCCGATCCTGCAAAGCTGTTGAAGGGTTCCGGCCAAGTGCGGTCGATTGTCCTCGAAGACGAATCCACACTCAAACACCCAAATGTTGCGAGTCTCATCGACGCAGCCATCACTCGAACTCGCGACTCTTTCGCGCCAGATGGCAGCGGCCCCGTCGTGATTCGCTCGGAATCAACGAAGAAGACTCAAAGGCGGCGAGACGCCAAAGGTGCGATTGCACGAACGAAAAAATCAGGGTGACAGGATTCGAACCTGCGGCCTTGTGGACCCAAACCACACGCTCTACCAAGCTGAGCTACACCCTGGAGGTGGATTGTAGGGCGAAGATCTTGCATGATCGCACGGGCGAGACGCCCATGCCACCAAACTCTCACCGAGCCGCAAACTTCACAATCAAGTTCGTTTCCGTGACAGCATACAAGTCGCCATCCACTGGCTTCTCCGCGATAATCCGCGTAATCCCCGGCGTCTGGATCGAACTCACGACCGCGCCTTTCTTGGCTTCAAGAGCCGTCAACGTGCCGTTCTCAAACACCATCACGCGCGACTTGCGCACGCCGACGACAGTGCCGCCGACATTCGTGTTGTTCCAGCGGACGCTGCCGGTTTCTGCATCCAGCGCCGTCAAACCATCGCCCGGCACTTCGATATACAGCGTGCCCTCGATGACGACCGGCTGCGCAGTCAATCGCTGCGGCGTGCGGTAACGCCACATGGTCTGGCCTGTCGGGCCAAACGCCCACACGGATTGGTCGGTGCTTGCGATGTACACGGCATTGCCATCGGTGAATGGTTTGCTTTCGAGGCCGCCGTACACGCGGTTGCGACCAACAAGACGCCCCGCGAAGGAATCAAGGAACACAACATCGCCCGCCTGCGAGACAAAGCACGCTGATTCACCGATGGCAACCGGATCGGTCCGCATCGTGCCCTGAGCAAGGAACCCCCAGGCCTTCAGGCCCGTGCCGAGTTTGTGCGACACAACTTCGCCCGTCGCTGACCCGAAAATCACCGAGCCATTCATCACAACGCCGGACGTCGTCGCAACTCGCGGCAGGCGCTCGCGGGAAATCATGCTTCCCGACGACGCCGCGAGCACAAACGCCTCCGATTCACTCAATGCGAGCACTGAGCCGCCGGAGTTTGATGCAAGACCCTCAGCAAGATTAAGCCCGACAAAGTTGGTCAAGCCGGTTGCAACCTGATTGGTCCAGCGAACCTGTCCGTTCCCGGCTTCAAGCAGTGTGACGACGCTGCCCTTCTCCTGCACAGCGATCGAGTTCTTGCCAACATCAATGAACTTCACGGCGTTCTTATCGGCGACGGCCGGGAACGGATACCCGACCCAGTTCAGGCTGTAACCCATTGAACGCCAGTCCTCGACCGACGGGCTGTACGACGCTTGCACGATCGGCGCGTTGTTCTTGGTGGGTTGAGTGCCTGGCATCGCTCGCCCACCGCAGCCGGTGAGGATGGTGGCGCCAACTCCGAGCAGGAGTGCAGTCACGGCGGATTGGGTTCGAAAGGTTCGGGGGTAACGGGAGGGAGATTGCGTGATGTTCATGGAAGTTCCTTCAACCAGAGACGTAGCCCGATCAAACCAGCATTCAACGACAGATTTTTCCCACCACGGCCACAACCGACCCCAAGGGGACGAGGATAGCACAGCGTACGCGGCGGTGGCACGGGCGTCCTCGCCCGTGAGTCGGTGGCACAGGCGTCCTCGCCTGTGACCGGGCAACCACCGACTTCAGCCACAGGCGAGGACGCCCCCGAGTCTGTGCCACCACTTGGAACAATGCCCACTACTCTCCACAGTGTTCACAGGCCTTATCGAACATCTCGGCACCATCGAGCGCAAGGATTGCTCCTCTGCTGGCATTCGCCTGTGGATCAAGCCGCAGACGTGGCAGGGTTCGCCGGCAATAGGGCACTCAATCGCCGTCGACGGCTGCTGCCTCACGCTCGCGGAGATCCCATCCAAGAACGCCGGCCTGTTCGCCTTCGACGTCATCCCCGAAACACTCACAAAGACAACACTTGGCGCATTCGAAGTCGGCACACGCGTCCACTTGGAACCCTCCGCAACTATGGCAACGCTTTTGGGCGGGCATCTTGTGCAGGGACACGTAGATGGAGTGGGGGAGGTGCTGCATGTGCAGCGAGAAGGCGAGTGGCGCGTCCGAATCAACATCCCTCGCGGCCCGGATGACCTCCTGCCCTACTTCATTCCAAAGGGAAGCGTCGCGCTGCAAGGCGTGTCACTCACAATCGCCGCGATCGACGTCAAACAAGGCTGGTTCGAAGTTGCACTTATTCCGACGACGCTCGCGAAAACGACGCTGGGGTCGCTTGCCGCAGGATCGCAAGTCAATCTCGAATGCGATGCGATGGCGAAGACCGTCGTGCACTACCTCCGGAACTTTTCAAGCGGCAATTAGTAATCCCCCGTGCCACCGACCACGCTTCGCGTAGTCGGTGGCACGAATCGTGTGCCGATAAGCGCCCGCAAATCACACACTCTCGCCGTACGCTTGCCTATGGCTGCTACGGTTTCATCAAACGCATCACCATCCCTCAAAGACCTCACCGCGGGCCTGCTTGCTGCGGAAGCCAAAATCCGTCTCGGCGGCGGCCAAACCGCCATCGACCGCCAACACGAAAAAAATCGTCTCACAGCCCGTGAACGAATCGCGTTGCTCGTTGATAAGGCACCAGGCACTGGGCATCAGGCACTGGCAAAGCCAAACGACAACGCAACCTCCCTGCCAGTGCCCAGTGCCCAGTCCCCGATGCCTTCCTCCTTCCAAGAACTCGGCCTCTGGGCCGCCCACGACATGTACAAGGAATATGGCGGCGCACCCGCAGCCGGCGTCGTCACCGGCATCGGCGTGGTGCATGGCCGCCGCTGCATGATCATTGCCAATGACGCCACCGTGAAAGCCGGCGCGTTCTTCCCGATGACCTGCAAGAAAATCATCCGCGCCCAGCAAGTCGCGATGATGGCCCGCATGCCTCTGATCTATCTCGTCGATTCCGCAGGCGTGTTCCTCCCGCTCCAGGAAGACGTCTTTCCCGACACCGACGACTTTGGCCGCATCTTCCGCCACAACGCCGTCATCAGCGCAATGGGCATCCCGCAAATCGCCGCGATCATGGGCTACTGCGTCGCCGGCGGTGGCTACCTCCCCGTCCTCTGCGACACCCTCATCATGACCGAAGGCAGCGGCCTCTACCTCGCCGGCCCCGCACTCGTCAAAGCCGCGATCGGCCAGGAAGTCACCGACGAAGAACTCGGCGGCGCAAGCATGCACGCCAGCACTTCAGGCACAATCGACTTCAAAGAGAAGACCGACGAAGAAGCCATCGCGCGTGTGCGCAGTCTCGTGAGCAAGTACGGCGACTCGATGCCTCGATGCCAATCCAGTGCTGCCTCGATGCCTTCTTCAACTCAACCATTCCACGCAGGCGATGAAGTCTTCAACATCTTCACCGACAAACCCGGCTCGCAATACGACGTCCGCGGCATCATTGACTCCCTCGTCGATGCCACCGTCAAAGGCACCGCCGCAGAATCCCTCGCCCCCGACTTCGACGAATACAAATCCGACTACGGCCAATCCATCGTCTGCGGCTACGCCAAAATCGGCGGCCACGCCTGCGGCATCGTCGCCAACCAAAAGAAAATCGTCACGCGCACCATGCCCGGCGGCAAAGCCGGCCCAAGCAAAGCCGTGCAGATGCCAGGCGTGATCTACGACGATTCCGCCGACAAATCCGCACGCTTCATCATGGATTGCAACCAGCGGAAAATTCCCATCATCTTCCTCCACGACACCACAGGCTTCATGGTGGGCCGCGACAGCGAGCAGGGCGGCATCATCAAAGCCGGCGCGAAGATGGTCAACGCGATGGCCAACTGCGTCGTCCCCAAAATCGTCGTGATCACAGGCGGCTCCTACGGCGCAGGCAACTACGCGATGTGCGGCAGAGCCTTCGACCAATTCCTAGCCTTCGCCTGGCCCAGCGCGAAGTGCGCCGTCATGGGCGCGAATCAAGCAACCGGCGTCCTCACTCAGATCGAGGAAGCATCCCGCAAACGCAAAGGCGAAACCATCGACGCCGCAACGCACGAGAAAATCTACGGCGCAGTCCACGCCGGCTACACCGAGCAAGCCGCGATCAATCACGCCGCGGCCCGAGGCTGGGTCGATCGCATGATCGAACCTCACAAGACGCGCGAAGAACTGATCAATGCGCTGGAGGCTGCGAATCAAGGGTGGGACTACTCGCAGGAGTTCAAGACGGGGGTGTTGCAGGTGTGAGCGACCACAGCGATAAGCATGTGAGATCGAACGAACTGAGCGACTTGTCTCGAAAGATGTCAATGCAGGAAGTTCGTGTTTGGCTTGGCAAGAGAACAGGTTACGCACCTGTATCACGCGCGATGCTTTCCAATGCAGCATTGATCTGGGAGTGCAAGGATGAGATCACCAGTACATCTGTGGTTGCGTGCTCACCAAAGTTGAGACATTGGACAGGCCCGTTGATCGGCACCGCACTAGCGATTGGAATCTACTCCTTCATCATCGTGGGCGCGTCGCGATCAAATTCAAGGTTGCCAGCGTACTCAATCGCTGTTGTCGGAATCATACCGATCCTCATCGGAATGGCAGGAATGTGGGGACCGGGCATATGGGCGATTGGTCAGGCTCGAAAGTCCAAGCCGATGCTTGTCTGGCAAAAGAATTCAAGTCTGATTGAGCTGCCCAAGTGCGATCGAAACATTGATGTTGGTTCTATCGTGCGATTCGAGTGGGCATCCGTTGGGTATCGAAACGGGAGGTGGATCGAGCCGCATGGCATTCTGTGCATTCGCTCGGAATCGGGAGAACTTGAGTGGATCGGACTGGAACAACGTATGAGCGGAGGGCTGAAGTCTGCATTGCATCAATTCGCGCAGGCAATCGATGTGCCCTTCGAGAAGGTTGAATCAGTGACGATTCGAGACTAGCGTGTCGTGCGAGGCAACGAGCGAACTTGATATTCATGCCGCTTTCGCTTTCAGCAACCCCTGCGAGTATGCAATCTGATTCAAGGGCGACTCCGTCACCGTCCCGCCCACCTGCACTGCCTCTTTGGGCATCCAATACGCAACGCACAACTCTTCGTCACCCGCGATTGCGACCCCCATTCCCAAAAAAACGAATCAGGCCATCCCACGCAGGACGGCCCGATCCGAGAAGGAGAATTAGTTGTTGTGGTCCATCAGCGACACGCCGGACCTGAGCGAGTCTTCGGGCGAAGGTTCTTTTCATTCATCCTGTGCCGCAGCCAGGCTCGCCGCCGCGCCGGGTTCAGTTGCAAGCCGCGCCGCGATCGTGTTGCTCGGGTCAAGCTTTGCAGCCTTTGCAAACATCGCTTGAGCCGAACGCGTCTTCTTTTGTGCTTCGAGCGTCAAGCCGAGCACAACGAGGTGCTCCGCGTTGCGAGCAGGGTCAACTTCGAGTTCAACAGCCTTGCGAAGCTGCTCTTCAGCGCCAGTCAGGTCGCCCATGCGACGCATGTACAGGCCTTTGAGCACGTAACCCTCCGCACGCTCGGGGACCATCGCGATCAGGCGAGAGAAGCTGACGCGCACTCGGCTGTTGTCACGCAATGTGTACGCAACCTGCCCAAGCTGCACCCACGCCTCGACATCCGCGTTGCCGCCTTCCTGGCGAGTCATTGCGACGAGCAGATCACGCGCTTCAGCCGTGCGATCAAGGTTGATCAGGCACTTGGCACGCATGTGCAACAGGTCGCGCCGCTGCTTAAAGACTTCGTCCTTGCTCAGACGAGCCAAGTGCTGCTCCGCGTCGGCGTAGTTGCCCGCGAGGAACAATGCACGAGAGAGGTCTTCGACGATCTCATTCGAGTTTGGAGCCAGCAAACGAGCCTGATTGAAACTCTCAGCCGCGGCTTCATAGTTGTTGCGGAGCAGTTGAATGTGCCCCAAAGTCTGCTGGATGCCGGCCGTGTGCTGGAACGCCGTTTGGCGATCAATCAGAAACTTTTCAGCCTCGTCAACCTGTCCAAGGTCAATCATCATCTCCGCCGCCGCGATCGGGTACTGGGCATTGTCCGTGTCGAGCTCGCTCGCCCGCAGGTACCGCTTGAGCGCTTCCTCGCGCCGCGCCACGCGCTCCGCGAGCAGACCCATGTAGTACTGTGTCTCAACGTCGGTGGGGGAGAGCTGCTCGGCCCGTAGCAGCGAGTCGTTTGCCGCCTGCATTTCGCCCCGCTCCATCATGATGCGAGCCCGCAGCACCCACGACCGGCTCACGTCGCCATTGAGCGACAACGCGCGATCGCAGTGCTTGGAGGCCTTTTCGAGGTCGCCCGAGGTGAGGGCCTGGATCGACATCTGATATTCGTTGGCGGACTTGAGCGTATCGATGCGCTTCTGCGCCGCGTTCTTCGCCTCGATGTTCCGCTTGCCGTGCTCCATGCTCGTGCAGCCGGTCGCGAGGAACGATGCGAGCATCATCAATCCAATACCAAACGCGATCATCGCGAGGCGGATGAGGTTGTCCTTGCTTGATTGATTGGGACGTGACATGACTGAGTTCATTGCATGCTCCTTCTAAGGGTGTAGTGGTGTGATCGGACCCAAAGGGCAGCGACTTCACGCAAGGCGTGAGGAATGCAATGAATATTCCGGTGTTATTGAAGCCCGTCATGTCGCCGTGAGCGCAAAAAGGCCTTAAATTGAGCGCGCGCTGCAAACTTGCGCCCCGCGGCACACTCGATGAGCAGTCCAGTTGCGTTCCAAAGTCAAGTCCCGCACGCCGTGCAGGGCCCCTCGCCGAAGACCGTCAGGAAACTGTCGATGTCGCACGGGTCGAAAATACTGGTATCGTTATTGAAGTCGATGCCGTCGCAGGTCGCGGTGTTCGGCACGCAATCCCCCTCGCCATAAACGCTCAGGAAGGCGTCGATATCCTGGGGGTCAAAGACGCTCTCGTCGTTGTTGAAGTCGATGTCGTTGCACTGAAGTTCGCCGTCGATGAACAGTTCGTATTGATCCGTGTACAGAACCGCCGTGTTGAGCAGCGTCGTCCCGCTGCCGCCGTTTGATGTGTAGAAACCAAACTGAATCGGCGCGCCGCCGGCGCTGAAGTCCGGATTCATCGGCCCCAGCCCTTCCGCCTTGATCCAGTCGGGCGCGAGCGTGGGCACATGCGGGCTGCCGGACCACGGTGCATTGACAAACGCCGTCGACACCGTCGGGCTGCAGTAGTAGTACGAGCCGCCCTGCTCCAGCATCATGCCGACCCCTACCGCGCTGACCAACGGAGCGCTGATGCATCGATAGTTGATCGATGTGAAGACAAAATCGATGCCGCCCAGCACTCCCGGGTCCCACACAGCCCCTGCGCGGGCATGAAAAAACCCTATGGTCACGCCCGAAGGCACGATCTGCCAGATGTGCCGAGTCTGCCGACACTCGGGGCTCGCGTTTCCACCTGTGAGCAACTGCGAGCTCGATCCGGTAGCCGTTCCGCTGGGTGTCGTGTCAGCAAACTTCGTGACAGACCAGTCGCTGTCATGCATCAGGTTGTCGGTGAGGGCGAGGTCGGCATGCGCAGCTGCGGCGAGTGCCAACGATGTTTGGAGGGCGAGAGTTTTCACGGGATCATTGTACAGCCACGGCAAGTGAACGCAAGTAAGTTGTGCACCACAAGCAGCAGCGATAACTACGCGTCCGGTCTATATGTGATTTCCGATCCCGACGCATGTGTTTCGACCCGAGGCAAGTCAGATGAACTCGAAGAAGAAAAACACCCCGCTCATCGCGGGGTGCTTTGGTTCCTACTCGTCGAGTGACTTACTGCCCGTCGTTGGACTCGTTCGTCACGCTCGCGCTCTGCTGGTCCTGATTCTGCTGCCACGTCGCCAGGAACTGATTCCAGCTCGTCACGTTGCGGACAAAGCCGGTCGGGCCCTGCCAGATCGTGCCGTGCTGTGTCGTCTGGCGGAAGTACTGCTCCGCGAGGCTGGGGCTCAGGGCCGTGAAGGTCGGGAAGGTAGTGGGGGCGCTGATCGCGTTGATCTGACGCGTCTGACGGTTCCAGTCAATGCCGCCCGACTGATTGTTGTTGTTGCTGCTGTTGTTGTCGTTGTTCTGGTTCGCCTCTTCATTCACAGACGCTTCGTCCTGCTTGCTGTTCATGAATTCTGTCTCGCTCGAAGGCTCCGTCAGGCTGTTGAGCCCTGCGGTGCCCTCGCCCGCAACCTGCACGCCGCGGGTCGTGAACTCCACGCCTTGGTCGCTGGGCTCAGCCTGCTGCTGATTCTGCCCAACCGTGCGCGGCATCATGTACTCATACTGCGAGTGGTCGTCCTGCGCGACCGACTGGCTCGGGGTCCAGTTCGGATCAAACTCAGGGCCGCTCTCCATTGAAATCTCGTCCTCAGCCTTCACCTGCAGGAGGCTGCCCGACGCCGCCTTGTCGATCACGCGCTCAAGGAAGCTGCGGTTGAGGCTGGGGGTGCGGCTGCCCGTGATCTTCTCACGAAGCTGCGTGAGTTCGGGCTGCACGGGGCTCAGCGAGAGCGAACGCTCGATCTTGTTGAGCGCCTTCTCGTTGTTGCCCTCGCGGAACAGTTTGTCAGCCTCGATGTTGAGGTTGTTGGTCATGCGCTCCCGGCTGAATGGAAGCACGCCCGAACGAGCGCCAGCGGTGATGTCTGCGATGTACTGACCGCCGCGTGAACCCGCATCTGAGATCGCCGCATCGTTGAGGATGGTGGGCGTCACAAGGAAGATGATTTCGTTGCGGCTGGTGGTGTCTTCCTTGCCGCGGAACGCGTTGCCCAGGATCGGCAGGTCGCCCAGGATCGGAACCTGCTTGCGCGTGCTCGTCACGCTCTCGCGGAACAAGCCGCCCAGCACGACGGTCTGCCCGTCGCGGACGAGAATGTTGGTGGACAGTTCGTTGGTGATTTCGTCAGGAATCGTGACCGCGCTGCCGCCGATATCCGTCACCTGACGAATCGCGGCTTCTGCGACCTTGGGCTTCAATTCCATGCGGATCATGTTGTCGTTCGTCACGAACGGACGGAAGTACAAGCTGGTACCAGTATCAAGGAATTCAACGGTCTGCGTCGTGCTCGTGTCCGTTGCAGTCGTGCTCAGGTAGCCGACCTTACGACCGACCAGCACTCGGCTGGACTGACGGTTGAGGGCCATGACCTTCGGGTTGCTCAGCACGGTCGTGTCCGTGACTTCGTCCAAAGCCCGGATGAACACGCCGATGTCGTTCGAGAGAATACCGATCTTGAGACCACCGTTGCCGCTGGCGACGTTACCGACGTTGCCGACGACTGCCGTGCCGCCGCGGTCAGCGGGCGCGGTGTTGGTGGCGCTGGGAGGCGAGATCAGACCAGTGACTGCGCCCAGAGGGCCGGTTGCCAACTGACCAAAGTTCATGTCCGCAACGATGCTGAAGTCAACGCCCAGCGCGACAGCGTCGTTGAGCTGGGTCTGGAGGATCGTCGCTTCGACAAGCACCTGCGCGGGCTTGGTATCAATCTGACGCACCATCTCTTCGACCTGCGCGACGTTCTCCTCGAAGTCGTAGACCACCAGCATCGAGCCAGCCGCGTAGTCTTCGCCACCAATTGGAGTTTCAGCCATGCTGCCGAAGGTTGTTGCCTTGCTGTTGACCTTGATCTGGCCTTCCGGGCTGAGCAAGGGCTTGACGAATTCAGCCGCGTCCACGCTCGACATGTAGTTGAGGTTGACGATCTTGCTGACCTTCTGGCGGTTGGCCGCCTGAATCTTCTGGAGTTCATCCAGCGTGTAAATCTTGATGAAGTTGCCTTCTTCGATGAAGCCGTAGCCGTTCACGTTCAGAATCGCGTCGAGCGCTTCGTAGAACGTCACGCCGTACAGATTCGCTGTCACGCGAGCGTTCACGTCCTTGCTCGCGATGATGTTCTTCTGGCTCTGGATCGAGAGCAGTTCGAGCACGTTGGCGAGGTCCTCGTCCTTGACGTGCAGGTCAACCGTCATGTTGTCGTCAACACGCACTTCGCTCTCACCCTCCAGCGAGGCGCTCTTGTTGTTCGCGACCGGATCAGCGATCGGGGCGAAGTTCTGGTTGCGAACCTCTTGGGACGGCGTGACTTCAGCCGCGTGCTCCGGGCCAAAGTCGCCCGGCTCGCTGTCCTGCGCGATCGCAGTCGTTGAGCCCGCAGCTAGGGCGAGCAGCACGCCGAACATCGCCGCCTTGCGCCGGACATCGAAGGAATTCGTGACGCTCTTCATCTGATTCAAAGTGCTCGCCATGGTGTGTACCTCGCAAAAAGTGTGTGACTCAGCCTTTCTTGACTTCTCGAACCGCGTGTTTTCCGTTGTCGGAACGCAGCGCGGCTCGTCGTGATGCAAGCACCTTCAACGAGTTCTCCTGAACTCAAAGGTGCTTTCATCCGGCCACGCGTCAGTCTGTTTCGACGGGGCAAGGGGGGGACTTTGGGGTAACACGGAAAATCTGCCCGAGAACAACGACTTTGTCGCCTTTTGTTGCTTTATGCAGCGCGATGCTTATGGCGACACGCGCCATCCCTGCGCCCCAACCAAAGCCCCAATACGGACCTTGCACGCGAAAGCGCACTACTACAAAGCCAGTTTGGGCCTATCGGGCCTTGCATCGCACGACACATTTTCTCGGTCACCCACGAACCTATTCGGCATCTGTCAAATGACATGCTGCCCAACCTGCACGCAGCCCGACCGTCAGGGAGGGCTTCCTTTTCAAGTTGAGTACGTTTTCTCTCACACCGTTTCGTCACACATCACGCCCGCCTCAAGTCAAAGGAATACTCCCATGAGCAATTTTGCCTCAGTCCTGGTCAGCAACGCAAAGTTCACCAAGGGCTACGCCGACGCGCTCGCCAAAGGCATTGACACCAAAGTCGCCTCGCGCAAACCAAAGGGCAACGCCATCACCGGCCAATCCATCGACACCAATCACCCAACCTTCGTCTACGGCCACCTCTCCCTCTACTTCGCACGCCTCCCGGAAATCCTCGGCGTCGCCGCCCCCGCCGGCATCCGCGCCCCAGAAGAGTGGGAGCCCCTCTTCAAAGCCGGTGCACCCTGCCAAGACGACCCCGAAGGAAAAATCTACCCATCCTGGGACACCGTCCTCTCGCAATTCAATCGGGGCAGCGACCTCGCGCTTGGCGTACTTGCACAAGCAGCCGATGCCAAAATGTTCGCCGAAATGACCGATCCCGCCCGCAAAGAACGATTCCCCTACGTCGGCACTCTCGTGAACTTCCTCGTCCTGGGCCACCCCATGATGCACCTGGGCCAAGTCAGCGCCTGGCGCCGTTGCTACGGCTTGCCCAGCGCGTTGTGATGCTCGCCAACGAACAAGAAGCCGCGGTCTGCGGTCCGCGGCACGACTTCCAGCATCAGTATTCCCCGCGAAGACTCGCATACGTTCTTGCGTGCTCCCCTCCACGTCTCAACGCCCGCGCACTGTCGAGGACCTGCTTGGCCCGAAGCTTGTCGGCACGCTTGATCGACTTGACATCGTGAGCCAGAAGTTGCTCGCGGGGAAGCTGCCGGGCGAGCGCCGCAGCAAGCGCCGCGGGCGCAGCGTTGAGTTTGCCGACTTCCGTCCATACGTCGCGGGCGACGACCTTCGGCACATTGATTGGAACATCCTGGGGCGGCTCGACAAGCTCTTTGTGAAGCTGTTCCGCGAAGAGGAAGACCTCTCGCTGCACATCATCATCGACGCCAGCGCGTCGATGGATGTGGGCGAGCCCAACAAGCTCGTGTACGCGTGCCGCCTCGCGGCCTCGCTCGGGTATGTCGGGCTTGTGAATCAGAATCGCGTGACGCTCTCCGCGATTGGCTTGGTACCGCGCACCGTAGACGGAAGCGAGGTTGGAAGTTCAGCGGCGTCAGAAGCGCGCCGTGCGATGCAGCCGACACGACGCCTTGCGCCAATGCGGGGTCGGACGCAGGCGAGGCGCTTGACGGACTTTGCGCTGGAACTCATCATCGACGCCGCGAAGCCCGAGCGCACGGCTCGCCTCAGCGAGGATCAGCACATTGAAGCACTGCGCACGCTCGGCTCTTCGAGCGCAGGCCGGGGCATCTGCGTGTACATATCCGACATGCTTGGCTCGCAGCAATCGCTGCGCGGCCTGTCGTTCCTGACGGGCAGCGCGCCGGGCACGTATGACACGTGGTGTTTGCAGGTGCTCTCGCCGGGCGAGCTTGATCCTTCATCGCTCGCTGAGGCGGGATTGGTCGGTGACCTGCGCCTGACGGACGCGGAAACTGCGAAGGCAGTGGAAGTCACGATCAGCCCCGCGAGCATCGCGCAATACAAGGCGGGTTTGTCGTCTCACAACGCTGCGGTCAAGCGGGCGTGCCTGGAGCGAGGCATTGCGCATGCACTGGTCGACACATCAACCCCGGTTGAGGAACTGGTGTTGTCGACGCTGAGGCGGGGCGGGTTGTTGCGGTAACCGTGCCACCGACTATGCAATGCCGTCGTCGGTGGCACGAGTTTCATCACCGAGACGAACTGCGTCCTCCCCGACCCTCACCCACCCGCACAACGCGAGCAGCATCGTCACGAACGCCGCGGAGCTCATGTTGGTGTGCAGCGTTTCGAAGTTGCCGACGATCGCAAGCCCGATCAGCGCGAACAGCGGCGAGCTCGCATACCAGCCGAGTGCATGCTGCCCATGTTGACGCCACTCAACACTCGCGCCCCACACCCCAAATCCAATCGCGCCCAGCACCAGCAGCAATCCGACGATCCCAAGCGTCGCCAGCGCATGCAGGTACACGTTGTGCGCCGTGCGGAGTTTTGTCACGCGCCATTCGCCGATCTTGATGTTGTTCTCCGTCGCATACCTGATCGCCGCGGCGTCAAACCCCCCTGCGCCGACACCTCGAATCGGTTGCTCCTTCGCCGCGCTGAGCGCTGCCCTCGCCGCGATCAACCTCGCGCCCATGTCGCTGTCAAAGTCCACTTGACTCACATCGGCATCCGCTTCAAGCGCGGCCATCACTTCCGCCCTGCCGCTCTCGATGCGGTCCCGCATCTTCGCTCCGAAACTCGTCGCGAACAGCACGCCCAGCAAGACGCCCGCAACAACGACTCCTGCGCCTGCAACCCGCCCAACCCGCGCCCACCGCTTGGCTTTCACATCAAGCACAACTCGCAACATCAACACCAGCACGCTCAACACCAACCCCGCAAGCAGTGCCCCGCGCGATCCACTCATCACAATTCCAAGCACACTTGCCCCGCTCCCAAGAACACCACACCACCGCCGCCACCCAACGCCAAACACCAGCGGCCCTATGAACAGACCCAGCGACCCCACCAGCATCGCCCCCCCCAGCGCAGGCTGATGCCACCACCCCGACACGCGGGCCAATGCATCCGGTGCAGGCGGATGCGAAAAAAGTGCAACGCCATCCTTCAACCCAACATACTCAACACACTGCGCGCCAACCGCCACCATCAGCCCCACGCACATGCACCCAACAAACCACCGCCGCCGATTCATTACGCCCCACATCGCCCACGCGGCGAGCATCCAGCGAACGTTCAGCACTTCATGCCACCCCTGCGCGGGCGAATCGCTCCAGCTCGTCGAAATCGCTCCCCACCCAGCGAGCAGCAACGCGCACAGGAGTGCAGGCTGAATCACGACATCTCCCCAGGCGCGCCACACGAACGGCAATCGCGTCACCACCGCCACCACCAGCGGCACCCACAACACCTCAACACCCGCCGCAGGCCCCACGCACGCAACACACCAGACGCACGCAAAGAACACATGAAACGGATGCCCAAACGTTCCCAGCGTGTGCCAGAACTGCGACGCCCATCGCGCCCGCACTGCGGCGTGCCCAAGAGCGCCGTCATCGCTCCACAGCCGCCATGTTTTTGTGCGAAAAGTTCCTTGCAACGCTTTCATTGTCCGCCTGCTTTTCCTCGCGGGCTTTTCGAGGGGCGAACTTTCCCAAGCCCAAAGACACACCCTCCGCATTCTCGGGCTGACCACAGAACCCTAAACAAACCCTCAAATTCAGTTGAGTTTTCTCAAATCGATGGTATCTTGTGCCTCCAGAACTCAATTCGCTGCG